>JAFLTH010000059.1 GCA_022510525.1 Lachnospiraceae bacterium | reverse complement strand
ATTTAAGACCAGAAGAGATCAGTTCAGTCATTAAGGATCAAATTAAGAGATATGCGTCAGCTCTTGAAGTATCGGATGTCGGTACAGTTATTCAGGTTGCGGACGGTATCGCCAGAGTGCATGGACTTGAGAATGCAATGCAGGGTGAATTGCTGGAGTTTCCCGGCGATGTTTACGGCATGGTACTTAACCTTGAGGAAGATAATGTCGGCGCAGTACTTCTTGGAAGCCAGAACAATATCAATGAAGGTGATATTGTTAAAACAACCGGCAGGGTTGTTGAGGTACCTGTAGGAGACTGTATGCTTGGACGTGTTATAAATGCACTTGGAATGCCTATTGACGGCAAAGGTCCTATACAGACTGATAAGTATCGTAAGATTGAAAGAGTTGCATCGGGCGTTATCACAAGAAAATCGGTTGATACACCGTTGCAGACAGGTATTAAAGCGATTGACTCTATGGTACCTATCGGAAGAGGACAGAGAGAGTTGATCATCGGTGACAGGCAGACCGGTAAGACTGCAATTGCCATCGATACAATTATAAACCAGAAGGGACAGGGAGTTAAGTGTATCTATGTTGCTATAGGACAGAAAGCTTCAACTGTTGCTTCGATTGTTAAAACTTTAACAGAGTTCGGTGCAATGGACTATACAACCGTAGTTGCGGCTTCGGCAAGTGAACTTGCACCGTTACAGTACATAGCACCGTATTCCGGCTGCGCTATCGGAGAGGAATGGATGGAGAACGGAGAGGATGTTCTCGTAGTATATGATGACTTGAGTAAACATGCTGTTGCATACCGTACACTTTCCTTGCTGCTTAGAAGACCGCCGGGACGTGAGGCTTATCCTGGTGACGTTTTCTATCTGCATTCAAGACTGCTTGAGCGTGCGGCAAGAATGAGTGAAGAATATGGCGGAGGTTCACTGACTGCGCTTCCTATTATTGAGACACAGGCAGGCGACGTATCAGCTTATATTCCTACAAACGTTATTTCAATTACTGACGGACAGATTTATCTTGAGACCGAGATGTTCAACTCCGGATTCAGACCTGCGGTAAATGCCGGACTTTCCGTATCCCGTGTTGGTGGTGCGGCACAGATTAAGGCTATGAAAAAGATTGCAGCGCCTATCCGTGTGGAGTTGGCACAGTACCGTGAGCTTGCAGCTTTCTCACAGTTCGGTTCAGAGCTTGATGCCGATACTAAAGAGAAACTGGCACAGGGTGAAAGGATCAAGGAAATATTGAAACAGCCGCAGTATAAGCCGATGCCTGTTCAGTATCAGGTTATCATTATCTTTGCTGCAACCAATAAGTATCTTTTGGATGTACCGGTAGAGGATATAACAAGATTTGAAACAGAATTCTTTGAATTTATTGATACCAAATATCCCGAGATACCAAATTCAATTGCATCAGAGAAATCGATTTCCGATGAAGTAGAGGGCAAGCTTAAGAAAGCTATTGAAGAGTTCAAGGAGCAGTTTAAATAAATAGTAGGAAGTGGAAGGTGACGCTATGGCTTCAATGAGAGATATTAAAAGGCGTAGGGGAAGTATTCAAAGTACTCAGCAGATTACCAAAGCCATGAAACTTGTTTCTACTGTTAAACTGCAGCGTGCAAAACAGCGCGCAGAACAGTCTAAGGCATATTTTAACTGTATGTATGAGACAGTAACTTCAATGCTGGCTAAGGCAGGAAATCTTAATCATCCCTATCTTCGCGGCGGAGAATCCGGCAAAAAGGCAGTTATAGTTATAACCTCTAACAGAGGACTTGCCGGCGGATATAACTCCAATGTTGTGAAGCTTATAACAAAGGGTGATTTAAAGAAAGAAGACTTACGTATATATGCAATAGGTAAAAAGGGAAGGGATGCTCTGAATCGATACGGTTACGAAGTAGTGGATGAGGATTATTCAGGCATCATCGAGGAACCGCTCTATGTAGATGCAATGGCATTGAGTTCCAAAATACTGGAGGCATATACCAATGGCGAGTTCGGCGAAATCTATCTTGCTTATACCGGTTTTAAAAATACGGTTGTGCATGAACCTACACTGCTTAAGCTTCTTCCGGTAGAACCGGAGAAAAAGGAAGATGATACAGCACAAAAGGAAAGCAAGGCGCTTATGAATTTTGAGCCTGAGGATGATGAAGCATTAGAGCTGATTATTCCCAAGTATGTTACCAGTCTGATATACGGCGGTCTTATAGAAGCAGTTGCCAGTGAAAATGGTGCGAGAATGCAGGCAATGGATTCCGCAACAAGCAATGCTGAAGAAATGATAGATCACTTATCGCTGATGTATAACAGAGCAAGACAAGGCTCTATTACGCAGGAGTTAACAGAAATTATAGCAGGAGCAAATGCTATTTCGTAGTAAATAACAATGAGTGAAAGGAAAAAAAGATGGCAGAAGTGAAAAATGGCGAAAGCCGGGGAAAACTCACTCAGATTATCGGTGCCGTACTTGATGTTAAGTTTTATGATGGAAACTTACCTGAAATCAACGATGCAATCAAGATTCCTCTTAAAGATGGGAGTGAATTGGTTGTAGAAGTATCACAGCATCTGGGTGATGATACAGTTAGATGTATTGCCATGGGGCCTACCGATGGATTGGTAAGAGGTATGGAGGCGATTTCAACAGGCGCTCCGATTACCGTTCCTGTTGGCGAGAATACATTGGGACGTATATTTAATGTTTTAGGTCAGCCTATCGATAATGTACCTGCTCCGACAGAGGTATCATATGAACCGATTCACAGGGCTGCACCGAAGTTTGAAGAACAGGCTACTGAAACAGAAATGTTGGAGACCGGTATCAAAGTCGTTGACCTCTTATGTCCTTATCAAAAGGGTGGTAAGATTGGTCTGTTTGGAGGTGCCGGCGTTGGTAAGACGGTTCTTATTCAGGAGCTTATCAGAAATATCGCAACAGAGCACGGTGGATACTCAGTATTTACCGGTGTTGGCGAGCGAACCAGAGAGGGTAACGACCTGTATTATGAAATGAAGGAATCAGGCGTTATCGACAAGACAACAATGGTATTTGGACAGATGAACGAGCCGCCGGGAGCAAGAATGAGGGTTGGACTTACAGGTCTGACTATGGCAGAATACTTCCGTGATAAGGGCGGAAAAGACGTATTGTTATTCATTGATAATATTTTCCGTTTTACACAGGCAGGTTCAGAGGTGTCCGCGTTGCTTGGACGTATGCCTTCTGCGGTAGGTTATCAGCCTACACTGCAGACGGAAATGGGTGCTCTTCAGGAGAGAATCACATCTACCAAGAACGGTTCCATTACCTCCGTTCAGGCTGTATATGTGCCTGCGGATGACTTGACTGACCCGGCACCGGCAACCACATTTGCGCATTTGGATGCAACAACCGTTTTGTCCAGAGCAATTGTTGAGCTTGGTATTTATCCGGCAGTTGATCCATTGGAGTCTACATCCAGAATTCTGGATCCCAGGGTAGTAGGTGACGAGCATTATCAAGTGGCAAGAGGTGTTCAGGAGATTCTGCAAAGATACAAAGAATTGCAGGATATTATCGCAATTCTTGGTATGGATGAGCTTTCCGAGGAAGATAAACTGGTTGTTTCCCGTGCAAGAAAGATTCAGAGATTCTTATCTCAGCCGTTCTTCGTAGCAGGACAGTTTACCGGTCTGGAAGGTAAATATGTACCGATTGCGGAGACCATTAGAGGGTTTAAGGAGATACTTGAAGGTAAGCATGACGAGATTCCCGAGAGTCATTTCTTGAATGCAGGAAGCATTGATGACGTACTTGCCCGCGCGAAATAAGGGGGACCTGTATGGCTGAAAATGATAATAAGTTTACATTAAAAGTAATTACACCGGACAGAACTTTTTATGAGGAAGAGGTGTCAATGGTGGAATTTAATACCGTAGAGGGTGAAGTCGGTATTTTTAAACAGCATATACCGATGACAATGATCATTGCTCCCGGTATTTTAACGATCACTCAGGACAGTGATGTAAAAGAAGCTGCTTTACATGCCGGATTTGCAGAAGTTTTACCGGATAAGGTAACAATTCTTGCAGAAATAATAGAATGGCCGGCGGAAATTGATTTGAACCGTGCACAGGAAGCCAAAGGACGTGCTGAAGAACGAATCAGGGAGAATGCTCCCGGAACGGATATGAGACGTGCCGAGATGTCGCTTAAACGTGCGGTTGCCAGAATTGAAGCGGTTAAATAACATAAGTTATTAATTAAAAGGACAGGTGGAATCGAGCCTGTCCTTTTAATTAACAAACTTATTTCCCACGCATATGATAAAACAAAAAGGCATGTAATATGAATCAATCAAGAATTCTCCCGTTTTATATGGCGTATCCGCTTCCGTTATATTATCAGGAGGAAGATACCATAACACGTGATTTGGAATATTTACAGCAGATGTATCCGGCTGAAGCAAAACGATATCAAAAAGTAATAGTCGATATTTTAAATACAATGGATTATGAAGGAAGCTGCATTTACGATGAATATCCGGATAAATGGCAGTTGTATAAATTGACACAGGCTGTTATGGACAGAATTAGGAAAATGGAAACAGAAGAACCCCGGGAAGGGATAGAAGAATTTGTACAGGTACTGCTTTATTATGAAATTTATAAAAAACGACATGCAAATAATAAGGGAATTTTAAAATTTTAGTTGAGCTTTTAACTTATTCTGATTAAAATAGAAACATAGCGAATGCCACTGTAAATTTGCCGGGTGACCGGCATGCCAAAGAGTTGGCCGTTGGTCAACTCTTTTTTAGGGAAAGAAAAGTTTGCGGGTATGGTAGTGGTAAGGGATGATAAAATGGATAAAAAATTTACAATTTTGCTTGAAAATGTCTTAGGCAGAGGCTTATACCAGATGATAATAAGCAATCCACGTAAGTCTGAAGGGATCTCTAAAATTAAAATCAGGCCCATACTGCTTAAAGATGAGCTTATGTTTCAGGAAACTATATATAGCGGTACAAAGGTTTTTCATAAAAATAACACCAGTAATGAAATTGCCGCCAAAATTGAAAATTATTTAATAAGCGATTTTAAACAGTGCGATATAGAGCATACTAATATACGGGGAACAGTTTTTTCAAATAAAAAAGGACAACTGACGATTAAAACCAGAAATGTTTCCGGACAAGCCGTCTCTACCGGAAGTAAAACCGAAATTTCACTTTTGCACAACAGGATAAAGAATTATATTTTAAAGGAGGGGACTCCAATCCCTTTTTTAATTGATCTGGGAGTGCAGAGTCCTGACGGAAAGATTATAAATTCCAAATATGACAAGTATAAACAGATTAACAGGTTTTTGGAATTTATAGAAGATATCCTTCCGGCACTGCCGAAAGACAGGGAAGTGCAGATTGTTGATTTTGGCTGCGGAAAGTCTTATCTGACCTTTGCAATATATTATTATCTTCATGAATTAATGAAAATGAATGTTTCTATTACAGGTATGGATTTAAAAGAAGATGTGATTTCGCATTGTAATGACCTGAGTATTAAATACGGCTATGAGAAACTTAAGTTTATAAAAGGTGACATTGCTGAATATGAGGGACTGACACGGGCTGATATGGTAGTAACCCTGCATGCCTGTGATACGGCAACCGATTATGCATTGGATAAAGCGATTAAGTGGCAGGCTAAAGTTATTCTTTCGGTACCCTGCTGCCAGCATGAAATAAATAAGCAGCTTGATTGTAAAGAACTGCAGCCTGTTTTGCAATACGGAATAATTAGGGAGAGAATGTCAGCGCTTATTACGGATGCGGTGCGTGCCAATCTTCTTAAAGCCGAAGGCTATGATACGGACTTGCTTGAGTTCATAGATATGGAGCATACACCCAAGAATATTTTGATACGTGCTGTTAAAAAGGATAGGATAGATAAATCAAAACAGCAGGACGAGCTTAAAAAAGTAAACGAAATAATTGAATTTCTGAATATAGAACCAACTCTGGAAAGGTTATTAAAAAATTAATAGATATTATAGAAGGAATTTTAATTTATGAAGAAGACGATCTTAACAGGCATATATCTGACTGTAGTTTTTATTACGGCCTTATTTGGTATCAGTGCTGTTATGAATAACGGAAATACAGATATGACTATGGAAATGGGTGAGGCAACTTTTCCTATTGTTACTATGCAGATAGACGAATATCAGGTAGATAGGCTGCATGGCTATTCGGGTAATATGGATATAAGCTATCTGCGTGATACTATTTTGCCGATTGGAGAAGATCGGAATATATCGTTTACTATTGACACTTATGAAAAAATAATAGAAGCAATCTCATTTGAAGTAAGGAGTATAAACGGTGAGCGTCTGGTAGAAAGCACTGAAGTTGAGAATTATAATGCAATTAACAATAAGATTAAATGTAATATTACGCTTAAGGATCTGATAAGCCCGGGGGATGAGTACATGTTTGTGCTGATGCTCAAACCTGCACGGGGCGATATTATTCGTTATTATACCAGAATCATACAGTCGGAAGAACTGTTTATAAATGAGAAACTGGCATATGTACTGGATTTCCACAATAGAACCTTTGATAAAGAAAAGGCTGCCGAGATTACAAAGTATCTGGAATCCAATTCGGAAGGTGATAATTCTACTTTCCATAAAGTGACGATACACAGCAGCTTTAAGCAGGTGACATGGGGAGAGCTGCAGGTAGAGCGTATAACCGAACCTGTAGTTGACATTAAGGAATTAGAGAAGAGTACAGGCTCCTTTTTGTTGGAGTATATGATAACCACACGTTCGGGCAGGTCAAAGACATATTATCAAGTCAGTGAATATTACAGGATCCGTTATACACCGGAACGTATGTATCTTTTGGACTTTGAAAGGAAGATGACGCAGATTTTTGATGATGCTTCTCTTGAGAATGACAAAATAGTGCTTGGTATTGTAGACAAAAACATAGAAATTGAAGAAAGCGACGGAGGGAATGTTTTTGCATTTATCAGCTCAAATAAGCTTTATAGTTATAATGTAACGGATCAGAAACTGGCGCGGATTTTCTCTTTTTATAACGAAGGAGATGATATTACAGATTTAAGAAGCAGTTACAGCCGCCATAAGATAAAAATACTTAATGTTGATGAAACCGGGAATGTGGAGTTTATTGTATACGGTTATATGAACAGGGGACGTCATGAGGGAGAAGTAGGCGTTTCTGTAAATTTTTACAGCAGTATGACCAATACGGTAGAAGAACAGGTTTATATTCCTTATGACAGGTCTTATGAACTGCTGGAAAATGATATAGAGAGTCTTGCCTATGTAAATAATTCGGATATTTGTTATCTTATGCTGGAAGGTTCGATTTATGCAATTAATCTGGAAAGCAGGGACTATTCTATTATTATTTCCGGGCTTAATGAAGATGATTATAAGGTATCCAAATCAAACAAGATGCTTGTATGGCAGGACGGTGGTAACAAGTATAACTGTACCTGTTTGAAACTGCTTAATCTTGGTACCGGTATAGAAACCGAGATTACTGCCGGAAGCGGGGAATATATTTCCCTGATTGGTTTTATGGAAGAGGATTTGATCTATGGTCTTGCCAGACAGTCTGATATTGTAAATAATTATTCAAATACCACAATTTTTCCTATGTATTGTTTGAAGATACAGGGTGATGACGGGACTTTACTAAAGAATTACAGAGAAGACGGTATATATGTAATAGACAGCTCTATTTTAGGTAATCAGATTAATCTATCGAGGGTAATCCGCAATGAAGAAACCGGAGAGTACCTATCCACAAGTGATGACCAGATTATGAGTACTGAAAAAGTAACAGATAAAAATAACAATGTAATCAGTGTTGTAACAGAATTATATGAGACCTTGGTAGAGATTGCGGTTAAGGATGAAATAGACACCAGAACATTGAAAAAGCTGACACCCAGAGAAGTGATTTTTGAGGGTGAACGCAAGATTGCCATGCGAGAAACCGAGATAACAGGTGAACGATATTATGTATATGATAAAAATGGCATTGATGGAATTTTTTCAGATGCCGGTAAAGCGGTAATATATGCCTATGATAATGCAGGCGTTGTTGTCGATGATGAAGGAGATTATATCTGGAAGAGAAGTGCCAGAAGTACCAGAAATCAAATAATGGCAATTACCGGTGAAGAAGTGACTGAGCATAGAACCAGTCTCTCGGTGTGCCTGGATAATATTCTCAAGTTTGAGGGAATTTCAAGGCGTACAGAATATCTGCTTGAACAGGGAAATACCGTTACCTCTATTCTTGAAGCAAGTCTTAAAGATGTTCAGGTTTTGAATCTTACAGGATGCAGTCTTGATGCGGTTTTGTATTATGTAAACCAAGATATACCGGTGCTGGCTATGCTGCAGGATGGAAACGCCGTGCTTATTGTCGGGTTCAATGAACTTAATATTGTAGTAATGGACCCGCTTACGGGAACGGTATATAAAAAGGGAATGAATGATTCAACTCAGTGGCTTGAGGAAAACGGAAATAATTTTATTACTTATGTGAAGAAAGAGCGAGACTAGTGTGAAATTAAAAAGTTTCACAAGACGAATTAATTTCGTCTACAAGTTTGTGCTGGAGCCCAAACTCGCAGACTGAGTAATAAGGAGAATATATGGAATTTCATAATATACCACCTCTTTATGATAAGGATTCAAAGGTATTAATTTTGGGTTCTTTTCCCAGTGTCAAGTCAAGAGAGGGACAGTTTTTTTATCATCATCCGCAGAATCGTTATTGGAAGGTGATGGCTGCGGTGCTGGGATGTCAGGTGCCTGAAACGATAGAAGAGAAAAAGAAAATGATGCTGACAAATCACATAGCAATGTGGGATGTAATTGCAAGTTGTGACATTACCGCTTCAAGTGACAGCAGCATTAAAAATATAGTACCAAATGATATAGGCAGACTCTTGAGAGAAGCCCCCATTGAGAGAATATATACCAATGGAGGCATGGCACATAAAAATTATCAAAAATACATAAAAGATATAATTGGGGTGGAGGATGTTCAACTGCCCTCCACAAGTCCTGCGAATGCGGCGTGGTCTCTGGAAAAATTGATTACTGTATGGGAGCAAATATCTTTCCGGCATATTTTTCCAATGTAATAAGCAATATCATGCCAAGTATTCCACAGGAAATTACTTCCCCGGCCCCCACTGTAAGTGCGTAAAAACCATAACAATAAGCTATGGATGCACCCTCAATCACCAAACCATATCCATAGATTAAAACCAGAGGAACTATTATCACATTGGAAATAATCGGTGGAATAGGTGCACACCATTTCCACTTTCTAAGAAAATATGTACCCAGAGCGCCAATCAGCGTAGCGATGCTTCCGAAAATTATATCCGGAAGTATGCATCCTGTCAGAATGTTGCTGATTATGCATCCTGCAAACAGACCGGGAATGGCGGCCGGTGTAAAATAGGGTAAAATAGTAAGGGCTTCCGAGAAACGGACTTGGACCGCATAATTGGCAAGTCCGAAGGCGTTGGCTATAAAAGTGAGCACAACATAGATAGCGGCAATCATTGCCGCCTGGACTAGAAAGATTGTTTTTTTCATATTCATTTGTCTCCTTTAGTTTTATTTTTTCCCCGCCGGTGGCGGTTAGGTCAGGAAGGTCTCGAACTGACCGAATTAATGGTTTGTTTTGCTGCCGCATTTTGGGCAAACATTTGAACCTTTATATACAAAGCCGCAACGGTAACAGTGAATTATCTCATGCTTTTCTTTTGACATATATTCTATGCTTCTTGATTCCGGCTTTTCTTGAATATATTTTGCGAAATCATCAAGAATTTTGGCAAATGCCTCTTGATTTTCCGGTTTAACATTATGGGGCAGTTTTTCTTTTTTTCTCCCCGGGGATTTTATATAAATGCCTTTTGAAAAAAGACGTTTACTTAGATGAACATTTTCAATGCCGGGTATATTTATTATACTTGATTTTAAAAATGTATGATAAAAAATATTGTCCGGAGTGAGAACAAAACCCTCCCTTCCGCTTCTTGATCTGGAGGTATCACATACCATAAGCGGATATTCATAAGGTCCTCTTGCGGCCGCATAGCCGTTTATGGCACACAGCATAGCAGAATGGTTATCATCTTCATCGACACTCTGGGACATTTTCATTTCTTCTCTTGCATTATAGAAGTAAAAACCGTCGCAGTCAGTCATTTTCTCTTCCATATCGTTTTTCAATTTGCGCATGAGTTGAACGCTCTCATCGGTTTTGAGCTTGGTAAGGCGTCGCTGGATCATTTCCAGAGTATTGGTCTTTAATTCGGGGAGAAATACACCCTTGCTGATTTCTTCATATGCCAGAAGTCCCTCTGCAAAAGAAAGCGTTACAATGCTGGGACATATCCGCTCTATGGCATCCTCATCAAGCTGCTTTATTTTATCGTATATTTTCTCCAGATACGGAGCCTTATTTTCTTCTTTATAATCGCGGTTTTGCAATTCGTCATATAGATTCCACCATGCAGTCCGGTCCTTTTTGCCCCCGCGCTTAACCAATGCGGCTATTTCTTCCTTTTCCGCCATATCTAATTTTTGGTCCAGTTGAGAACGGTATTTCGTCAAATCGACTTCTTTATATTGATCGAGTCTGGCAATGTAGGCTGTAAGCTGCTGCCTGTCCATATGGAGTGGCATATGTGTCATCAGATGCTCTACTTCCATATTGGCGCGTGCTGATTTTACGAGATTAAGTTTGTCTAAGGCGTCCTGTTTCAACTTATCCGGAATATCGCGTTTTTCTACATCAGCTATTATTTGCTCGATTTCCGCATAGGTTTTCTTTTTGCTTAGTTCAAGTTTTTGGGCCAGAGCATCTCTTTCCGCTTTGTATAGTCGGTTGTCAATTTCACTTAAGTATTCCGCCTTTTTTTCCTTGGAAAGAACGGTTTCCTTGTCTATCTGATTTCTCAAATCGGAAAGCTGTTTGGGATTTAAATTATTTAAGATGCTGATGCGTGCGTCATACTTAGCCGTCAATTTTTCACGCAGTATATCCTTTACTGTTTCAAGATAGGAAGCTTCTTCGGAAGCTGCCCTTCGTTCTAAGTCGGATAAAATTGCTTTTAATTCATCGGTTGTCTTTCCTGTAAGTTGTTTTGCAGGAATATTGGCAGATTTGGCTGCGGATTGAGAGTCTTTTGAAATTTGAGCGCCTTTTGGAGCTGGAGTATCTTTTGTTGTAGATTTAATATCTTCGCGTATTATGTTTTGATTTTCTTGATTTTGGGATGGCGGATTTTGTTCGTTTATGTCAGCTGTAGAATTTTCTGACCCGGATATAAGCGTTTTTTCACCTGGTTTAATACGGTTTTTGGTGAATAATCTGCCGCCTTTGGACAGATTATCTTTCATATTCCTAAACTTGGAGGCAAGTTTAGATTCAGTTGCATTATCAGCTGATTCATATACGTTTCCTGTTACATTTATGCTTCCGGTTGCATTCACGCTGCCGGTGGAAGCGGCTTCCATATCCGTTTGATTACGTTCGGATTCAAATTCATTAAAATTAGGATTAGTAGTCCGCTCTGCCCGGCTGCCCAAAATATCCAGATAGTCTTCATAGGCAATCCTGTCTTCGTCAAATTTTAAGACATATATATCTCCTTCCTGAAGCAGCTTCTTAGGTCGTGGTGTATAGAAGGTATTGCAGTTATGGCAGGAGTAGGTACGCGCCATAAATACACGTCCCTCCTCGGTATCAATAAGCAGTTCCTTATCAACAGGGTATACTCCCATATAGAGCTTTTCTTCACATTTGGGACAAATATAATTTGTTATATAAAAGTTATTGCCAATTCGGGATTTTGCTGAATCAGCTTCACTTTTGGGTACTTTTTTAAAGTCACAGGTATCCTTTTTCCAGCTAAGATTATGCCAGAGGCCAATCTCATAATCGTTCTCAACTTCTTCATTTTTAGATGAGGAGCCTGTATCGGAATCCCTTGCCTCATCAGGATTTTCATTATCTCTATCTACTGTTTCTGAAGTTACCAGACTCTGGTTTTCTTTTAACTTTCCTTCATTATTTAAAAGCCTGAGTACTGCCATTATCATATCTTCGTATGTAAGCTGTACTCCATTATTATAAAACCGTAAATTGTTTTCACCAAATCCGGTCTCGATGCTTACAGGACGAAGAATCTGAGAAAAAAGAGTATTCAGAGTATCATAATCTTTATCTACTTTGAGACCGCCTATGGTTCCCCATTTTCCAAATGCATAGAGCGTAATATTCATTACATTGTTAAGCATAGAGTCGCTCGGCATACTTTCGAGTCGGCTGCTTTCTGTAGGAATCTCCAAAATTGAGGTGTATATTTTTTTATTTTCAAAATTAAAAATTAAAGATCGTACATCACCGGCAAGAATTAAAAGGTTATTCTTTACAACGAAAACATCATTCCATGTAACCGGCAGCTTCAACGTTGTAATTAATCTTTTATAAACATTCTTTAGTTCAGGATTTGCTTTAATTAGTATCACTGTAACCACCTCATTGTCAAAGATGCCACCCCTTATGGAGCGGCATCTTAAGATTTGTTTATGATGCTTATTCTAATTCGCCCTTATTGTAACGCGTAATAATAGACTGAATACGTTCAACGGGATTTAGTAAATCACTTATCGACGAATCGTGATTCAGCGTATCGATTATATATGCGATATATTTACTCAAGTCGCAGTCAATATACCATTCGCGTTCAAGAAGTTCAGGAGTCTGATAAACAAGATTGGTTGTAAGAACCCTGTCGATAATTCCGTCTTCATATGCCTTATCAAATCGTTCAAGCCCGGACGTAAACAGACCAAAAGTTGCAAATGCAAAGATGCGGCCTGCCTTTCTGGCCTTTAGGGCAGCGGCTACTTCCAATATAGTATTACCGGAAGAAATCATATCGTCAATGATGATCATATCCTTACCCTCTATACTGCTTCCCAGAAATTCATGTGCAACCACAGGATTTTTACCGTCTACCAGGCGGGTATAATCCCTTCTCTTATAAAACATACCCATATCCAGACCCAATACGTTGGCAATATAGATAGCCCTACTGGTACCGCCTTCGTCAGGACTGATTACCATCATATGGTCACTGTCGATATTTAATCCTTTTACATTATTGACTAGACCTTTTATAAACTGATAAGCAGGCTGTACTGTTTCAAAACCATGAAGCGGAATTGCATTTTGCACTCTTGCATCATGCGCATCAAAGGTAATAATGTTATCGACACCCATCTTAACCATTTCCTGCAGGGCAATAGCGCAGTCAAGAGATTCTCTTGATGTTCTCTTAGAAAGGCGGCTTTCATATAAAAACGGCATAATAACCGTTATACGTCTTGCTTTACCTCCGATAGCAGCGATTATACGTTTGAGATCCTGATAATGGTCGTCAGGAGACATATGATTTTCATGTCCGCACAGAGAATATGTCAGACTGTAATTGGCAACATCTACCAATAAGTACAAGTCATCACCTCTGACAGACTGTTTTATTACACCTTTGGCTTCTCCGGAACCGAATCTGGGTACTTCTGCATCCAGTAAATATGAATCACGCTGGTAACCGGTGAAGGCTAAGCTTCCTTTGTGTTCACTTTCGCGTTCGGCTCTCCACTTTACAAGATAATAATCTACTTTTTCTCCCAGTGATTTACAGCCTTCAAGTGGAATGATACCGAGAGAACCGACAGGAATTGTTTCCAGATTTCTTTTTTCTTCGCGCTTAGGCATGAATGAATCCTCACTTTCTGTTGAGTAAACGCTTTTTATAAATACGGATGTCAGGACCGGTCAATTTACAAATCTCATAATGACTGGTAATGCGGGAAAAAATACGATCCGAGTATCGGTTGCGCAGTTCTTCCAGAGAAAGGTTTGTAGAGATTATTGTTGCTTTTTTGCCCATGTGGCGTTCGTTTAACAGGGAAAAAAGCTGTGAGGTTACAAACTGGTTTGTCAGTTCCGTACCTAAATCATCAATAATAAGTAAATCACACTGATATATGTCATTATGTTGTTCAGCCTGGTCTTCCCGATTCTTATAATCAAAGGAATATCTGGATAACAAATCAAAAAGAGCGGATGAACTGAAATAGATAACTGAGTGACCGCTTTCAATCAATTCTTTTGCTATACAGTTGGATAAAAATGATTTACCTGTACCCACTGTACCATAAAAAAATAAATTATGGTAGTCAGAATTAAAATTTTTTATAAAATTCCGGCAGGTAATAACGGCGTTTTTAAAAAGTGATAAGTGTTCTCCCTCGTAATATTCATAGGATAAAGCATCAAAATTTTCGCTCTGAAGCATTTCGCGGATATTGGACTGCTCATAGAGCAGAGTTATCATTGTCTGCTTAAAACAGTGGCATTTTACACCGTCGATATATCCTGTATCTTTACAGTCCGAACAGGTATAGGATGGCTTAAGATAATTCTCCGGAAGACCGGCATCCTTCAAAAGCTGAGTTTTCTTTGCGGAAAGCTCTGCCAATCTGGTTTTTAATTCTTCTATTGCACCGTCATTGCCCTCAAGGTATTTTTTACCCTGGGAAACGGAAAGTGCGGCAATGGTATCTTCAAGTTCACGATAAGCCGGAATACGTTCATATACATACGCTGTTTTGCGTTCCAATTCATGGCGGCTTTTAAGTTGTTTATCTTCATAACCGCGGAGTATTATTTCATACTGGGTATTAGTTAGTGGCACGGCAGCCTCCTTAAATACATTAGTTGCTTAAAAGTTCTTTTTCAAGTGATTCAAAATCATATTGATTATGCATAAACTGATTAAATTTATTTCCGGTTGAAATTTTTTGGATTTTATTTTGTTTAAAATTACTTTCATGAGATTGAATGTCGTTCACATGATGAATGCCTGCTTTGTACCAGTTATTCAAAATGCTGTCGGCATATTCAAAGCGGTGTTTATCGGTAGCCAGGACAGTCTTTTCACAGGCTGCGGCAATTACGTCTATCTCAAAAGCAAATTCATTGGTCCAACGGCTGATATAAGCTGCCTCTGTCTGAGTGGGCATACTGGATTTGCCAAGCAGTTTCATAACGTCATATACAATCTTGTCATATTTGCGGGCATATCGTTCTGCCTGTTTGGGAGTGGTGATACCTGCCTGAGCCCAGTCAATAGCAACCTTTTCTATGTATTTTAAATCTTTCTTGCCACGGTCTACACAGTATTGTATCAGATAGTCAACTAAATCCTCTGAAAAGTTCAACTTGTCCGAAATAAAGAGGATAGATTTCATTTCATTTGCGCTCAGAGTTTTCTTTAAGTACTGTTCGGTAATGAATAATAATCTGGAAGCGGCTTCATCGGTTTTAAATGCTTTAAGTTGTTCCAACGTATAAGAAGGCTTTTCGTAAGAAGGTTTCTCATAAGAAAGCTCTTTATATGGATCTTCTTTAGGCTCCGTATCAGAGGTGTTCAAATCAAGCAGATGTATGCCTGTCAGGTTTTTGGCCTCATCATAGTCCAGTGTCAGAAGATTGTTTTTCTCCCAATACTTTAATGCACGCAGAACATCTTTTTCGGTATAATTAAAAATGTCTGCGATGTCAGAAACGCTGGTGGAGAGTCTTGCACTCATCATACGTATCAGATATAAATAGATTTTGAGCTGGGCATCGTTTGCCGGTTTCATATATTCATCAATAAAGCGGTTTGAAATAACCGTTGCGTCCGTATAATTATCCTGATAAATGGTTAAATGACTCATAGCCGACACACCTCATAAATCTTTAAACTCTAAAAGTAAAATGAATTATAGCATGTTAAATTTTAAAAAGATATAGTCATTTTGACAGAAAGAACAATCGAACATTTGTTCATACTGTCTGTGGATAATGTGGATAACATATATAAAAAGGAGATTATAATATAAAAATATCCACATCAAAAAGAAGGTTAAAAACTTTCTTTTTGTGTGGATAATGTGGATAATTATTTTTTGAGGAGATTTTCTCCGATTTTTACTATATCTCCTGCCCCCATAGTTATTAACAAATCACCGTTTGTGCAATTTTCAAGTATGAATTTTTCAATCTCTTCAAAAGACGGAAAGTAGTAACATTCATGTCCGAGATTCCGAATTTCTTCCTGTAGTGTGACGGAACTTATTCCGAGTGTATCTTTTTCCCTGGCAGCATATATGTCCGCGAGTATAATTTTGTCAGAAAGCGTAAGTGCTTTGGCAAATTCATGCAGAAATGCCTTGGTCCTGGTATAGGTGTGGGGTTGGAAAACACACCAGATGGTTTTATGGGGATAATTGGTCGCGGCATTTAAAGTTGCGGTAATTTCTGTCGGATGATGTGCATAATCATCTATTATAGAGATTCCGTTTACCTTGCCCTTAAACTCAAAGCGTCTGTCGGTGCCATTGAAATCGTGTAAGGCTTTACGGATTATGTTATCATCTATTTTCAGAAATCTGGCAGTGGCAATAGCAGCGACCGCATTATATACATTGTAGATTCCGGGAACGCTTAAAGTGTATGAGGCCTTGCTTCCGTCCGCACCAATCAGGGTGAATGAAGGGTGGCCAAGTTCGTCATAAGTTATATCACAAGGGTAATAGTTTGAAGCTGAATCAGAGCCATAGGTAATTACCTGACATGAAAGAGAATCGGTAATTTCCGCCACATTGGAAATATCTCCGTTTATAATAAGCGCGCCGTCCGAAGGAAGAAGCTTTGCAAATTCATGGAAAGAATTACGGATATCGTCAATATCCTTAAAAAAGTCAAGATGATCTTCTTCTATATTAAGAATAATTCCTATCTTGGGAAAAAAGCTTAAAAAGCTGTTGGTGTACTCACAGGCCTCGGTCACAAAATAGTCGGAGCCTCCAACGCGGATATTACTTCCGATTGTACGGTAAATTCCACCAATAGATAATGTCGGATCGGTATCTGCCTCAAGCAGTATCTGAGATAGCATAGAAGTAGTGGTAGTCTTGCCATGGGTACCGCTTACGGCTATCGGGATTTTATAATTTTTCATCATCTGTCCAAGCAGCTGAGCTCTGGAAAGAAATGGAATTCCAAGTTCCTTTCCTGCTACAAATTCAGGATTGTCATTTTTAATTGCGCTTGTATACACAATTAAATCGGGATGGTTTGCAAGATTTTCTTTTTTTTGTCCATAATAAATCAAGGCACCTTTAGAACTTAGAGTTTCCGTAAGATGAGATTTCTGTCTGTCGGAGCCAGAGACGGTAAAGCCTTCCGAAAGGAGTATCTCCGCAAGTCCGCTCATACTGATGCCGCCGATTCCGATAAAGTATACATGGATCGGATTTTTAAAATCGATTTTATACATAATTTATAACTTCCTATCTTAATATTTTTTAAAAGATAATACTATAATAAGTATTATACGCATTTGAGTGAAAAAAACCAATGATAATTTACATTAAATGGAAATGTGTTTGAAAATTTATCTAAATTATTTAAAATTCACAAATATATATATTGAGAATAGAGTTAAAAATTGTGTAATTGTGAATAATTAATAAAAAAATTAACGATTTAACAAAAATATTGTCACATATTAATATATAAGTGGTGATGAAATGAGAATAATTTTGTAAATAATATTCACTTTCTGATTATTTTGTGATATACTTAATGTACTACATGGAATTTTCTGCATTTTATCAACTGATTATTAATATAATATATAAGATTATTATTAAAATAAGAGGTGAAAGTATTGGTAAAAAAAGAGATGATTGCCATGCTGCTTGCCGGCGGTCAGGGAAGCCGACTGGGAGTGTTGACATCAAATGTGGCCAAGCCTGCCGTATCATTTGGAAGTAAATACCGGATTATAGATTTTCCGCTGAGTAACTGCATTAATTCCGGAGTGGATACGGTTGGTGTTCTTACACAGTATCAGCCACTTCGTCTGAATACTCACATAGGCATAGGAATCCCATGGGACCTTGACAGGAATATCGGCGGCGTTACGGTACTTCCCCCTTATGAAAAAAGCGATAACAGTGAGTGGTATACCGGTACTGCCAATGCTATTTATCAGAATATTGCATATATGGAAACCTTTAATCCTGAGTATGTACTGATTCTTTCGGGTGATCATATATATAAAATGGATTATGAAGTTATGCTGGATTTTCACAAACAGAATAAGGCAGAGGTTACAATTGCGGTTATGCCCGTTCCAATGGAAGAGGCTAAACGGTTCGGCATAATGATTACGGATGAAAAACGCAGAATTACCGATTTTGAGGAAAAACCGGAGAATCCCAGAAGCAATCTTGCATCTATGGGTATATATATATTCAACTGGGATTGCCTTAAGAAAGCCTTACTTGAAAATGCACAGCAGTCAGGCCTTGATTTTGGAAAACATATTATTCCATATTGTCATCAAAACGGATACCCGCTTTTTGCATATGAATTTAACGGTTACTGGAAAGATGTGGGAACACTGCATTCATATTGGGAAGCTAATATGGAGCTGATAGATATTGTTCCTGAATTCAATTTATATGAAGAGTATTGGAAAATATACACCAAGTGCGAGATTCTTCCGCCTCAGTATTTTGCTTCCGGCAGTGTTGTAGAGAGAAGTATAGTCGGAGAAGGTTCGGAGATTTATGGACAGGTATACAATTCCGTAATAGGCTGCGGTGTTGTTATCGGCAGGGGAACCGTCGTAAGGGATTCGATTATTATGAATTCTACGCAGATTCATAGTAATTGTATAATAAATAAGGCAATTGTGGCAGAGAATGTAGTAATCGGTGATGATGTTGAACTGGGTGTAGGCGATGAAGTTCCTAATGATACGGCACCTCATATATATAATAACGGAATTGTGACAATTGGAGAAAACAGTATTATTCCGAAAAATGTCTCTATTGGCAAGAACTCTGTTGTGTTCGGTATGACTTTTGTAGACGATTATGAAAACGGATATCTTGCAAGCGGTAAAACATTGATTAAGGCAGGTGAGGGGCAGTGAGGGCAATAGGAATTATTTTGGCAGGCGGTAATAATCACAGGATGAAATTATTGACGCAGAAACGAGCTGTTTGTGCCATGCCGATTGCAGGAAGCTATAGAGGTATTGACTTTGCACTCAGTAATATGACCAACTCCCATATTAATAAAGTAGCTGTCTTTACTCAATATAATGCAGGAAGTCTGAATGAGCATCTCAGTTCATCCAAATGGTGGGATTTCGGACGTAAGCAGGGCGGGTTGTATATCTTTACTCCGGCTGTTACTGCGGAAAGTAATGCCTGGTATCGGGGAACGGCAGATGCAATAGCCCAGAATCTTACATTCCTGAAGAACAGTCATGAGCCATATGTCGTTATTTCATCGGGCGACTGTGTTTATAAGATGGACTATAACAAGGTTCTCGAATTCCATATTGAAAAAAAAGCTGATATTACAGTTGTCTGTAAAGATATGGAGCCCGGGGTTAATGTAGAACGTTATGGTACAATTAAGATGAATGAGGAGAGCCGCATTGAGGAGTTTGAAGAAAAGCCGGTAGTTGCCAGGTCCAATACGATTTCCTGCGGTATCTATGTTATCAGAAGACGCCAGCTGATTGAAATGATAGAAAAATGCGCTGAAGAGGAGCGTTACGATTTTGTCAAAGATATCCTGATTCGTTATAAAGACATGAAAAGGATTTTTGGATATAAGACCAGAGATTACTGGAGTAATATTGCTACCGTGGAAGATTACTTTAATACCAACATGGATTTTCTGCTACCGGAGACACGCAATTACTTCTTTAAGCAATATCCTGATATATACTCGAAAGTGGATGATAATCCGCCGGCCAAATATAATGCGGGAGCTAAGATTAAAAACAGTCTTATTGCAAGCGGTTGTATTGTAAACGGAACGGTTGAGGATTCTGTAATATTTAGGAATACTTATATAGGTAACAACTGTTATGTTAAGAACTCTATTATCCTAAACGATGTTTATATAGGTGACAATACCCATATAGAGAACTGCATCGTGGAAAGCAGGGGAACGATTCGTACCAATTCGTATTATAAAGGAGAGGGTGGAATCGAGATTGTTGTAGAGCATAATGACAGATATGTCATTTAGTGCAATATTGACATAGGTGACTTCTTAATATAATATATAAGTCATTAATGTATAAAAGATGTTATTAATTACAAGCTACGTGGCTTGATGAGTATGACTTGTGTGGAAAAGCTTGTGAAAGC
>JAFLTH010000058.1 GCA_022510525.1 Lachnospiraceae bacterium | reverse complement strand
AGAGCATACGGTTCATACCCGTAGTGTCGAGGGTTCAAGTCCCCCTCTCGCTACTAAAAAATACCGCAAAATTGCGGTATTTTTTGTTATTGAAAATATTTTAAACATAGCATATAATATACTTAACAAGAGAGCCAATGGCTAGATAACACCTAGCCGCTGGCTGGTAAAACATTACAAAAGCAGCGCCTTATCCTGCCAAGACGAGGGCGCTACTTTTTGTGTCTGATGTTGATAACAAGAGTTATAACTGCACAAAGCATAATTACAAAAGCAAATAAATCACTATATGTAACCATTGGCACCAGCTCCTTTCCTTTCGTCCAGCAGCTGACGTAATCGCCCCATTGGCTCTCCGGTTAAATATATTATATTGTTAAGGTGTATACTCTTGTTTTGTTACCCTTAATTTGTAACAATTAAACACCTCTTTTATACTATAACAAACAATATGTCCTATAGATTGGACTATGAATTAGTTTCCATTTGGGGTTTACTTTATGATATGCTATGCAGACATTAAAGATAGCAAAAATAAAAGAGGGAACAATATAAGAGTTAACACCAATTCATCAATAAATCTTCTCCACCTCACCCGCAATCCCATATTTTGATTTAAATTCCTGCAATTCCTTCTCACTGCGGATCAGGCACTCTTCCTTAAAATCTCCGGTATGAAGATGCCGGAATCCCGCCACTTTTTCGCCATTACAGATACTACACTTTATAACCGGCTCCCAGTTTTCATTATCATAAGAAAGAGTTTGTATGGTTTTCTTTTTCCAGAACATATCTTTTTTTCCTATATAAGCTCCTTGATTATATAAATAAATTTATGTAAAATTATATCATTGAGATTTCATAAAAGCAAGAACTGTAAGTATCTTATCGTGGCTTATGAGGAGGAAAAAGGATATAGATGAGTAAGCGATTAAAATATTCGGTAATTATATTCCTTATTGCTCTTGGTATCAGTGCATGCGGAACTGTTTCGGGAAGCATACCGGATGCATCTGATGATATTGAGAAGACTGGGGATATCGGAAAAGATGGTGAAAACTCTGATGACCTGACTCTGACAAAAGAACAAGAGAAATCAGGGGAAGATATCGAACGGGAGTTCGAAGTTGGAGCGCAGAAAACAACGGATGATTCAGAACAAAATATGAAAAACGAAGAAAATCCGGAGGCAGAGACCGTTATCACTACTGATAGAGTGAATGTCAGAACAGCTGCATCAACCGAATCTGACATATACCGTGTTTTGGAAGTAAATACGGAAGTACAAAGACTGACTGATGATGGTGAATGGAGCCGGATTTTACTGGATCAAAATGAATATTTTATTGCAAGCCGATATCTAAAAGTTCAGGACAGAGAATCTGATGGTGTTGATATTGCGGGTAATATTCAGAATGATGAGCAGAGTGACATTCAAAGTGATGCTCAAAGTAACATTCAGGATGATGGCAAGGCTGCTGTACAGACTGCCGGTGACGGTCGTCTGGTAGTGATAGATGCCGGACATCAGGCAAAAGCAGATACATCAACAGAGCCGGTGGGACCGGGGGCTTCCGAAGCAAAAGCTAAAGTTGCCGGCGGTACATCGGGGGTATCTACCGGTATGGGAGAATATGAGCTGAATCTGCAAGTTGCATTAAAGTTAAAGGATGAATTAATTTCCAGAGGCTATCGTGTCATTATGTGCCGCGAAAGTAATGATGTGAATATAAGTAATGCAGAAAGAGCACAGATTGCAAATGAAAATAACGCTGACGCCTTTATCAGAATACATGCAAACGGTTCTACAAATTCGTCGGTAAACGGCATGATGACAATCTGTCAAACGGCTTCCAATCCATACAATGCATCGCTATATTTTAAAAGTAAGAGCCTTTCAACATATGTTTTAGATGAAATGGTCTCAAGCACAGGCGCGAAAAAGGAGTATGTATGGGAAACCGATACTATGAGCGGGATAAACTGGTGTAATGTTCCGGTAACGATTGTAGAGATGGGATATATGACTAATGCTGCAGAGGATGAGCGCATGGCCACTGATGATTACCAATATAAAATTGTTGTTGGAATTGCAAATGGTATAGATAAATTCCTTACAGAATAGCAAAATAATTCATTAGAAAAACTTTTAGTTGACAAATAATATAAACTGTCCTAATATACTTGTATACGAGTATTACCTAATGATTATATATAATAAGGAAGATACTCATTCAATTCTATGGTCAAAGATGACCTTCTCCAATTCGGGGAGGTCATTTTTTATAAAAATATATATATGGAGGAGATTATTATGAAAAGAAAGTTACTTGCAATCCTGCTGTCAACAGCAATGATTTGCTCACTGACAGCCTGTGGCGATACCGGTTCAGCCGGAAACACCACTGATTCAACAAACGACACTACAGCAGATAATACTGTAGAAGAAAACACTGCTGATGCAGGCACGGATGCCGGAGCAGACAACACCGCAGATACCGGTGCTGAAAGCACAGGCGAAGGCGGTTCACTTACAGGAACACTGAAACTCGGTATAATCGGACCGCTTACAGGCGGCGCTGCTTTGTATGGTAATGCCGTAGATCATGGTGCACAAATTGCGGTAGAAGAAATCAATGCAGTCAGCTCAGATTTCAAGATTGAATTAAATGCACAGGATGATGAGCATGATGCTGAAAAATCAGTTAATGCTTATAACAATCTTAAGGACTGGTCAGCACAGGCAATTATCGGCTGTGTTACCACAACTCCCTGCGTAGCTGTTGCTTCTGAAGCATATGCAGATCGTATGTTTATGCTTACACCTTCAGCTTCCGCAACTTCAGTTACAGAAGGAAATGACAATGTATTCCAGCTTTGCTTCTCTGACCCTAACCAGGGTTCCGCATCAGCACAGTACATTGATGATAACGGTCTTGCAGAGAAGATAGCAATTATCTACAATAACTCTGATGCTTATTCAACAGGTATTTATCAGACTTTCCAGACAAAGGCTGATGAACTTGGAATGGACATTGTTTCCGTAACAACATTTACAGATGATACAGCTAACGATTTCTCTGTACAGTTAACAGAGGCTCAGAATGCAGAGGCAGACTTGATCTTCCTTCCTATTTACTACACACCTGCATCATTGATCATGCAGCAGGCTGCATCTATGAACTATGAAGTGGAAATGTTCGGTGTGGACGGTATGGACGGTATCCTTTCTTTGGAAGGATTTGATACCTCTCTTGCTGAGGGAGTTATGTTACTTACACCTTTCTCTGCTGATGCAACAGATGATTTGACTTCTTCATTTGTTTCCAAGTTTGAAAGTGCTCATAGTGAGACTCCTTCACAGTTTGCAGCAGACGGTTATGACTGCCCTTATGCAATCTACGAAGCATTAAAGTATTATGCTGATAACAACGGTGGTCTTAATGTAGACGGAATGAGCTATGAAGATATTTGTGATATCCTTGTATCTGTATTCTCTGATTCTAATTTCTCAGTAGACGGTGTTACAGGTGAGGGTATGACCTGGACAGCAGCAGGTGAAGTTAATAAGGCTCCTAAGGCTGTCGTTATTGAAAATGGTGTATATGTAGGTCTGTAAGCCTATATGTTAAATCTAAATTTAACTTTAAAGGGGCTGTCTGTAGATGGCAGTCCCTTTTCTTACACAAAGAAAGGCATGGTTATAGTATGTTAAACTATCTGATTAACGGTATAAGTCTTGGTAGTGTTTATGCAATTATAGCATTGGGTTATACTATGGTTTACGGTATTGCCAAGATGCTTAATTTTGCACATGGAGATGTCATTATGATAGGAGGCTATGTGGCATTTTGTACCACAAGTTATCTTGGGTGGCCTGTTATTCCGTCAGTCCTTGTGTCAATATTCGTATGTATGGTACTGGGTATAGTTATCGAGAGACTGGCTTATAAACCGCTTAGGAGCGCCACTTCTCTTGCAGTGCTTATTACTGCTATCGGTGTTTCCTACTTTTTACAGAATATAGCGCTGCTTATCTGGACTTCAAACCCCAAGGCATTTCCTAATATGGTAACGCTGCCGTCGCTTGTTATCGGTAACCTTCAGATATCTTCAGTGGCACTTGTTACAATCATAGCTAATATAGTTATTATGATAGTACTTACATTATTTACAAGTAAGACTAAAATGGGAAAGGCAATGCGTGCGGTATCCGAGGATAAGGATGCGGCCAGACTTATGGGAATTAATGTGGATGCAACGATTTCCCTGACTTTTGCCATTGGTTCAGGTCTTGCGGCTATTGCGGGTGTACTGTTGTGTTCGGCATATCCTACCCTTATGCCCACAACAGGTGCGATGCCCGGTATCAAGGCATTTACTGCTGCGGTATTTGGTGGTATAGGCTCTATTCCGGGAGCTATGCTTGGCGGGATTCTGCTTGGCATAATTGAGATTTTCGGTAAGGCTTATATTTCCACACAGTTATCCGATGCAATTGTATTTTCGGTATTGATTCTTATATTGCTTGTGAAACCTACGGGACTTCTGGGTAAAAAGATCAATGAAAAAGTCTAGAACCCGCAAGTTGAGAGAAAGGCATGGTTATTAATATGAAAAGATTATCAAAAAGTTCACGCAGCAGTTTTATCAATTACGCAATTGTGATAATATTTTATATAATATTCCAGATACTGGTTTCAGCAGGAAAACTGAGCAGTTCTTTATCCGGTCAGTTAATTCCTATTTGTACTTATGTTATTATGGCGCTTGCCCTCAATCTTGTGGTTGGAATCTCGGGTGAATTAAGCCTTGGCCACGCAGGATTTATGAGTGTCGGTGCTTTTAGCGGTGTAGTGGTGGCAACCGCATTGCAGGATGTTATTACTTTGTCTCCGCTAAGACTTATTCTTGCAATCATTACAGGAGCAGTGATTGCGGCTATTGCAGGTACGATAATCGGTGTTCCGGTACTTCGTCTGCAGGGTGACTATCTTGCCATTGTAACACTGGCATTTGGCGAGATTATTAAAAATGTAATGAACTGTCTATATATAGGTGCTGACAGCCATGGGCTGCACTTTAGCATGAAAGACGGTAATTCACTTAATATGGAAACAGGAGGAACGGTCATTATTAACGGGCCTATGGGAGCACTTGGAATAAAGAAGATTTCCACATTCTTAAGTGCAATCATTCTGGTGCTTATCGTTCTTTTTATTATACAGAATCTTGTAAACAGCCGCGCCGGACGTGCAATTAAGGCAATCAGGGATAACCGGATTGCAGCGGAGTCATGCGGACTGAACATAATGAAATATAAAATGATGGCATTTGTGCTTTCTTCAGCTATGGCGGGAGCGGCAGGGGCCTTATATGCGCTTAACTATTCGACGGTAGTTCCCAAGAAGTTTGATTTTAATACATCAATACTTATTCTGGTATTTGTAGTACTTGGAGGTATCGGAAACTTACGCGGCTCAATCATTGCGGCGGCTATTCTTACAGTACTTCCGGAGCTGCTAAGACAGTTCCAGGATTACCGTATGTTAGTATACGCAATTGTGTTAATTCTTGTTATGATAATTACCAATAACAGTAAAGCAAAAGAAATGTTTGGCACGATTTATTCTAAAATCTTTAGGAGACCGGCTAAGGAGCAGGGTTGAGCAAGAATGGAGGATTATTATGAGTGAAAACGATAACAGACCGGTTCTGGAGGTCTCACATTTAGGTATAGATTTTGGTGGCCTGACAGCGGTTGATGATTTTAATATATCCATAGCAAAAACCGAAATTGCAGGCTTGATCGGTCCTAACGGTGCGGGTAAAACTACTATTTTTAACCTTTTAACCAAGGTATACCAGCCGGGCAGGGGCAAGATTATTCTGGATGGAAAAGATACGGCCAAAATGAATACGGTTCAGGTAAACAGAGCCGGTATAGCACGTACTTTTCAGAATATAAGACTTTTTGACAAATTAAGCGTTGAGGATAATGTCAAAATCGGATTGCACAACCATAATGAGTATGGTATGTGGAGCGGTATATTCAGACTTCCGAAATATTGGAATGAGGAAAAGAAAAGTCATGAAAAGGCGCTTGACCTTTTATCTATCTTTGACATGGCTGATTTGGCGAATGTAACGGCAGGTTCGCTTCCTTACGGTGCTCAGAGACGTCTTGAGATAGTACGTGCCCTTGCAACCGAGCCTAAGGTACTCCTTCTGGATGAGCCGGCGGCAGGTATGAACCCCTCTGAAACTGCGGAACTTATGGAAAATATCCGTAAAATAAGAGACAGGTTCCAGATAGCGGTGCTGCTTATCGAGCATGACATGAGTCTGGTAATGGGAATTTGTGAGGGTATTGCCGTGCTTAATTTCGGCAGGATAATTGCCAAGGGAACTCCGGCACAGATACAGAACAATCCCCAGGTTATAGAGGCATATCTGGGTAAAAAGAAGGAGGTTAAGCCATGAGCATGTTAAAAGTAGAAGACATAAATGTTTATTACGGAAACATTCATGCAATAAAGGGAATCTCCTTTGAGGTAAACGAGGGAGAAATAGTAACGTTAATCGGTGCAAACGGTGCCGGAAAATCGACAACATTAAACACTGTTGCAGGGCTCCTTAAACCTACCACCGGAAATGTGGAATTTGAGGGCAGTTCTTTACTTGGAGTGCCTGCACATAAGATAGTTAACCGCGGTATGGCGCTCTGTCCGGAGGGAAGAAGGATATTTTTACAGCTTTCGGTGCAGGAAAATCTTGAGATGGGCGCTTATACCCGTTCTTCTGCGGAGATAGCTGATTTGATAGCAGGCGTATATGAACGCTTTCCGCGTTTGAAAGAAAGATATAAACAGGTTGCGGGAACCCTTTCCGGAGGTGAGCAGCAGATGCTTGCAATGGGGCGTGCCCTTATGTCCAAACCTAAGCTCATGATGCTTGATGAACCCTCTATGGGGCTTGCTCCTATTCTGGTAGAGAAAATTTTTCAGATTATAGAGGAACTTAACAAGGCAGGAACCACCATACTTCTTGTGGAGCAGAATGCACAGATGGCGCTTTCGATTGCGCATAGAAGCTATGTGCTTGAGACAGGACGGATTGTAAATTCGGGAACAGGTGAGGAACTGCTTCATAATGACGCGGTTCGTAAGGCTTACCTTGGCGGTTAGACCAGGTTGAAAATTTAATATTATTGTGGTATTATTACACCGTATTGTATCTCAATAATGAGAATAATAACAGGAGGAAATGTACCATGAAAAATGAAAAGACTTATGAACTTGTGCTTACGGCACTCTTCACCGCCATTATTATATTAATGGCATTCACACCGCTGGGATATATCCCGTTAGTTGTTATCAATGCAACGATAATCCATATCCCGGTAATCCTTGGAGCGCTATTTCTTGGACCGAAGAAAGGTGCATTCTTAGGTTTCGTATTTGGACTGACAAGTTTTATTAACAACACATTCAAACCGGCAACACCGTCCGCGTTTGTATTTTCACCGGTGCTTGCTGTCAATGTAGCGGGTATACCCGGTATTTTCAAGAGCCTGTATATCTGTTTTGTACCGAGAATACTGGTTGGAGTAATTCCATACTTTGTATATCTTTTGATTCGTATGCTTTTAAAAAACGAAAAGAAGGTATGGCGTGTTGTTGTGGATCTTGCAGCATCCCTCATTTTATTAGTATCCTTAAGCTCATTTTTAAATCGTATATTGCAGGATAAGACTGTTAATGCCTCTACAATAGGTATAATAACAGGTGTTATTGCAGGCGTTGTTCTGTTTACTATCCTGACCCTGATTGGAAAAAAGAAAGCCTCATCCAATATTGCCCTTGCATATGCGGGACTCTCCGGGGCGTTTACCAATACTCTGTTTGTCATGAGCGGAATCTTTATCCTCTATAAAGATGCCTACGCACAGAAGCTGGGTATTGCGGGAGAGGCAGTGTTTGACACGATTATGGGCATTATAACCTTTAACGGTGTCATTGAGGCAGTTGTGGCTGCAATTATCGTAGCGGGCGTGGGTCTGGCATTGATCAGAGTGAAGCCGGTTAAAGAATTAAGTGCGAAGAACTCGGAGGAAAAGCGATGATCCTTGCAATAGATATAGGGAATACCAACATAGTAATAGGCTGTATCGAAGAAGAAAAAATCTACTTTGTGGAAAGAGTATCTACCAATACTTCCAAAACAGAGTTGGAATATGTGGTGGAATTCAAGACCCTTTTGGATTTATACAGCATAAAAATTGAAGACATCAAAGGCTGTATCATTGCATCCGTAGTACCGCCGCTTAATAATATTGTAAAAGCATCGATGGAAAAGCTGTTGCATATGACCCCGCTGCTGGTGGGACCGGGAGTCAAAACCGGCCTCAACATACTTATGGACAATCCGGCACAGGTGGGTTCGGACCTTATTGTCAATGCAGTAGCGGGATTACAGTATTACGGCGCACCGATTGTGATGATTGATATGGGTACCGCCACCACCATAAGCGTGGTAGACAATAAGAAAAACTATATAGGCGGCCAGATTATCCCCGGTGTCAGAGTATCTTTGGATTCGCTGGTAAACAGAACTTCCCAGCTTCCAAGAATCAGTCTGGAAGCTCCTAAGAAAGTAATCGGCAGAAATACGATTGACTGTATGAAAAGCGGCATAGTAATAGCACAGGCGGCAAGTATAGACGGTATGCTTGATAGAATCTGGGAGGAACTTGGATATCAGACCAAGGTAGTGGCAACAGGCGGGCTTGCCGGAAGTATAGTACCTTACTGTAAAAAAGAAATTATCCACGATAATGAACTGACCCTGAAAGGACTTTATATTATATACAGTAAGAATGTAGAGTAAAGGAGCGTTCACAATGCTGCAGGAAAAGCACATAATTTTGGGTGTTACGGCCAGTATAGCGGCATACAAAATAGCATCTTTGGCAAGTATGCTTAAAAAACAAAAAGCTGACATTACTGTCATAATGACTCCCAATGCCACTAACTTTATAAATCCCATCACATTTGAAACCCTCACAGGAAACAAATGTCTGGTAGATACTTTTGACCGGAATTTTCAGTATAACGTAGAGCATGTTGCATTGGCCAAACTGGCGGATGTATTTATGGTCGCACCGGCATCAGCCGATGTTATTGCAAAAGCGGCACATGGTATGGCGGACGATATGCTTACAACCACCCTGCTTGCCTGTGAATGCCCCAAAATCTTTGCACCGGCTATGAATACACACATGTACAACAATCCTATTGTAAAAGACAATATGAAGACTTTATCAGGCTACGGCATTGAAGTAATAGAGCCTGCTACAGGTTATCTTGCCTGTGGCGATACCGGGGAAGGGAAGATGCCGGAGCCGGAAGTCTTAATGGAATATATTATTAAAGCCTTAACTTCTAAAGACCTGAAAGGTAAGAAGCTGCTTGTAACAGCCGGCCCCACTATGGAAAAGATTGACCCGGTGCGGTATATAAGTAATCACTCCACCGGAAAAATGGGCTATGCCATAGCAAGGGCAGCTATGCTCCGCGGTGCAGAAGTGACACTCGTGTCAGGAAAAACCGATATTGTGCCTCCGATGGGAGTTAATATGATAGATATTGTGTCAGCCGCCGATATGGCAGAAGCGGTAAAAGCAAATGCCGATACTCAGGATATAATAATCAAGGCGGCGGCGGTAGCGGATTACCGTCCTAAACATACCGCTGATGAGAAGCTCAAGAAAAAAGATGACGAAATGTCGATAGAACTTGAACGTACCGAAGATATTCTGGCTTATCTGGGTGCACATAAAAAAGACCACCAGTTTTTATGCGGATTTTCGATGGAAACCGAAAATATGATAGAGAATTCACGTAATAAACTGGAAAAGAAGAACCTGGATATGATTGTTGCAAATAATCTTAAGCAGTCAGGTGCCGGATTCGGTACCGATACCAATATTGTTACTGTTTTAACGAAGAATGATACTGTGCAGTTTCCGATCATGAGTAAAGATGAAGTTGCAAATAAACTGCTGGATTACATTATAAAGGGGGTATCCGTATGAAGAACTATGTTATTACAATTTCAAGGGGTTACGGCAGCGGGGGCAGCCATATTGCAAGAAAAATTGCATCTGAGCTTGGAATAAGCTACTATGATGAAGAAATCCTTCAGATGTCGGCTGACCTAAGCGGAATCAATGAGAGATACTTTTTTGAGGCAAATGAAAAGATAAGAAAGAATATCATCGCTATCAGCTCATCCAAGGGAGTATATGAGGGCAAAGTATATCAGGTAAGTGACAAGAAATACATTTCGGCCGAAAACTTCTTTAATTTTCAGGCACAGGTAATAAAAGACCTTGCATCCAAGGATAAGGAACCCTGCATTATCATAGGCAAGGCAGCCAACTATGTACTGCGTGATTTTGATAATGTTGTAAGAATAAATGTTCAGGCACCCAAAGATCTTTGCCTGTCCAATATAATGGAAAGACTTCAGAAATCCAAGACAGAGGCTGAAGAGGTTATAGCTAAAACAAATAAATACCGTTCCAATTACTATAAATATTTTACAGGTCAAAATTGGCTTGATCCTGCACAGTACGATCTGTCCATCAATACCAAGGCATTGGGTGAGGACTATGCTGTCAAACTCATAATACAGCTTGTGAAAGACAGGGGGCTCCTTGACTGATGCGGATAGGAATGGGATATGACGTACACCGTCTTGTAAACAACAGAAAATTAATACTCGGAGGCGTGGAAATTCCCTATGAACAGGGACTGCTTGGACATTCCGATGCAGACGTCCTTCTTCATGCCATTATGGATGCCCTGCTTGGGGCTGCGGCACTTGGCGATATAGGAAAACATTTTCCGGATACGGATGAAAAATATAAAGGAATTTCATCTTTGAAGCTCCTTGACCAAGTTGGTCAATTGTTGGAAGAAAATATGTTTTTTATTGAAAATATTGATGCAACTATTATAGCCCAGCAGCCTAAGATGCGTCCGTATATTGACTTAATGCGGAGTAATATTTCAGACGCGCTGAAAATAGATATAACTCAGGTGAATGTCAAGGCAACAACGGAAGAAGGTCTTGGTTTTACCGGAAACGGCGAGGGAATCGCCGCAAATGCGGTTTGTATGCTTACAAGCCCTATGGAACTGTATGATAAGGATGTGAGCCTTAGTAAAGAGGTACCTGTCAACAGGAATTGCGAAGGCTGTAAAGGGTGTTCAATGTTGCAAAAATCAGAGTAATATGCTACTATTTTTTGTAAGATACTTAAATATAATGGGAGGCATTAGAAGTAAATGAAGTACAAAACATTGGTGATTGGTAATAATAATCTTATTATAGATGACTTTTTTGTTCAGATGGTCGATGATTTAGAAGTAGTTTCCTGCTCGACACGATATTCGGATATTAGCAGACATATTAAATATTTTGTTCCTGATGTATTTGTTTATTGTATGTATAATGAGAAGGAGGAAAGCATCCGGCAGATGGTAAACGTCAAGCCTATGCTGAAACAGTCAAGGACTCCTGTTGTGATAATCGGAAGTAAAGAAGATTGTGTCGAATTTAACAGGATAGCGGTAAATGTTTCTGATATGGATATAATGCGCCCGTTTACGGCAGTTTCTATTAGAGATTCAATTGTAAGGTATATGGAGCTTAATTATCCCGGGCGTAAAGAAGAAGCTCTGGCTGAAAAGACTAAAGAACGAGAAGCTGCGGAAGCCAAAGAAGTAGATATAGATTCACTGAAAAATGTTTTATCTTCTCTTGATGCGGCATTAAGCGGCACTGCGTCTGATGAAGCACCTTCAAAAGTTGAACCGAAAACCGCTGATAATAATACTCCGATAGCTGAACCGAAACCGGAACAGGCACCTGCACCGGAGCCGAAACCGGAACCCAGAGTCTATACCGACGGACGTAAGCATATTCTGGTTGTGGATGACGACCCTATTATGCTTAAGATGGTAAAAGAACAGCTGCGCGATGCATATGATGTTGCAACTGCGATAAGCGGTAAGATTGCAATGAAGTTTTTAGAGCGTAAAAAGACCGATCTTATATTACTTGATTACGAAATGCCCGGTGAGACCGGTCCCGATGTTTTAGAAAAATTACGTGAAAATAATTTCACAAAGGACATACCGGTAATATTTTTAACCGGTGTATCGGATAAATCCAAGATTCAGGAGGCAATTGCTCTAAAACCTCAGGGATATCTGTTAAAACCTATCGATCATGATAAGTTGATGTCAACTATAAATAGTGCCATAGGTTATTGATTGCTTGATTTAGCAAGTTTACATAACAATATACTCCGAGAAAGAGGAATACTTTATGGATATGGATCACGATTTGTATTTAACGGATTTAATAGATAGAGATGTGCTTCAAAGGATACAGGACGCTTTTTCCAATCAGGCCGGTGTTGCAGCCCTGACAACGGACAGGAATGGTGTTCCCGTTACCGAGGGCTCCAATTTTACGGATTTTTGTACGAAATATACAAGAAACTCACCGATTGGCTGCCTGCGTTGTACCCAGTGTGATAAGTCCGGAGCGGAATTGGCTTATGAAAAAGGTAAATCTACGGTTTATGCCTGCCATGCGGGACTTTTGGATTTTGCTGCGCCTATTATGGCAAACGGTAAGATTATAGGATGTTTTATCGGTGGACAGGTTCTTACCGAGGAACCTGATGAAGAAAAAATAAAAGCGATAGCCGAAGAAATAGATGTGGATCCCGAAGAGTATTATGAGGCGGCATGTAAGGTAAATATAGTAGAAAAGGAAAATATGGATGATTTTGCAGGCTTTCTGTCAACTATTGCAGAAGTTCTTTCCGATATGGCATACAGCAAATATCAGGTATATCAGGCCAATATGGATCTGGAAAGAACCTCTAATATGAAATCCGACTTCCTTGCCAATATGAGTCATGAAATCAGAACGCCTATGAATGCGGTTATCGGTATGGCGGAAATGGCGCTGCGTGAAGATATTCCACCGGCTGCAAGGGATTATATCAAACAGATTAAGGAATCAGGTAAAGCCTTACTGACTATTATTAATGATATTCTGGATTTCTCCAAGATTGAATCCGGTAAAATGGATATCAATGTTGTGGATTACGAGCCTATGTCCGTAATAAGCGATGTCAGCAACATTGTTATGACAAGGCTTAAAGATAAAGATGTTGAATTGATTCTGGATATTGCGCCCAATATGCCCAATAAGCTTTTGGGAGATAATATCAGGATTAAGCAGGTATTGCTTAATATTTCCAATAATGCGGCTAAATTTACCAACAGGGGAAGAATCTTGATAAAAATGGATTATACCAATGAATCTCCTGATGAAATTATGCTGCATGTCTCTGTTGAAGATACCGGAATCGGAATCAAGAAAGAGGACATGGACAAGTTGTTTAAGTCCTTCCAGCAGGTGGACAGTAAACGAAACCGTAACATAGAAGGAACGGGACTTGGCCTTGCCATTTCACAGCAGCTCTTAGAGTTGATGGAAGGTAATATCTGGGTGGAAAGCGAGTATGAAAAAGGAAGTAAGTTCTCATTTATGCTTCCCCAGAAAATAGTTGACGATACACCGTCAATTAATATAAAGGAACCTGATAATTTGTTGGTAGTGGGTCTTATATCTAACCAGTATGTAAAAGAACGTCTGTGCGGAGATGTGGAAAAACTGGGTGTGGAATACAGTGATATGGATTCGGATACCGATTTTAAAGCACTTCTGGGAGAAAAGCAGTTATTTATTTTTATTGAGAAAGAGTCTTTCTTTTCATCCCTTGAAAACGTTATAAGGAACAATCCGCAGATTACGGCGGTTATGCTTGTAGACTTTTTTGATGAGATTGAAGATTACGATATTCCGAATCTGCTTATAGTAAGAAAGCCGTTGTCCGTATTGACAATTGCAATGATACTTAACAGAGAGAGCCTGCATCTTGACAGCAATGAGGATTCAATGAATGAGTTTGAATTTGTTGCGCCTGATGCCAACATACTCATAGTTGATGACAATGAAGTTAACCTTACCGTAGCAGAAGGGCTTTTAAAACCCCTTGAAATGAGAATTGACAAGGCAACAAGCGGTATGGAGGCAATAGACAAAATCTCCAAGATACACTATGATGTAATATTTATGGATCATATGATGCCGGAGCTTGACGGTGTGGAAACCACCCATATCATAAGGCGTCTTCATCCCGAATACAATGATGTTCCCATTATTGCCCTGACAGCAAATGCGGTAGAGGGAACGAAGGAAATGTTCTGTCAGGAAGGTATGAATGATTTTGTTGCCAAACCGATTGAGCTTCGTATATTGGTATCCAAGCTGAGGCAGTGGCTGCCGATTGAAAAGATACAGAAGGTATATAATACACATAGCGGTACACCTAAAGAAAAGGAAACTCTGGATATTACGGTTGGCGATCTGGATATAACATTTGCACTTAAATTCCTGGGAAGCGAAGAACTGTTCTGGACCATTGTCAGTGCATATTACCGTACTATCGATAAAAAGGCAAAACTTATAAAGTCTCTGGAAGAGCAGGAGGACTGGCCGGCGTATACAATAGAGGTTCATGCTCTGAAAAGCTCATCCAAGCAGATTGGAGCCATTGAACTTTCCGATAAGGCAGCTGCCCTTGAAAAAGCAGGAAATGCAAGGGATTCTGAATTTATACATAAAAATACAGATGAACTGATCAGGCATTATGTATCCTATATTGACGTGCTTGCTCCATACTGCCCTGATGAAGAGGATGATGATATCCAGAAAGAGAGTATTGCTTTACCGGATCTGCTCGATTATTTCTCAAGTATGAAAGATGCGCTTGAAGATCTGGATATGGATCATATGGAGACTGTAATTAAGGAAATGAATCATTATAGTTATGAGGACTGGCAGCAGGAGATGTTTGCTAAATTAAAAGAGGCTGTGGAAGAAATCGATGTAGACAGTTGTGAAGAGATTCTTCGTGATTGGGGAAACAGATTGTCGTAAGCCTGCCGCTTGACAAAAATAGTTATTTTGCATATTCTGATACTATAGGCGGATAATTTCGTCTCTTATATGGCAGGAGACAGGTTATCCGCTTTTTAAAATGGAAAAAAGTGAAGGAGCATAATTATAGAATGGGATTTATCAGTTTCATACGGGAAGAGATAAAGGTCATAAAAGAACGTGATCCTGCAATCCATTCCAATATGGAGGTGTTTCTTTACCCCAGCTTTAAAATAATGATATATTATCGTATTGCTCACAGACTGTATGAGAAAAAGCATTATTTTCTGGCAAGATGGGTATCCCAGAAGGGAGTGCGTAAAACCGGTATAGAAATCCATCCGGGAGCAAAGATTGGCAAGGGTTTTTTTATAGACCATGGAAATGGAGTCATAATTGGTGAGACCACCATAATCGGTGATAACGTAACCCTGTATCAGGGCGTGACGCTGGGCGGTACAGGTAAGGAGCATGGAAAAAGACATCCCACAATAGGTAACAATGTTATGATAAGTACGGGAGCCAAGGTACTGGGTTCTTTTACAATTGGGGATAATAGTAAAATAGGTGCCGGCAGCGTAGTACTCAGCGAAGTGCCGCCCGGCTCAACTGTGGTTGGGGTTCCCGGTCGAGTGGTTAAGCGTATAGATGTTTCACTGCCGCAGGATGCAATGGATCATATTGACCTGCCGGACCCTGTCATGGAAGATTTGGCTGTTTTACAGCATGAAAATGAAGAACTGACTAACCGGTTACTTGATCTGGAGCAGCAGGTCAGGGAATTGAAACGCGCACAAGCTAAAAAAGCGGGGGACAATTATGAAAGTTTATAACACATTATCCAAGAAAAAAGAAGATTTCGAACCTATCAATCCGGGAAAGGTGAGTATGTATGTTTGCGGACCTACGGTTTACAATCTTATTCATATAGGAAATGCAAGACCCATGATAGTGTTTGATACAGTCAGAAGATATATGGAATATAAGGGTTATGATGTCAATTATGTTTCCAATTTTACAGATGTGGACGATAAAATAATCAAGAAGGCAAATGAGGAAGGTGTCGAACCTTCGGTAATTTCTACACGTTATATCGAAGAATGCAAGAAGGATATGAAGGCACTGAATGTAAAAACCGCGACCACTCACCCATTGGCTACCAATGAAATTGGTGGTATGTTAGAAATGATAGAAACCCTTTTGGAAAAAGGTCATGCCTATGTAGCTTCGGACGGAACCGTGTATTTTAAAACAAGAAGTTTTAAGGAATACGGGAAACTTTCCCATAAAAATCTGGATGATCTGCGAGGCGGAAATCGTTCCCTGCTGGTATCCGGAGAAGACCAGAAAGAAGACCCATTGGATTTCGTACTTTGGAAACCCAAAAAGGAAGGAGAGCCATACTGGGAATCCCCATGGTGCAACGGCCGTCCCGGCTGGCATATAGAGTGCTCGGTTATGAGCAAGAAGTATCTTGGCGATGAAATCGATATTCATGCAGGAGGCGAGGATTTGATTTTCCCTCATCATGAGAATGAGATTGCGCAGTCTGAGGCCGCAAACGGGAAACAGTTTGCGAAATACTGGATGCATAACGGATTTTTGAATATAGATAATAAGAAAATGTCCAAATCCGCAGGCAACTTTTTCACCGTAAGGGATATAAGTGAAAAGTACGACCTTCAGGTGCTTCGTTTCTTCATGCTGTCCGCACATTACAGAAGCCCGCTGAATTTCAGCCAGGAACTGATGGAGGCGGCTAAAAACGGATATGAGAGGATTGTCACCTGTGTTTCCAATCTTAATTTCCTTATAGAGAAGGTTGAAAAGGCTGGGGGAGATGTAGCTGCTTCGGTTGAAGAAACGGCCGGTATAGAGGAAGCTAAAACTTATATTGAGAAATTTGAAGAGGCAATGAATGATGATTTTAATACGGCTGACGCAATTTCGTCAATATTTGAACTTGTCAAGTTTACAAACACAAAAGCTTCGGAAAATAGCAGTAAAGAGTTTTTGACTGCACTTAAGGATGAAATAGTAATGCTTTCGGATATCTGCGGTCTCATTGTAGAGAAAGAGGCTGAGATTCTCGACGACGAGATAGAAGCCCTTATTCAGGAGAGGCAGGATGCAAGGAAGGCAAAGAATTTTGCAAGAGCGGATGAAATACGTGATAATCTGCTTAAACAGGGAATTATCCTGGAAGATACCAGAGAAGGGGTAAAATGGAAGAGAGCATAACAAGCATATCAATATTGGATGAGATCAGGAAAAAATTTGATTGTAAAGCAGTGGATATAAGAACTTATTCTCCTCTTACTCTGGCATATATCGGAGACGCGGTTTATGATCTGATTATCCGCAGTGTGATTGTTGCAAGAGCCAATAAGCAGCCTGCAAAGCTTCATAAAGCCGTAATACAGTATGTAAATGCCAAAACACAGGCAAAGATGATAGAGGTACTTGAGGCTGAACTTACTGAGGAGGAAACTGCGGTCTATCACCGAGGTCGTAATGCCAAGTCATATACTACAGCCAAGAATGCATCCGTTGGGGATTATCGCAAGGCAACCGGCCTGGAGGCATTATTTGGCTATCTTTATCTGAATGATGAGACGGACAGGCTGCTATCATTGATATGTCTGGCTTTTGACAAAATGGGAATAACGATTTAAAGAAAGTAATAGGAATTAATATGGGATATACGGAATCAAAGATTGAGGGGAGAAATGCCGTGATTGAGGCATTTCGCTCCGGAAAGACTATAGATAAGCTATATATACTTGATAATTGTCAAGACGGTCCGATTATGACCATTAAGCGTGAAGCTAAGAAACAGGACTGTATTGTCAAGTATGTGAAAAAGGAGAAACTTGACCAGATTTCCGAGACCGGAAAGCATCAGGGAGTAATAGCTGTTGCATCGGCTTATGAGTATGCAGCGGTGGAGGATATACTGGAGAATGCCAGACAAAAAGGCGAGGCTCCTTTTATTTTTCTGCTGGATAATATTGAAGACCCGCACAATTTAGGCGCCATAATAAGAACTGCAAACCTTGCGGGTGCGCATGGCGTGATCATACCCAAGAACCGGGCGGTTGGATTGACAGCGGCAGTTGCAAGGACATCTGCGGGAGCGCTTAACTATACTCCCGTTGCCAAGGTGACTAACTTAAGTAAAACCATAGAGGAACTGAAGAAGGAAGGCCTGTGGTTCGTTTGCGCCGATATGGACGGCACGACAATGTATGAGCTTGATTTAAAAGGCGCTATCGGACTTGTGATAGGCAGTGAAGGTGAAGGCGTGGGAAGATTGGTAAAGGAAAAATGCGATTTCACCGCAGCCATTCCGATGAAAGGAGATATAGATTCCCTGAATGCCTCTGTGGCAGCCGGAGTGCTTGCATATGAAATCGTAAGGCAAAGGTTGGTATAAAAATCGGTACGATGAAAAGAACTCATAATTATTTATATATATCCATACTTGCAATGATGGTATTCCTTATAGGTGCAGCAGCCCTTAAGTTATGGTCCGTTTATGATGAGAAAAAGGTCGCAGAAGACCTTGAAGATATAGAGATGGCAGCAGTCATAGCCAGAAATACCGAGGCACAGAGACGTGTTACGGAGATGGAATATGAGATTGCCGATATGCTGGATGATGTGGCGCGGCTGCAGGAATTTATTGATGAAAAAGTTGCGTCTGCAAACGAGGTGCAGATACGGAAAGGGACAGTAAGTATATCCGGAAATGAGTTGACTGTTTCGGGAAATATGTCTGTTTCCGGAGATGTAATGACATTAAATGGGCTGACTGAGTTGGTCAACGAGACGGACGCTGTGTCGGACAACTCTGTGGACTATGCAGCTTTGCCGGTAATCAGCGGCTCTGTAATATTTAGAAATGGCGGAAAATATAATAAAATGTCTGTCTCAGGTAATTCTACGGTTTCCGGTAATAGTACGGATGTTTCGGGAAATGCCTCTGTTTCGGGAAATGCCTCTGTTTCGGGAAATGCCTCTGTTTCGGGGAATGGCTCTGTTTCAGGAAATGATTCTGTCTCAGGAAATGACTCTGTTTCAGGAAATGATTCTGTCTCCGGAAATGTAACAACGCCGGATAGCTTGACTGTATCAGTCAATGAAATCGGAGGTGTGTCAGGTAACAGTAATTATGCCGGCTGGCAGTATGTTCCGCCCGAGGTGAGCCTGGAAGAACGCAGGGCGTTGATGACTTCATATGAACAGACGCTGGAGGTAAATAATGCGGACAGGGAAATTATTGCACAAAATGAGTATGACTTTTCACAGATGAAGATTGCCTGTATAGGCGACAGTATAACCGCGGCTGCCAATCTTGAAAATGAAGAAAATTATGAACAGTATTCATATCCGTCAAGACTGAAAGAAATCTTAGGTGCCGGTGAAGTCGTGAATCTGGGAATTGGAGGCTCGTCAATCGGAAGATACTGGTCGGATGCCTATGTGGATCGATATATGCAGATTCCGGAAGATACGGATATTATTATTGTGTTTGGCGGAACAAATGACGGTTTTTGTGTCTCTGATAAAGAGTTTGGAAATTTAGACGATAGAATACCGAAGACTTTTTGCGGTGATGTTAATGAGCTTATGAGGGGGCTTAAGGAAAACTATCCTTCGGCGGTTATCTTTTTTGCAACGCCTCTTCCCAATGTGCTGCATGACTATCTAATGAGTGAAAAGGAATATCTGCTGCAGCAGAGATTTTTTGCGGATGTTATACGGACGGTTGCAAATGAATATGGAATTGAGACCATTGATTTATACAATTCCAATATTCTGGATTCCCATGATGCCAATGTTATTGCAGAATATATGCCGGATGGAGTGCACGGAAATCATGCGGGATATCAGATTCTGGCGGAGCATTTTGCGGCGGAGCTTGTGAAGTATTATAATTGATATATTGACTGAATTGGTCAAGGTGAATAATAACAGTATCTTAATTGACTGATATGATAAGGATGATAATACATGAAAGAGGACTATCAACAGTACAGTGACGAAGAACTTATGATACAGCTGCGTGACGGAGATACAGGGATTATGGACTTCATTATGAATAAGTACAAGAATCTTGTACGGAGCAAGGCAAAATCAATGTATATCCTGGGAGCTGACGGTGATGATTTGATTCAGGAAGGAATGATCGGACTTTTTAAAGCGGTTCGCGACTTTGACAGCGGCAGAGACGCGAGCTTTTTTACGTTTGCGGATTTATGCATATCGAGACAGATTTATACCGCCGTACAAGCCTCAAGACGTCAGAAACACATTCCGTTAAATACTTATATTTCTCTGTATGAGACGGCACGGGAGAATTCCGGACAAAACGGAGAAGACACTGCATTGGTTGATATTCTTATGCTGGGTTCCGGTCAGAGTCCGGAGGAGCTGGTGATTGATAAGGAAAATGTGGAGCAGCTTGAGAGGACTATTGAAAAAGAACTGAGTGGCTTTGAAAAGCAGGTGCTGGATCTGTATCTGACCGGTATGAAGTATACGCAGATTGCCAGAGTTCTGGGAAGGGATGAAAAGTCTACGGATAACGCGTTGCAGCGCATTAAGAGTAAGTTGCGGAAGGTTATTGACAAAGGCATACAGTGAATGTATAATTATTCATATGGGATTACTAGGAAATGGTAATTCGCATTGATAAATTGAAATTTGTGTAAGGGGGACGGATGGAGAGGCGTCGGAGTCGGGGCGG
>JAFLTH010000057.1 GCA_022510525.1 Lachnospiraceae bacterium | reverse complement strand
TTCCCGAAAGCCGACCACCAGCCAGCTTACTATTTGCGCAATCCGTCCTCCAGGCATAGCGACAAATTTCAATTTATTCTATGGCTGTATAGATGAATCACATACCTGCATAATTTTATCTGCCGCACCCAATGCACCGGAACAGCGTTTGAAACCGTTGGAAATCATTTCGGCGTTTTGTTTGTAGGAAGGGTCATCAAGTACAGTTTTTACATTATTAAGGATTGATGAAGCATCTGTTTTGGTCAGTTTTATGCCGGCTCCAAGCTGCAATACACGCTCGGCAACGCCGCCTTGCTCCGAAGTCTGCGGCAGCATAATAAGCGGCACTCCAAAATACAAACTTTCATTAACGCTGTTCATTCCGCAGTGGGAGATGAATACATCAGCTTGCTTAAGTACGGCAATCTGGTCGATATGTGAAAATACGGATATATTTTCGGGTATCTCCCCTAAATCTTCGATTGAGACCAAGTTACCAATGGAAATAATAACCTGATAATTTGTGTTCGAAAAAGCGTCAATACATCTTTTGTAAAGCGGAAGCATATCATTGTTGACTGTTCCCATTGAAATGTAAATAAGGATATCCTTTGTCTTTTCAATATTGCTTTCGGCAGGGCGTATAGAGGGACCTACAAAAACATATTTATCCGTGAATGTATCCGAGCAGGGTTGAAATTCAGGAGAAGTATAAACCACGGTATGTGTATTTTCATCGTTTTGGATAATATCTAGAAAACTTTTTACAGGATAGCCTTTGTCCTGTAAACGCTTGATATCCTTGTTTATCTTTGGCATGGAAAATATCATTTTAAATAATTCACCTATGCTTTGTTTCATAATCTGTGCAGAATGTTTGTTGAACGCAAAGGTTGTAGTAGAAGACACAAATGGGATACCGAGTTTCAGGGCGACAGCCTTACCCCATACCGCCATAGAGTCGGCAACAATACAGTCAGGTTTTAACTGCTCCATATCAGCACAGACTTTGTCATCAAGAGAGAGGGTGGTATCTACGAGAATCTGCGTAGAAAATGCCAAATCCTTTCCTATACGTGCGGCATCCTTAGGTGAAAGTTTCTGTTCCATATCGTAATCATCACAGGATACAAAGATTGCACCTGTAGCTTCAATTTTTTCACGCAAAGCATTATAAGAATAGTACCATACCTGGTGACCGCGGGAGATAAGTTCCCGTACAACTCCCAGGGTGGGATTGGTGTGTCCGTGTGCCGGAATACAAAAGAAAACGATTTTGCTCATATTATTTATCTCCTTTATCTATGTCAGAAAAAATTTTTGTAATATACTTGCTCTGCATTTCTTTGGGAAGGATGGCAATTCCTCGTTTGATATCGCCCAATACCAATATCTCATTGCCCGGCTGAAGGTCGAACAATTCCCTGGCTTCCTTAGGGATAACAAATTGTCCCTTTTCTCCGATTTTCACCATCCATGCGTACTTTCCTTTCGGTCCTTCCATAATATCACCTCCGTAGTATGATTGGTATGAATAATCATACTACAAAAATATGAAAAAAACAATGCTAATAATAAATAAAGTCAATATTAGGAAAAGCAATAATATTTGTATAAATGATAATCATTTATGCCTGATATGTTTTGTGCTATAATAATATAGCTATTTACACTTGAAGGTAGTTAATTAACAGGAGTACAGTGTGGAAAAGGAATAGTTATTAATATGAACTGCAAAATAAGAGAGTGGAGAATTGAAGACAGCACTAATTTAGCTAAGATGCTCAACAATATAAAAATTATGGATAATCTGCGTGACGGCTTGCCGTATCCATATACGGAAAAGGATGCGAAGGAATTCATAAATTCTATGTTATCCGCTGACAAAACCAAAACCTATGCCTTTGCTATTACCGTGGATGATGTGGCTATCGGCAGTATAGGAGTTTTCCGGTGTGAAAATATTCATTCACGGACAGCAGAAATGGGATATTATATCGGAGAACCTTATTGGGGAAAAGGATATTGCACAAGTGCAGTCAGACAGGTTTGTGAGTATATATTTGGGAACACCGATATTATCCGGATATTTGCCGAGCCCTTTGCTTATAATACTGCTTCCTGTCGTGTGCTGGAAAAGGCAGGGTTCAAATTTGAAGGGACTTTGCACAGTAATGCTGTTAAGAATGGTGAAATTATAGATATGAATATGTATGCGCTAATAAAACAGCAAACCTAATGCACTTCATAACTAAAAATCGCCTTTTTACAACATTAATATTAAGTTTTAAAATATGCTGACGAAATATGAAATGAAAAACAAATAGAAGTGTACTGTGTTTAAGTCTAACCCCGTAGGTTATGATGACTAATAAAATAAGAGAGGAACATAATTTATGAACATTTCATCTTTTGCCGGAAATTCATATGGAGCAGGTAATACTTCCAAAGCAATTTATGCAGGAAACCTGTTAATGGTGCGTAAACCTGCACTTAAGAGTACACAGGATAAACTTGAACGTCAGCAGAAAGCACAAAATCAGGTGGACTTTTTCAATGCACAGAAAGAAAAGCTTAAAGATATGGAATGCGCCACGCTTGAGGAGATAGCAGGGAAACTGGAAATGTTTCATTCCTATGAAGAGCAGATAGCGGCTGTGAAAAAGCAATACAACAGTGAGCAAATGTTCCATATGTTGGATGAGGCAAGAGAGCTTGGGGAAAAGATTGCCGAAGCGGCAGAGAAATCCGCGCCCAAGACTCCCGAAGAAAGAAAAGAAGATATGGTGGAAGAAGCTCTCGGATTGGACGAGAACAAAGGTATGCTGGATGAAATGCTTGATGAGGTGCTTGAAGAGGTTGAGCAGATTCAGGAAGAGATTATGGACGAGACGGCTGAGGAGCTTGATGAGGCTGAGCTGGAAAATGTCGAGTCTTTGGAATCCCTTGACAATATGGATAAGTTAAAAGAATCCTATAAACCGGTTGACATCTTAATTTGAGATAATACATTAAATATATAACCAATCAGGACAGTTTGTTTTCTAATTGAAAATAAGCTGTCTGTTTTTTTTGATTTTACTTTATATTTCAGGCTTGTGTATATGTTAAGCCTGTGTATAAGTTTAGTCTATTCTATATATTATCAGGTTTGCTCTTTATTACCGCGTTTGCTATAATAAATTATAAATAAAATGCAGGGAGGCTTTTTAGTGGATAAGCTAAGTATCAAAGATAAGGAATATATAGTAATAAAACTGTTAGGACATGGAAAGGGTGGCTATTCTTATCTGGTTTCAGATGAAAACAGAACATATGTTCTAAAGCAGATTCACCATGAACCCTGCGATTACTACAACTTCGGAAATAAAATAGAGGCGGAAAAAGCCGATTATGAGAAATTAGACAAGGCAGGTATCTTAATTCCGCAGATGCTGGACATTGACGAGCCTAACGAAAGGCTTTTAAAGGAATATATAGAGGGTGATACGGTCTATGACCTGATTTTATCGGATAAAATGAAACCCGAATATTTGGAGCAGGTCAGGCAGATGAGTGAACTTGCATATAAGGCAGGGTTAAATATCGATTATTTTCCTACCAACTTTGTTGTTCAGGATGAAACTTTATATTATATAGACTATGAATGTAATTCCTATATGGAAGAGTGGAATTTTGAAAATTGGGGGATAAAATACTGGTCAAAAACGCCGGAGTTTCTACGGTATGTAGAGGAACACTTAAATAGAATATAAAACAAACAAAATAATATATTCGATGGGATGAACAATGGATGCAAAATTATACACACTTAACGATATGGTGAGAGCAGGCTGTAACGACTGTAGGGGATGTTCTGACTGCTGCCGGGGAATGGGTGAATCAATCGTATTGGACCCTTACGATATCTGGCAGCTTGAAAATAATCTGAATACAACATTTGCAGGACTTATGCGGGATAGAATTGAATTCCATGTAGAAGATGGGCTTATCTTGCCGAATCTGAAAATGCAGGAGACATCGGATTCATGCGCTTTTCTTGATTTAAACGGGAGATGCGGCATACACGGATTCAGGCCGGGGCTCTGCAGACTTTTCCCATTGGGTAGAAAGTATGAAAACAATGGACTGTATTACTTTTTGCTGGAAGATGCCTGTACACAGCCAGCCCATACAAAACTTAAGGTCAAAAAGTGGCTTGAGATTACCGATGGCAAAAGGTATGAAAAGTTCTTAGTAGCATGGCATGATTACAGGAAAAAACTGAAAAATTATATAGCTGAGTGTAGTAATAAACAAAACTGCGATGAGTTGATTAAGGATATAAATATGAAGTTTTTACATACTTTTTATGAGAAGCAATATAGTTCTGCTGATTTTTATGTAGAGTTTGAAGAAAGGATAAACGAAAAAGAGGTAACAATATTATGATTAAACGAATATGTTTTACGATGGTAATTACTATTATAATGACGATTACATTAACAGCTTGTAGTCACAGTGAAGACATAACAGAATCTGATATCATACTAAATAAGGAAATTATCTCCGAAAAAGAAGATAAAACGTTATCATCAATAGATGAAACAGGTATTCTGCCGGATGACATTGCAGATGAAACAGACACATTTCAAAATAATGATATTATAAATGAAGAAGTGTTGCCACCATCTGAACAGGAAAACGAGTCCACAGATATTATGATTGAAAACCCGAGTGAATCTTATTATTGCATAGATAGTATAGAATCATCAGGTGAGAATAATTCCTTTATACTGGAGAAACTTACCGAGGAAAAAAATAATATTACGGATACCGAGAAATGGTTTGAAGACAACGAACTTGAGACGATTGACTCAAATGTAATAGAAGATGAGAGGTACCGCTATGAGTTGGAAGGTGATGACGGTTCAAGCAAATACTTACTTCATATTTATGATAAAGTAAGTGGCAATTATTTAAAAACTCTTGATTTTTCCCAATATCGCTATGCAAGTGAATATAGGGAAGAAGATTATGATTTTATTGAGCAGAGAATCTGGTGGGTACAATCCGAAGGGGACACATTATATGTATCCATATCACATAATACTTATACAAATTCCTGTCCGAATCACGGATATATTGTGGCAATTGATCTTGATGATTCCAGCGTTATCTGGAAAACCGACCCCGGCATTACCAACTCAAGGAATTTTGCAATAATTGATAATACTATTGTCTGCGGCTACGGCTTTACGGATGAACCTGATTATATTAATCTGGTGAATATGGATGATGGAACATTAATAGAACAGATTGATATAAATAGCAAGGCGGATTATATCATATGTAAAGATGATATATTGTATGTCAGAACATATAATACCAATTACACCTTTCAGGTTTGCAGATTAGTTATTTGTAAATGATAAAATATTTTTAAGCGGGGTGAGTATAAGAATATGAAAATAGCAATTTTAGGTGCAGGAAATATTGCAGAAAAACTTGCCTATACCATGGCGGGGCTTGATGAAGCAGAGTGTTATGCCGTTGCGTCCAGAAGCATAGAGAAAGCCCGGCGTTTTGCAAAGGAATTTGGCTTTGAAAAGGCATACGGTTCTTATGAGGAAATGCTTGCTGATGATAATGTTGAGCTTGTATACATAGCTACACCTCATTCACATCATTACAGGCATATGAAGTTATGCATTGAAGCCGGAAAGCATGTTTTGTGCGAAAAAGCGTTTACAGTAAACGAAAAACAGGCAAAAGAAATTTTCCGCCTTGCCAAAGATAAGGATGTTCTTGTGACGGAGGCTATATGGACACGTTATATGCCTTCAAGAAAAATAATCAATGATTTGCTTGCGGAAGGCATAATAGGTGAGATTAAGACGCTTACCGCTAATCTTGACTATGCTATTTCAAATAAAGAGCGTATTATCAGACCTGAGCTTGCGGGCGGTGCTTTATTGGACGTTGGTATATATACATTAAATTTTGCACTTATGCATTTTGGAAATAATATAGTGGATAAACATTCAGTTGTACATATGACAAATACGGGAGTAGACGGACAAAATGTAATGGTCTTATCATATGAAGATGGTAGTATGGCAAATCTTACATCCGGAATTTACGGATTATCGGACAGACAGGGAGTCTTCTATGGCTCTAAAGGTTGGATGGTAGTGGATAATATAAACAATCCACTTAGGGCTGATGTGTATGATTCAAATAGTAACCTGTTAAAAACAGTCACTATGCCTGAACAGATAAACGGATATGAATATGAAGTATTAGAAACCATAGATTGTATTAAAAAAGGGCTGAGGGAATGTCCTTCTATGAAGCACGAGGATACTTTGGAAGTGATGAGTATTATGGATGAGTTTCGGAGTGAATGGGGAGTGCTCTATCCTGAGGAGATAAGCAGGCTTTGATAATATTTATAAAAGAAGTTAAAATAAAAGGTTTTTATTGAATAAACGTATACTTTATTGTATAATTAAGCAAATTTATTATGTACAAATCTGACTGCATATTTACTGCTTTGTAGACAAATGTAACATAAAATACATATAGCAAATAAAACATAGGAGAGAAGATTATGAAAAAGACAAAACGATTACTTTCAAGCGTACTTGTAGTAGTGATGGTGTTAAACTTAATGGTTCAGGACATCACAGCAATTGCAGCGGAAACTGTACCGCAGGAGGGGGGGGCCATTTCAGAGTCTCTTGAAATACCGGCATCTGATAATATTGATGACAGTATTGTTACGATTGATCCAAATGGTCAAAATGATGCAGATGACCAGACCGGAGAAACGGACGAATCCGATGACGCAGGTAACGCTGATGGAACCGATAACTCTGGAAATATCGGCGAAGACGACAGCTCTGACAATACCGGAAATACCGACGGAACAGATGACGCTGACAATACCGATGGAACCAATGACAATGACGCTGGCACTACAGACAGCACAGACGAATCCGACGATACAGACAACACCGACGCAACCGATAATTCAGGTGAGTCTGACGTTACCGATGAGACCAATGACTCAGGCATAACCGATGATTCTGAGCAATCAGATGATGATATAACTGATGGTGAAGATCAGACTGATAATGAAGATGAATCTGCAATAGCTAAGGCAGAGGATTCGGATTGGAGCGAAAGCCAGTATATTACTTTCTCTGATAACAGTGATGGCGTAACTTATAAAATTTCAAAAACACAAACATATAAAACCGTAAATAATATTTTTGCTTCGGCAAAAGTGTATGTAGTTAATACATCTGATATTGAAGAGATTGAGTTTGAAGCTTCAGTGGCTCTTGGCCGTAAGCTTGAGATTCCTGAGGATTTGAAAGATATTATTTCACAGGAAAATGAACGTAAACTATTCGATAGAAGATGGACCTATAATTATACGATAGATATTACTGAATTATCTACAACCATGGATGAGCCTTTGGAGATAAGTCTTATCAAGGCCGATGATGAAGTTCCTGTTGATGTCAGCGGAGATGTAGTTGTTGACGGTATTGACGAGGACGGCATGGCACAGGTAGGCGACGTGGTTACGATTGAAGTCCTGAATGCCGGCGAAGTCCTTGCTATGATAACTCAGGATGATAAAGGCAACACTGTTTATACGGCAATGGAACTTGATTATGAAAACCGTTATGAGTTTACGGTTGAAAATGAAACTGCATTTGTAGCCGCAAACCCTGATACGGTAGGTTATGCAATTGCTAACAGTGCCTCTAATAAAGCAAAACTGACCGGTGAGAAGGGTCTTAAGCTTAATTCTTTGGCAAGCAGCGCACAGGGTTATCAGGAAATCGTATTAAACTTTACGGCGGTACCAAACGGTAGTGATGGTACTGCGACTGAATCTACTTATTATGAGGTAAAGGTAGCAGCTAAGCCCAAGAAGAATGAGACAGTTCCTGCAGGTTCCAGTGAAGCACCCAAGTATTACTATATTAAAAAGACTGCTGATGTAAATACTCAGAGCAAATCCATTAAGGTAAATAACGGTACCGGTGAAACCGCTTGTACATATGAATTTGCTGTGAGACTGGTACACATTAGTAATAAAACATCTGTACCTAATGAAAATACATCAAGAGATGCAGCTATTGAAGCGGCTCTTTCAGGAAATACCATTGTTAAAAGTTTTGCTACAAAGAATCTCTATTATGAAGATAAGCTGGGATTTACCAAAAAGACCGTGAATGTGTATACCGGACAGTCCAACGTATTGACCGGTACAGTCAAATATAGTAAAAATGCAAGTTATCTGCATAATTTAACAGCAGTCGCATATAACAGCGAAGGTGGAGTATGCAGTGATATTACCTGTAATTTTAAGAATGATAATGACGAATTGTATGTATCGGTTGCCAAAGAAGCGATTCCGGATAAGTATACAATAGGTATTTATGCCGGTTCGGTAGACTCGAAAACAGCGCCCCAGAGCGGAACAATGTATCAGGCTTATACCTCTTTTGTATTGACTGTTTCAGCAGGTATTAACTATATTTATACTGATGACATTACAAAGAGGGTAGCGGTAGGTAATAAAGCTGTAACTTTCAGTGCAACACCGGTAGGATACGGCGGTTATGAATATTACTTTAAGGCAAAGAGCCAGAAGTTTACATATGAAATAAAGTCATTTGCTTCAAACAAAGTTGTTGAACCTACAGATGATGTAAAAAACAATATTTCTGTTAATAAGAACGGAAAGGTTACTATTAAAAAGGGATATACCGTAAAAGCCGGCAGTGGGGAGGAGTATATTGCAATAGTAATTAAAGCTGCCGATTTTGCAGGTAATACAACTTCGACAACTGTAAAGGTATTGGTTTCAAATACAGTATTGGTGCCTACTGAGATATATTTGACAGATAAAAGTGGTAAAAAAATAGAAGGGAATAGTTTCGCATATGATAAACTGGATAATCAAGGCACTTATTTAACGACATCGGTAGTAGTTTTAGACCAGTTTGGTAAGAATATGAACCAGTATGTTACAATTACGCCTAATAAGATAAAATACAATGCTAATTTTGTATATCACTATACCAACGAATCTGAGGCAACGTTATACATCAATAAATTAGGTAATATTTCTATTAAGGCAGTAACTACAGATGGAAATAAGAAAGCTAAAACCGTTAAATTTACGGTGTCTATGCCTGCTTATAAAAATATAGTTTATAGTGTGGCTAGTGTCTCATGTGGTGGGGTACCGTTAGTAAAAGATGATGATTATAAAACTGCCAATGGAAAAATGAACTATAAAGCACCCGGAAGTTGCGAAATAGTATTTAATATTGGGGCTGCTACCATACTTGGCAGCGCATTTTATAACCGTAGCTTGATTGATTGGCAATATAGTGTAACAGGCGGGAAACTTAGATTTGATGGTAATTACTGGATAATAACAACTACCGCCAAGACTACTCAATTGGAGATTTGGTATAAGTCAAATTCTTTTAGTAGATGGACTTTGAAGTTTACTAATGATAACTGGAATTCGTCAACTTATAGCACTGCACCTAAAATTACGTTAGTTGATGGTAATGTGTATACTAACCAGCTTTCAATAGCAAGTAGTAATTCTCAGCAGCTTACTTACAAATATGATTCAGGAAGTTTTGATCAGATTGCGGTTAATCCGACTTCTGACAAAGTACCTGCTGTAAAGATTAGCGGTGTGACTAACAGTACATTTACGCTGGATTTTGCTAAAGGAAATATTAAAGCAGGCAGCTATAAATATAATGTTGTATTTATGAAAAATAAAAAAATAGCGTGCAAACCTGTAACCATTACCGTAAAGGTCAAAAAGACTCCTAAAATAAAGATAACTGCTTCATATACGCTTAAAACCGATCAGGCAGACAGCATTACCTTGAAATGCACACCAAGTGATTTGGGAATCAGCAGTTCAGCCAAACTTCTGGATGCCAATGTAAAAGGCAAGGCTAATGATTTTAGCAAATACTTTACCATTAGTGTTGCTAAAAATTCGGAAGGAGTGCCCACAGCTACGATTAAGCTGAAAGATGCATATAAAGCAGAATTAAAGGGTAAAACTATTACAGGTTATGTGAAATATGATTACTATCTTGGATATAGTCATGTTGAAAATGTTACATCCAAGATTACGATTAAAGTAAAGTAAAACGGAGACAAACTTTATATGCAAAAAAATAATCTCAAAAAAATAATTGCAATTTTAATGTTAGTTCCAATCATACTAACTTTCATCGCCTGCGGAAATAATTCTGCAGGCGGCGATTCCATCAGTACAGCAGACAATAACTCTAACAGTGCTGCTGATGACACTGCTGACAATGAATTGGATATCGGGGCAGACACCGCAGATGACACTATAGAAGGTGACCTGCAGGACATTATGAAGGACATTTATGCAGGACTCGATGGAATCGATGCCGAGCGAAAAGAAACCATGCAGGATTATATCATTGATGTACTCACGGAGGATAATGAGCAGGCAATGCTTGGAACTGCAGATATTGACTACAACGAAGGCGTATTCTCCGTCCCAATGATATCTTCAATCGCATATCAATGTGTGTTATTGCGTGTAAATCCTGACGACATTGAAGATATCAAACAAAAGCTGAAAGACAACGCCGACCTGAATAAGTGGGTTTGCGTCAGCGCCGAAACAGTTTTAGTGGAAAATGTAGGTGACCTGGTACTTTTCATCATGAGTGACAAGGACGTCGCCTACGCAGTAAGTACGTCATTCCAATCATTAAATAAGTAATATCATTGAAATTAGCACTGTGTAAATAGGATTGTGTAAATAGTAACTTTTCTTTGCGCCTCTGGCTCCGACAATAAGCAAGGAAAAATTACTATTTGCACAATCCTTTTCAAAGTTGATATTTACACAATTCTGTGATAGAATCATCCTAACAAGCTGAATGGAGGAAACGTCATGGCACAGGAAAAGTATGTAGCATATGTTTCTACTTATACAATGGGACGTCAGGATAAATACGGCATCAGGATATATGATGTAGACATAGAAAACGGCCGTATGAAAGAAAAGAATCTTATAGAGATTACTAATTCTTCATATATAACGATTTCCCACAACCAGAAATATTTATATGCAATAACTGATTTTGGAGTGGAGACGTACCGTATCCTGCCTGACGGCGACCTGGAAGTAATCAATGAAGGAAGCATTAACGGAATGAGAGGTTGTTATCTTTCTACCGACTACGAGGATAAGTACCTTTTTGTAGGAGGCTACCATGACGGTAAAATAACGGTTTTACGTCTGTTAGATGACGGCGGAGTGGGAGAGATTACCGACGAGGTTTATCATAAAGGACTTGGAAGCATAGCGGAGCGTAATTTCAGACCCCATATCAACTGTGTTAAGATGACCAGGGATAATAAATACCTGTGTGCTGCCGATCTGGGGATGGATCATGTTAATGTATATCGTTTCGACCATGTAAACGGTAAACTCAGCCAGATTGATATTATACGAAGCGAGCAGGAATCCGCACCAAGACATCTTAAATTTTCACAGGATGGTAAATATCTTTATATCGTACATGAACTGAAAAATTATATTGATGTTTATACATATCAGGAGATAAACGGAAACCCGGAATTTGAGAAAATTCAGACCATATCAACTCTGAATGATTATCATGCCGGCGGCTCGGCTGCAAGTGCACTCAATATTTCGGCTGACTTTAACTATATGGTAAGTTCCAATGCGGGTGATAACAGTGCCGTTGTTTATAAAATAAACAAGAAAAACGGTATGCTTAAAAAGATATTATGTTTGCCAATCAGCGGCGACTATCCGAAGGATGCAAACCTATTCCCGGATAACAGGCATCTGGTATCGCTTAATCATGAAACCAATACCATGACCTTCTTTAGTGTGGATCTGGAAAAAGGGCTGCTTATTATGAATGGCAAGGAAATCACGGTACCACAGCCCAATTGTATAATTTTTCACAAGCTTGCGTAGTGAAAAATTTTCACCAAGCTTGAGCAATAATGTCATAATTGGATATCCCTTCACATACATTTTAATAAGTATGGAAGGGGTATTTTTATGGAAATTAATAACAGAAATGAATATGCAGTATACAAAGACATACAGGATAGAACAGGCGGGGAGATTTACATAGGGGTTGTGGGCCCTGTAAGGACCGGAAAATCAACTTTCATCAAGCGGTTTATGGATTTGCTTGTACTGCCCTATATGGAAAATGAGAATGAAAAAGAGCGTGCACAGGATGAACTGCCACAGAGTGCGGGAGGAAAGACGATTACAACAACCGAGCCGAAGTTCATTCCTAAGGAGGCTGCGCAGATTCAGTTAGGAGCGGATATAAATGTCAAGGTCAGACTGATTGACTGTGTGGGCTATATGGTTGACGGAGCATCGGGCCATATGGAGGAAGATGCAGAGAGGCTGGTAAAAACGCCATGGTCTGCGGAAGAGATTCCTTTTACACAGGCAGCGGAAATAGGAACCCGTAAGGTTATCAAAGACCATTCCACCATAGGTGTTGTAGTAACCTGTGACGGAAGTTTTGGTGAATTACCGAGGAGCAATTTCTTAGAGGCGGAGGAGAGAACTATAAGGGAGCTTCAGGAAATACATAAACCGTTTCTGGTACTTCTCAATTCCTCCAAGCCGTATTCGGAGGAAACCAGACAGTTAGCTGATGAAATTCATGATAAATATAATGTTACGGTTATGCCCGTAAACTGTGAGCAGCTCAAGCAGGAAGATATTAATCATATTATGGAGAATATTTTATACGAATTTCCGTTAACTATGATAGAGCTTTATATGCCTAAGTGGGTGGAAATGCTTGCATATGACCATAAGATGAAACAGGATATCATCTGCCAGGTTAAGAAGCTTATGTGCGAACTGACCAATGTCAGGGATATCACCAAGGCAAACTTTGATTTAGAGAGTGAATATATTAAAAAGTGCAAGCTGGACGGTGTCAATATGTCAGAGGGCAGCGTAAAGATTATTTTAGACCCTGATGACAGCTATTACTATGAGATGATAAGTGAGTTGGTGGGCGAATCCATCACAAGCGAATATCAGATGCTCACCACCTTAAAAGAAATGGCCAGGATGAAAAGAGAGTACACCAAGGTGCTTCATGCAATGGAATCCGTCCGCTATAAGGGCTACGGTGTAGTTATGCCGGATAAGGAAGAGATAGTACTTGAAAAACCTGAGGTTATTAAACAGGGGAACAAGTTCGGTGTTAAAATCAAGGCCGAAAGTCCGAGCATACATATGATCAAGGCAAGTATTGAAACCGAAATATCACCCATAGTCGGAACAGAACAGCAGGCCAAGGACCTCATTGACTATATTTCGGATACCGGAACCAGTGATGACGGTATCTGGGAGACAAATATATTCGGAAAGACCATAGAGCAGCTGGTAAATGATGGAATTTCAGGCAAAATTGCTATGATCAATGAAGAAAGCCAGTTGAAATTGCAGGAGACTATGCAGAAGATTGTGAACGACAGCAATGGTGGAATGGTGTGCATTATTATTTGATAACATATGTTATTGTATTAATTATTTATTAAGAAAGGGATATCTTGTAAGATATCTCTTTTTTATTAGTTAAGAAAATGATATACTTATACTATATAATTACATCATAAGGGGGTATTTGCGATGAATGAAGTATATGAGAAACTGTTAAAATGTTATGATTGTTATAAGAAAAAGATAGATTTCAAACCGGATGTAGCCGTTGTACTTGGCTCCGGACTTGGAAATTTTGCAAAAACCGTTGAGGTTGTATCCGAACTTCCTTATTCTGAGATAGAGGGCTTTCCGGTTTCCACGGTACCGGGACATGCAGGTAAATTTATCTTCGGATACATTGACAAAGTTGCTGTTGTACTTATGCAGGGCAGGGTACACTATTATGAAGGCTATCCGATTACAGATGTAGTGCTGCCTGCACGCCTTATGAAGATGATGGGTGCTAAGGTTCTGTTTTTGACCAATGCCTCCGGCGGAATCGACCCGAAATTTCATGCCGGCAGCCTGATGCTCATAAAAGACCATATCTCATTATTTGCACCCAATCCGCTTATTGGTGCCAATATTGACGAATTGGGAACCAGATTCCCTGATATGAGCCACGTTTATGATGAAGATTTACAGGATATAATCAGAAATACCGCGAAAGAAAACGATATAGAACTTTTTGAGGGCATATATGCACAGCTGACCGGCCCATCCTTTGAGTCTCCGGCCGAAATACGTATGCTTCAGACTCTAGGTGCCAACGCGGTAGGTATGAGTACAGTAGTGGAAGCGATTGCCGCAAACCATATGGGAATGAAAATCTGTGGAGTGTCCTGCGTAAGTAATCTTGCCGCAGGTATGAACACCGCGCCTCTTACCCATGAAGAGGTACAGGAGGCAGCCAATGCAGTTGCACCTAAGTTTGAGAAGCTTTTAAAGGAATCAATAAAGAAGTTTGGGGAAGTTTGTTAGGTTTAGCAGTTAAGATATGATTAATTTAGTAGAAAGGACAAGTATAGTGCCTGAAGAAAAAATTATTAAAAGCCTGATAGAAGCTGCCTTGTCAGCAAGACAGGCCTCTTACTCACCATATTCCAATTATCAGGTAGGAGCAGCTCTTCTTGCTGCTAACGGAACCATATACACCGGCTGTAACATCGAAAATGCCGCCTATTCTCCAACAAACTGTGCAGAGAGGACTGCCTTTTTTAAAGCAGTAAGTGAAGGTGAAAGGAATTTCCGTGCCATAGCCGTAGTCGGCGGAGCCAAGGGTAAGGAAATTGACAACTACGCCTATCCTTGCGGAGTGTGCAGGCAAGTAATGATGGAATTTTGTAATCCTGAGGATTTTTGGATTATTACAGCGAAATCCGTTAAAGAATATGTGATTAAGACTCTGGCAGAATTGCTGCCGGACGGATTTGGGGCAGCTAATCTTTGATATGAAAGGACCAATATATATGAATATCAGACTACACAACGCCAGAATACTTACAATGAAAGACAACAAAATAATTCAAGGTGAAATCTGGGTTCGGGACGAGCGCATTATATATGTGGGCGAAGGGAGCGACACTGACAAGGTATTTAGCAGATTAAATCTCCAAAGCATTATATGGGACAGGGAAATAGACTGCTGCGGCAATCTTTTAATGCCAGGGTTTAAAGATGCCCACACCCATTCGGGAATGACGGTTTTGCGCTCATATGCCGACGACCTTCCGTTGAGCGACTGGCTTAATAAACAGATTTTCCCGATTGAGGCCAAACTTGACGGTGAGATGATCTACCACTTGACCAAACTCGCAATATTAGAGTATTTAACCAGCGGAATTACAGCAATTTTTGATATGTATCTGACGCCTGAAACCATAGCCGATGCCTGTGTGGATATGGGAATGCGCTGTGTGCAGGTGGGTGCGGTGAACAATTTCAGTCAGTCGGTTGAGCTGGTTGAAACTATGTTTCAAAAATTAAATAACAGTCATAATTTAATTAGCTATATACTTGGTTTTCATGCCGAATATACCTGTTCCAGAGAACTGTTGCAGGATATTGCGGGCTTGTCGCATAAATACAAGGCTCCGGTATATGCCCATATTTCGGAAACAGCCTCGGAAGTGGAAGAGTGTAAAAACAGATATGGCATGACGCCCCCTGTTTTTCTTGATTCACTTGGTATGTTTGATTTTGGCGGAGGGGGATATCATTGCGTACATATGGAAGAGGCTGACTTGGATATTTTTCAGCGCAAAAGTCTAAGTGTAGTGACTAATCCGGCCTCCAATATGAAGCTTGCAAGCGGCATTGCTCCTATAAGTCAGTATATAAAAAGAGGAATAAATGTCGCAATAGGAACAGACGGTCCGGCCAGCAATAACTGTCTTGATATGTTCAGGGAAATGTTTCTGGTGACCGGACTTGCGAAGCTTAAGGAAGAAGATGCCGCGGCGGTAGATGCATTAGAAGTATTAAAAATGGCAACCGTGAACGGCTCAAAGGCAATGTATTTAAACGATACCGATGTCCTTGAAGAGGGTAAACTTGCGGATATTATAATGATTGATCTGCATCAGCCCAATATGCAGCCTATCAATAATATATACAAAAATATTGTTTACAGCGGAAGTAAGCAAAACGTCAAAATGACAATGATAAACGGACAGATTCTGTATGAGAACGGAAAGTTTGCGGATTTTATTGATGTGGACGGTATTTATTCCAAGGCAAACGAGATTAAGGAGAGCATTTGTTAATTATGGAATACTGGGTTTTGGTTGGAGTTATACTGCTTTTCATAACATTTGTTATGCTTAATGGATATCTGGACAGTAGGAGAGCGCAGAAGAAGTTTATTAAAAAACTGTATACGCAGTATGGTTCTGCAATAGACAGAGAGTATAAGGCCGGAGAGCTTGAGCAGCATATACCTATGTATTATAAAAAACATGAGCAGCCGCATCAGATAGATGATATTACCTGGAATGACCTGAATATGGATGAAGTCTACAAAAGGATGAATTATTCCCACAGTATGGCAGGGGATGAATATCTCTATTACAGGCTGCGTACACCGCTGCAGGATAAGATAGAACTGGAAGAATTTGAAAAGCGGGTGTTATTTTTTGCGCAGAATGACAAAGATAGGGTAGAACTACAGTTACATTTTGCAGAACTGGGAAGAATGGGGAAATATTCTCTGTATGAATATCTTGAGTATCTTGAAACGTTGGGAGAGCGAAGCAGTCTAAAGTACTATCTGGCTATTCTGCTTATATTTATAAGTCTGGCGGTTATGTTCTATTCCGTATCGATTGGGATATGTCTGCTGTTGGTAGTTCTTAGCCGGAATATGATCAATTACTATAAGGAGCAAAAAGAAATAGACCCGTATATTACAAGTTTTCGTTATATTACCAGGCTTATTGATGTTGCGGCTGTAATATCCAAACTTCCGATAGACATAATTGCAAAAGAAAGGGAAGAACTTCTTTCATCCTATAAGTCAATGGGAAGCTTCAGACGTAATTCTTTCATTGTGCTCTCCAATGCATCGGGCGGTGCCGGTGCGTCTGCCAGCAGCAATCCACTGGATGTTATTCTGGATTATGTCCGGATGATTTTTTATCTTGATCTGATAAAGTTTAATCAGATGCTTGGTATGGTCAGGACACACATTTCGGAGATAGATAAAATCGTCACAACGATAGGTGCGATTGAGACTGTGGTGGTGGTAGGAGAATACCGCGCAAGCCTTAATGGAGATTATTGTATTCCTGAGTTTATTGATGAAAATCGGTCACATTCTCTGAATATAGAACAATTATATCACCCGTTATTAAATGAACCCGTAAAAAATGATATAGAGGTAAAAAGAGGAGTATTGTTGACAGGTTCAAATGCATCGGGTAAATCCACTTTTCTTCGTGCGGTTGCGCTTAATGCCATTCTGGCACAGACCATACATACCTGTACTGCAGCTGCATATGAGGGAAGTATGTTCAGAATATACTCGTCTATGTCTCTTAAAGATGATCTGGTAAGCGGGGACAGCTATTATATGGCGGAAGTTAAGTCCATCCGTAGAATACTGAATGAGGTTAGGGAGGCGCAGAAAGATAAAAAACATGTGTTATGTTTTGTCGATGAAGTCCTCAGAGGAACCAACACAGTAGAGAGGATAGCTGCATCTACACAGATACTTAAGGCGTTTGCGATAGAAAATGTTATATGTTTTGCTGCAACTCATGATTTGGAACTTACTAAGCTTTTAAATGACTTATATGACAATTATCATTTTGAAGAGGAAATTGTAGAGGACGATATTTTCTTCCCGTATATAATACAAAAAGGACCGGCGGTTTCAAGGAATGCAATAGCATTATTGAAAGTATTAGGCTATAACAAGGAACTGGTAAATAATGCCGAAACGATGGCAGAGAGCTTCATAAATACCGGTAGGTGGAATAATTAGAATAAATATTAAGTATATTCAACAATGTATATATTTAATAACGAGTATATTAAATAGCATATGTTATATAACGTAGAAAGGCTCAAATATGAAGGTAACAATCTACACAGACGGTGCAGCAAGAGGAAACCCGGAAGGACCCGGCGGATACGGTACAATCCTGCAATATATAGATTCCAAGGGTACGCTGCATGAGCGTGAATACTCTGCAGGGTATAAGAAAACAACCAATAACCGTATGGAGTTAATGGCGGTAATAGTAGGACTGGAGGCACTGACCAAACCCTGCGAGGTGACACTTATTTCAGATTCCAAATATGTTACGGATGCCTTTAATCAGAACTGGATAGAGGGCTGGCTTAAGAAGAACTGGAAAACTGCCGGCGGCAAGCCTGTCAAGAACATAGATTTGTGGCAGAGACTGCTCAAGGCCAAGGAACCGCACAAACTTACATTTGTCTGGGTAAAAGGCCATGACGGACATCCCGAAAATGAACGCTGTGACGCCCTGGCAACAACTGCGGCAGATGGAGCAAACTTACTTGACGATATAGTGGAATTAGTGATATAATACCACCAGAAGTTGGTAAAACACTATGCAATATAGTGTTAGGGAAAGGATGAAACGATATGAGCAGTCTTATTTTATTTTTGAATTCATTTTTATCATATTTGTTAGTGTTTGTATTTATTGTTGTTCTTGTAATAATAGCATGTGTTATTGGTGTAAAATGGCGTAAAAGCAAAGATCTTAAGAGCGCACAGTTGGCAGAAACGGATGGAAATGCCGGAAACCAGTAATATTAAAGGCTTTCAGAGTTGGTCGTTGGACCAACTCTTTTTCTCTTACAGATATTGTACGGGCAGTCTCAATGTACATATCTAATCTAAAACAGAAGGAAGGTCACCTATGCCCAAATCAACAAATCAGAAGCTTAAGCTTTTATATATTCTGAAAATATTTTCAGAGCAGACCGACGAAGAGCATCTTATAAGCGTCAAACAGCTCATTGAAGAATTGGAGAAGCTGGATATTAAGGCTGAACGCAAGAGTATTTATGATGATATAAACCAGTTGATTGATTTCGGATATGACATAATTTCTGTCAAATCCAGGGTGAATGGAGGCTATTATCTGGCAAGCAGGGATTTTGAGCTGGCAGAGCTTAAGATACTGGTTGAGGTTGTGCAGTCCTCCAAGTTTATTACACTTAAGAAATCCAGAGAACTGATTGCCAAAATCGAAACCCTTGCATCCAAAGCGGAGGCAAAACAGCTGCAAAGACAGGTCTATGTTGCAAACCGTATAAAAACCGCGAATGAAAGTATCTATTATATCGTAGATGATATACATAAGGCTATCCAGAACAATGAGCAGATTTCTTTTCAATATCTGGAGTGGAATATGGAAAAAGAGCTTGTGCCGAGGCATGACGGCAAGCAATATGTGATAAGCCCATGGGCCCTGACCTGTAAAGATGACAACTATTATTTAATTGCACATGATAAGGAAGAGGATAAGATTAAACATTTCCGTGTGGATAAAATGGGCAGTATTAAGGTACTGACAGGTGTTAAGCGGGAAGGCGCCGCTCTTTTTGAGCGCTTTGACATTGCCGATTATGCAAATAAAACCTTCAGTATGTATGGCGGAAAGGAAGAAACCGTGACGTTGTTGCTTAAAAACCACTTGATTGGTGTGGTAATGGACCGATTCGGTAAAGAAGCTGCAATCAGAAAGAGGGATGATGAGCACTTTTCTGCACGTGTTACACTGGCCGTCAGCGATCAGTTTTTCGGCTGGCTCACAGGACTTGGCGAGGGGGCGAAGCTGATTGCACCTGAAGAGACTGTGAAGCAGTATAAGCGCCATTTGCAGGAAATCCTGCATAGCTATTGATGAAAAATATTACAATATCTAGTATTTATATTATATGAAAGGACAAGCGCTATGGAATTACAATTGGCATCCAGAATGAAAGATTATGAGGAAGGTATCTTCCAATTACTAAATGAAAGAAAACTTGCAAGGGAAGCGAGGGGCGAAAAAGTCTACAATTTATCGGTTGGAACACCGGATTTTAAGCCTGCAGAACATGTAATGAAGGCGGTTGCAGAGGCTGCGTCCAGACCGGAGAATTACAGGTATTCTCTGACCGAGCTGCCTGAGCTTATAGAAGCGGTACAGTCAAGATATAGCAAAAGGTATGGCGTAGAACTGGAAAAGGACGAGATAATGTCCGTATACGGTTCTCAGGAGGGCATTGCACATATCTGTATGACGCTTTGTGATGCAGGGGATATAGTTCTCGTGCCTGATCCGGGGTATCCGATTTTTAATATAGGACCATCCCTTGCCGGAGCCGATATCAGAACCTATGCACTGACGGAGGATAATAACTATCTGCCTGATCTGGAACACATGGATAAGGAACTTGTTAAAAAGGCTAAATGCATGATAGTATCTTATCCGCTGAATCCAATCTGTAAGACTGCGCCCTGGGATTTTTATGAAAGACTGATTCCATGGGCTATTGAGAATGAAATTATAATAATCCACGATAACGCTTATTCCGATATTATTTATGATGGAAGAGAAGGACGCTCCATACTGGCGGTTCCGCAGGCCAAGGAAATTGCGGTAGAGTTTTATTCCCTTTCCAAATCCTATAATTATACCGGTGCCAGAATGAGCTTTCTGGTTGGAAATCCTCAGATAGTTGAGGCTTTTAAAAGATTTCGCTCCCAGATTGATTACGGTACTTATCTTCCCGTACAGTACGGTGCGATTGCAGCCCTTACCGGACCGGATGAGCAGGTAAAAGCACAGTGCCTTGAATATCAGCAAAGAAGGGATGCACTCTGCGGCGGGCTGCGTGAGATCGGCTGGCAGATTGAGGACAGTGAGGGGACTATGTTTGCCTGGGCTAAGATTCCTTCAAACTTTTCCGATGATGTTGAATTTGTTATGGAGCTTATGGAGAAAACGGGAGTTGTATGTACACCGGGAAGCAGCTTTGGGGAGTTGGGCAAAGGACATGTGCGCTTTGCGCTGGTGCTGCCGGTAGATCAAATTAAGGAAGCAGTAGAGTCCATACGAAAATCCGGAATTCTGCAATAAATTGAAATTTGTGTAAGGGGGACGGATGGAGAGGCGTCGGAGTCGGGGCGG
>JAFLTH010000056.1 GCA_022510525.1 Lachnospiraceae bacterium | reverse complement strand
ATGCTGTCAGAACTTCTTATTCCCGAAAGCCGACCACCAGCCAACTTACTATTTGTGCAATCCGTCCTTCAGGCATAGCGACAAATTTCAATTTTTATAATTATATCACCCTGTGCCGTAAATTAAAACCGCATCCACTGAATTTTGCCACAACTTTCCCAATTCTCATTGAGTATACCCCCAATTTATGGTAATATAATAAAAACAACATTCCCACAAAATAAAACTATATGCCTGCACTTTTACGGTGCGGAAGCAGAGTTGTGCCTGTGGCTTAATATTGCAGGCTGTGAGAAAGGAAGAGTTATTAATATGGATTATAATGAGGCATATAAGAAGCTGGAAAAATATGGCCAGCTCCATGTTCTTAAGTACTATGACGAGCTGACAAATGAAGAAAAGGCTGCCCTTCTTAAGCAGATTGAAGAGACCGATATGGAAGTGCTTTTAAATGCTTCTCATAAGGATGAAGCTGATGCTAAGGGAAAAATAACACCTTTATCTGCAATGACGCTTGCTGAGATAGAGTCGAAGAAAGATGAGTTTATGAAGGCCGGGATAGATGCCATTAAGGCAGGCAAGGTGGGAGCTGTACTGCTTGCGGGCGGTATGGGCACCAGACTCGGCTCCGATGCTCCTAAGGGTGTATATAACATAGGAATCACCAAAGAAGTGTATATTTTTGAACGGTTAATCGATAATCTTATGGACGTGGTGAAGCTGACTGATACTTGGATTCATCTTTTTGTGATGACCAGTGATAAGAACCATGAGGCTACTACCGCATTTTTTAAGGAAAAGAATTACTTCGGCTATCGTCCGGAATATATAACCTTTTTTATGCAGGATATGGCGCCGGCGACGGATTATGACGGTAAGGTCTATATGGAGGCGAAGAATAAGATATCGACCTCTCCCAATGGTAACGGCGGCTGGTTTTTATCTATGATGAAATGGGGAGTGGTGGACAAAATACGTGAAGCCGGAATTGAGTGGCTGAATGTTTTTGCTGTGGACAATGTGCTGCAGAGGATTGCAGACCCCTGTTTTGTAGGTGCGACCATACTTACCGACAGTGATGTGGGTTCCAAAGTGGTGTGCAAGAATGCACCGGATGAAAAGATAGGTGTTATCTGCCTTGAGGATGGCAGGCCGTCTATAGTGGAATATTATGAGTTGACTGATGAGATGATGAATGCTAAGGATGAGTCAGGAAATCCGGCATACAGTTATGGTGTTATCCTCAATTATCTTTTCAGGGAAAAAGCACTGGAGGATATAGTGGCTAAGAAGCTTCCTCTCCACATTGTGGAGAAAAAGATTCCGTATATTGATGAAGCCGGAAATCCAATCAAACCGGAAGAACCGAACGGTTATAAATATGAGCAGCTTGTACTGGATATGATTCATGAACTGGATTCATGCCTGCCATATGAAGTTAAGAGAAATTATGAGTTTGCTCCGATTAAAAATAAAACCGGAGTGGATTCGGTTGAGAGTGCGAGAGAACTTTGCAGGGAAAATGGGATAGAACTATAGAAACTGGTTTATAAATACAAGCTTATATAATTAAGTCAGAAAAATATATGTAAGAATAGCAAGGAGGATGTAAGATGGCAATTTTAGTAACAGGAGGAGCAGGATATATAGGTTCCCATACGGTAGTGGAATTACAAAATGCAGGCTATGATGTAGTGGTTCTTGATAATCTGTCCAATTCCAGCGAAAAATCTTTGCAGAGGGTTGAAAAAATCACCGGTAAGCCGGTTAAATTTTATCGGGCTGACATCTTGGACAGAGCAGCATTGGAAGATATTTTTAATAAGGAACAGATAGATTCCTGTATACATTTTGCAGGGCTTAAGGCGGTTGGAGAATCTGTGGCCAAACCTTGGGAATATTACGAAAACAACATTGCGGGAACTCTTACATTGGTGGATGTAATGCGAAAGCACAATGCCAAGAATATAATTTTCTCATCCTCCGCTACGGTTTACGGCGACCCGGCTATCATTCCGATTACCGAGGAATGCCCCAAAGGACAGTGCACCAATCCGTACGGCTGGACCAAATCTATGTTGGAGCAGATTCTTACCGATATGCAGAAGGCCGATCCTGAATGGAATGTTATACTGCTTCGTTATTTTAACCCGATTGGTGCACACAAGAGCGGAACCATAGGTGAAAATCCAAACGGAATACCGAATAATTTAATGCCTTATATCACACAGGTTGCGGTTGGTAAATTAAAAGAGCTGGGTGTTTTCGGAAATGATTATGATACTCCGGACGGCACCGGAGTGCGTGACTATATCCATGTTGTGGATCTGGCCATAGGTCATGTCAAAGCACTTAAGAAGATTGAAGAAAAAGCAGGTCTTTGTATATATAACCTTGGTACCGGAGTCGGATACAGTGTGCTGGATATTGTAAAGAATTTCGAGGAAGCTACGGGTGTTAAGATTCCTTATGTTATAAAGGACAGACGTCCCGGGGATATTGCAACCTGTTATTCCAATGCCGATAAAGCCAAAAGAGAGCTTGGCTGGGAGGCACAGTACGGTATTAAGGAAATGTGTGCCGATTCATGGAGGTGGCAGAGCAATAATCCTAACGGATATGATGATTAATATTAAATATCGCATGTTATGCATTGGGCTTTAGCTGTTTAGTGTAGAGGCAGCTGCCTTTAGCGATCCTGTAATAGAACTGTGCAATATAAGCTGTATATATTGCACGGTTTTTTCTTTATTACGAGTTGTTTTATCCAGAATCCATTCCTGTAATAAATCGGAAACTGCATCGGTATTAAATTTTATAAGGAATTCCTTAAAATCCTGTGGCACGGACACCTGAATCGACTGCATGGCATTTTCTATAATAACACCCATTATTTCAATAAAGTCCGGATAAAAAAATTGTCTTAATTCATATTTTCCCATAGAGTAGATATTTTTAATTATGTCTTCATTTTTATCTATATAGTCTATTACAAAAAGAATAGTTTTTTCATAATCAGTGATAGCCTCCATTTCCTTGACTACCTCTATGGCCTCTTGCCTGATTATCCATTTTAATAAATCATTGATATTTTCAAAATGATAGTAAAAAGTTTTTCTGTTTACACCACAGTCGGAGACGATTTCACTTACGCTGATTTTGGATAGCGGTTTTTGCTCAAGGGCACATTTAAGTGCCTTGGCAAACATCTTTTTTGTATTGAGTGATATAACTTCGTGCTTCATACTTTAGCCCCCTGTATAAGCGTTATGTAGCTGACTTTATTATATAACAAACACAGTATTTTACCAACAAATAAATAAATTTGTCCGTATTTTACACAAACCTGCCCGATTGTCCGTTTATAATGACCTTGAATTGCTATATTATTATGTAGCATCTTATGTAAATAAAGGGGGTAAAATTGTGAGTCAGACACAATCTCAGGAACAGGATTCCAGTATTATGATAAAAGTTTCACGGTTTATCGTAGATAAAAGAAACCTGTTTTTTCTGATATACATTATTCTCATTATTTTCTCTGCATTTTCAAGAAACTGGGTGGCGGTAGAAAATGAGCTGTCAGCCTTCCTTCCGGAGACGACAGAGACAAGACGGGGCCTGGATTTGATGGAGGAACAATTCATTACATACGGCACTGCCAAAGTTATGGTCTCTAATATTGAGTATGATACAGCCCGGAGAATTGCGGATGAATTGGAGGATATGGACAGCATTATTATGCTGACTTTTGAAAATACAACGGAACATTTCAACAATTTTTCCGCATTGTATGATATTACGTTTGCTTATGATGAAAATAATGACAAGTGCCTGGAAGCTTTGGATGAAGTAAAAGAATATCTCTCCGAATACGATATTTATGTATCTACTACGCTGGGAGATCAGTCTTCAGAGACGATTGCTTCGGAAATGAGCGTTATAATCGTCTGGGTGGCGGTAATTGTGGTTGCGGTACTGCTTATTACCTCACAGACCTGGGCGGAGGTGCCTGTACTTTTATTGACATTTGTTTCTGCTGCTATTCTCAGCATGGGAACAAATTTTGTTTTTGGTACGATTTCATTTGTATCCAATTCCGTTACGGTTGTGTTGCAGCTGGCGTTATCCATAGACTATGCAATTATTTTCTGCAACCGCTATAAGGAGGAACATGCAAACCTGCCCATCAGGGATTCGGTAATTATTGCCCTTAGTAAATCCATTCCGGAAATTTCTTCTTCCAGTCTCACCACAATCGGGGGACTTATAGCAATGATGTTTATGCAGTTTGGAATAGGCAGCGATATGGCAATCTGTCTTATAAAGGCAATATTATTAAGTCTGATGTCGGTATTTCTACTGATGCCGGGCTTACTTATGCTGTTTGGAAATCTTATGGATAAGACCGTACATAAAAATTTCATACCACAGATCCCGTTTGTGGGAAAGTTTGCAAACAAGACAAGATTCATAGTACCACCGCTTTTTGTGGCGGCACTGGTTGTATTCTTTTTCTTTCAGCGCAGCTGTCCTTATGTGTACGGTTACAGCACGCTTACCACACCTCTTTTGAACCAGTACCAGATTGCTGACAGTATGATAGAGGAAAGTTTTGGAGAAAGCAATTTTGTAGCGCTTATTGTGCCGGCGGGCAGCTATGAGAAAGAGGGAAAACTTTTGGCGGAGCTGGATAAAAGGCCGGAAGTCGATCATTCTGTAGGCCTGTCCAATACGGAGGCAATGGATGGTTATATGTTGACGGATAAACTTTCGGCAAGGCAGTTTTCGGAGCTTCTTGAGCTGGATTATGAAGTGGCACAGCTTTTGTATACCGCGTATGCGGTAAATGATGAAAATTATGCCAAACTTATAAGCGGAATATCGACATATAGCGTGCCTTTAATCGATATAATAATGTTTTTGTATGAGGAAGTCGATGCAGGGTATGTTACGCTGGAGGATGATCTGATGGATACTCTGGAGAGTGCATACACTCAGATGAATGCGGCCAAAGAGCAGTTACAGGGTGAAGAATACAGCCGTATGCTCATATATCTTACCCTGCCGCAGGAGGGGGATGAGACTTTTGCATTTCTGGATGAAATGCACGAGATTGCCGGTAAATATTATGAGGAAGGTACTATTCTGGTAGTAGGCGAGTCCACCAGCCAGTATGACTTATGTAAGACTTTCTCAAGGGATAATACAGTCGTAAACGTAGTTTCGGTTCTGGCCGTTTTGTCGGTGCTTTTGTTTACATTTAATTCCGCCGGTATGCCGGTGCTTTTGATAATTGTAATTCAGGGCAGTATATGGATCAATTTTTCGTTTCCGGCGATTATGCACTCCAATCTTTTCTTTATGAGCTATCTGATAGTAAGTTCCATACAGATGGGTGCCAATATAGACTATGCAATCGTTATTTCCGGGCGTTTTATGGAGTTAAAAGATAAAATGAGCAAGAAGGACGCCATCATAGAAACAATGAATTTTGCCTTTCCGACCATTATTACTTCAGGCTCAATGCTTGCAATAGCAGGTATCCTGATTGGAAAAATGACATCGGAGGCGGCAATTGCCGGCATAGGTCAATGTCTCGGTCGGGGAACCCTGATTTCCATATTCATTGTTATGTTCATACTTCCTCAGATATTGCTGCTTGGTGAAAAGGTAATTGACAAGACTTCGTTTACCGTTTCAATGCCGGTTATGACACAGAAGTCAACGGGGCTTGTAAGTATAAACGGTAAGATAAGAGGTCAGATAAACGGTATTGTTATCGGTGAAATACATGGAATTGTACGTGGCGAAGTTAACGCAATAATGGAGGTCGGCAATATGGTGCCGTTAAATGAAGCTGACGAAAATGCATTTCTTGCAATAGAAAGTAATGCGCAAGAGCACTATGCGGGAGAGGAGGCGGATGTCAATGAAAAAGAAAACGATAATCAAAATATTTAGTATATTGGCAGCAGCCACTCTTTTTATGACACAAGTGTCATATACTGTTGTTTATGCGGTGGAATCTGAAGCGGAATCCGAAACGGAAGCTGAAACAGAGTCCACGGTAATTCCGGAATCGGAAAAAGAAGTAATTTATATAAGCAGCGCAGAAGAATTATCCGATGTTTCCGCTAAATGCAATAATGACCAATGGTCTTCCGATAAGCGTATAGAGTTAACGGAGGATATTGCACTCTCCGGGTCTGATTTTGAGCCATTCAAAATATTTGCCGGCACTTTTAACGGGAACGGTCATACAATATCAGGTTTTCGCCATAAAGGCTCCGGATATGCAGACGGATTCTTCCGTTATATTACTGTAACCGGTATAGTTCAGGATTTGGCGATAACAGGTATTGTGGAGTCGGAAAACGAAAAAGACTGCACAGGAGGACTCTGCGGTATTAACGGTGGCTGGATTCTGAATTGTACTTTCAGCGGAAAAGTAGAAGGTAAGTCGGAAACGGGCGGTCTGGTCGGAGAAAACGAAAGCTCCGGAACAATAAATAATTGTTCTGTTTCCGGTACGGTAACCGGGTATGACAGGGCAGGCGGCATTTCAGGAGCCAATTACGGTGCCATCAGAAATTGTGTAAATAAGGCTGGTATCAACAGTGACAGCTCCTGGCTGGAAGAAAAGGATGAAGCCGGCCTGGAATGGCTGTTAGAGGATGTGACCGAGAGAAAGCTGGTAAGCGGAACCGATATAGGCGGTATTGCCGGATATTCAAAGGGGATAATAGCAAACTGCAATAATGCCGGAGTTGTGGGATATGAACATAATGGATATAATATCGGCGGTATAGCAGGCAGACAGTCGGGACGGGTCAGTTCCTGTAATAATACGGGAAGTGTGTACGGACGTAAAGATGTAGGCGGTATAGTAGGACAGATGGAGCCATACATAAGTGTTGAAGAGGCTGAGTCAATATCCGAGGCCGTACAGCGCCTGCATAACCTGATAGATAAGTTCTTAGATGATGCATCGGCTACACAGGATGATGTAAGTGCGGATTTTGACGGGCTGCGCTCGCATGCCGATATGGCGCTTTCAGATGCGGATTCTATTGCAGGGCAGACTACGGATTTTATTGATAAAAACATTACTGCGGTAAATGAAGTCGGAAGCCGGATACGTTATATAATGGAAAGACTGCCATATATAATCGGTGATATAAATAATGCAATAGGTAAAAGTAAAAAAGTTGCCGACGATTTACAAAAGGTAGTAGATGCTTTAAAAGTACTTGAAAATGCCGAGGGAGAGACTTACGACGAAACAAAGTATGCCCGTTTGTCTCTTGTGCCCGGTGTTGGGGGAAATGTTTATGCCGATAAATCAGAACCTGCCGAGGGGGAAGAAGTCAGGATTACGGTGACACCGGATGAAGGTTATAGACTTGCTTATCTGACTGCTATGGATGCAGGTAAAAATAATGTGGCGCTTACGGAGGTAGAAAGCGGATATGAAGGCTCCAATGAATATACATTTGTAATGCCGGCAGAAAATGTAGTTGTGAAGGCTGAGTTTGCGGCTGTTGATACAAACTCTCTGTTTGTTAAATATGTGGAGGATGGCACAGATACCGCAGATGAAACTGACACATCAAATATGACAGGTGTGTCAGATGAATTGGATGTGACAGATGTGTCAGAGGGTTCAAATGTGTCAGATGTTTCAGATGAGCCAAATATGACAGATGCATCAGATATGAAAATAATAGTTGAATCAAATCCGGGCGGTAAAGCTGATTATTCCGTATCAGGTACTGCGGTCACACTGACGGTCAGACCCAATTCCGGTTATACGGTAGAAAACGTTCCTACGGTAACTGACGTTGCAGGCAGCAGTATCACTGTTTCCGGGCAGGGCGCGGACTCATACATATATACTTTTGATACAGAGGGTGCGCAGTCGCCGGTAAAGGTAAGAATAACTTTTTCTCCCCAAAGCGATTCTGCGACAATAGGGGATTCCTGGTCCGATCTTAGGAAAAATATTTCTCTTTTACAGACCCGGATGCAGAATATATCGGATACAATGGACAAAATAAATAAGCTGATGGACGGTAAGAATATTGATGACTTTACATCGGAGGATATATCCAACCTGTTAAGCTATATGGTTGAACTGGCGCAGGAACTTTCCGATGCGGGAACAACACTTTCATATGTACTTAGCGACCTCTCTACCCTTGTTGAAATTATGACTCCTTATATAGAAGAAGCTCTGAAGAATGCAGGAGTGGAGATGGATAGTCTGGTTAAGGATTTAAAGGAAGTTTTCTCTTATCTGGATTCCGCATTCGGACTGCTTCGCTCAACCATACTTTACCTTAACGGAAAATTTGATATTCAATTTGCCAAACTCGGTGATGGTATGAGTACTTCAATACATAGCTTATTTGATGAGCTTGGTGAAATATCGTCATATGCGGCCAGGATTAATAACGATATAAACCGGCATTCTGATGTCTTGGATGCGGATTTACACGCAATAAACGACCAGATAAATATTATTTTCCAGTTGTTTGTACAGAAGATTGAGGATGTAGAGGATCTGTATTTTGAAGAAAGCGGATACGAGGATGTATCTGATGAGGATATAGATGAAAATTCTGATGGCAAGGTGGATAGATCCGTAAACAGCGGTATTGTAAAAGGTGACATTAATGTCGGTGGAATAGCCGGTTCAATGGCAATAGATGAGGAGGACCCCGAAGGTAATGCCGCAGGAAGCGTTCATTATTCCTTTGGCAGCCGCTATCTTACCAAATGTATAATTGACAGATGCAAAAATGACGGAAAGATTACTGCCAAGAAAGACGGAGTAGGCGGTATAGCAGGATATATGAACCTTGGAATCATAACAGACAGTGAAGCATACGGAAGTGCAGAAAGTACCGATGGGGAGTATATAGGCGGTATCAGTGGAGAATCACTGGCTCTTATAAGGAATTGCTATTCTCTTGCTTCATTGAAAGGTTTAGGTTACATAGGAGGAATTGTTGGCTCAGGGAAAAAAATACAGGATTGCTATTCAATGGCTCTAATAGATGAAGATACTATCAGAAAAGGGGCTATTGCAGGTTGGATAGAAACAAAGGAAGATGAAAGACTTGACTATGGTGAGGATATAAAAGGGAATTTCTTTGTGAGTGATGATCTGAGCGGAATTGACAGTGTAAGCTATATTGGCATTGCAGAGCCGGTTACATATAAAGAAATACTGGAAATGACCGGGGTTCCGACGCAGTTTAGACATTTACAGCTTACTTTTATTGCAAATGATGTTGTGGTAGAGCGTATGGAGGTGGAATATGGAAAACCACTCTCTGAGATAGAGCTTCCGGATGCTCCGCACATAGATGGTAGTTATGCAAAATGGCCGGATATAACAAATATGAAAATGAGCAGTAACATAACGCTGGAAGCGGAATATTATGATAATATCACTACGCTTCCCAGTCAGGAGGTAATTGTTTCAAAAGATGAAGATTCCGATAAAACTACTGATAAGCCATATGCATTTATTGACGGAATTTTTACGGATGATACGGATCTTGATGTGATTGTTACCGAAAAGAGCGCTCAGGAGACCAAAGCCGAGATTGGAAAGAATGCAAAGTCGGTTATTTATGAAATTACCGTAAAAAATGGGGATCTATCTGACGAAGCAATATCCAAGGTCAGAATTTATAATCCTTACGAAAAAGTAAAGGCGGTGATGGATCAGTCAAACGGAAGGTTTGAGGATATTTCATACAAGGAGTATGGAAAGTACATACAGGTAGAAATGAAAGGAGACAACGGGATATATCGCATTGTCTCCGGTAAGGATGATTATACGCTGATTATATGTATAGCAGGCGGCGCGATTCTCCTGCTGGTTGTAGTAACTATAGCTATTAGGCGACATAAAGATACATAAAAATGAAGTGACAGATGCTTCCGCCCATTACAAATAAGTGGAAAATTTCATGGGAACCGAAGTTTTTATGCCTGCTGTTGAAAATCGGAAGTTTGAGAGCATAGATAACACCTCCTGCCGTATAGATGAGTCCTCCTGCAAGAAGCCATAGGAAGGCACCGCGCGACAGGGTGGTCCATAACTGCCCGAATACACCGAGGCATACCCAGCCCATAGCAATATAAATAATGGAAGAAAACCATTTAGGGCAGGTTATCCATAATGCTTTTACCAGCATACCGATAATGGCGATGCTCCATACTACGGCTAAAAGCGTATATCCCGAACGACCGCCCAATACGAGAAGGCACACCGGTGTATATGAGCCCGCTATCAGTACGAATATCATCATATGGTCAATTTTGCGGAAAATCTTAAGGATACGGTCTTTTACATTTACGCTGTGATATAGTGCGCTTGCTCCGTACAATGTTATCATACTGAACATAAATATCACCATTGCCAAGTAAGCGATAGGATTTGCAGCTGCCGCCGTTTTTATTAAAAGTGGTGTGGATGCAAAGACTGCCAGCATCATGCCTATAAAATGTGTAATTGCACTACCGGGTTCACGAATTGTTATTTGCATAATATCTCCTCCATACTACATAACAAAAATACAAAATCACGACAAGTGGTTTTAAAAACTACATATGGTATATTATGATACTACTCCATATAATGTGCAATGTCAAGGAAAATATGCAAATTAATCCTACATTATTTTTCACACTAATCTTCTTCAATTACATGTATTTCAAGATAATCAAAATCAATGCCTTCCATAAAATTGTCCTGAGTAAATCGGGTTTTATCATACCTTTGAAAATCGCGGACATTGGCATCCAGCCAGATTGGCTTGCCAAGATTGAATTGATAACAGACTTCGTCTATGGCATTAAAAACTTTGTGTGTGCGCGTATCATCGTTATCATTACAGATGACGGTATCTTTGAGCATACGGTTGTCTTTAAATTCTTTTGCCCATAAACGAAACATTGAAAAAACCTCACATAAAATAATCTAAAAATTTATTTTTTTCACATTATATAAAGCATTTCTCCAAATGTAAATAAAATATAAACATTTTTTGAAAAAATATACAATAAAAAGTAAATTTTTATAAAATTTTTGTGAAATATATACATTTTATTGATAATGTGATAAAATATGTATAACAAATTGTTTCCTTTATCGAATTAAAACACCAAAAGATTACAAGTGCCCGATGGCCCAAGCTCGCAGACTAAGAAAGGAGGATGGTTATCAAATGGAAGTTAATACAGATAGAGATGATATAGACAGCTGGACCGAGGTCACCCTTATATATAATTCAGCTTTGAAACAGATATCAACCAAGTTGGAGATACTCAATGATGAGTTTCAACATGTACATAGATATAATCCGATAGAGCATATCAAGTCTCGTATTAAGACACCGGAGAGTATAGTTAAGAAGTTAAAGAAACACGGCTATGAATCCACGATTGGCAATATGGTTAAGTATGTCAATGATATTGCGGGAATACGTGTTATATGTTCTTTTACATCAGATATATATCAGATTGCGGAGATGATAAGCAATCAAAGTGACATTAATGTCATTTCTGTAAAGGATTACATCGTGAATCCTAAGCAGAGTGGATATAAGAGCTATCATATGTTGGTAACGGTACCGGTATACTTATCCGACAGGATTGAGGATACTAAGGTTGAGATACAGATAAGAACCGTAGCGATGGACTTTTGGGCGAGTCTGGAGCATAAGATTCATTATAAATTTGAAGGGAATGCACCGGACCATATCAGGGAACAGTTGGTTGAGTGTTCGAGAATTGTATCGGATTTAGACAGCAGAATGCTGAATCTGAACAAGGAAATACAGCAGCTTGGAGAGGGATAGATTTCTATCCCTCTCTTTATATATTTTGCCTGTAAATGAGGAGCGCCCGAGCATCTTTCGACACCCGGGCTATTATGAAAAAATTTATCTATGTGTTTTTCGTTTTGTATGATTTTATTATATACATAAAATGTGAATAAGTTATGAACATGATGTAAAATTATCGTGAATTTCAATAAAAAACAGAAAAGAGCATACAACAATTTATATATATTGCACAAAAATATTGTTTGTTGTCATAATAGTAAAAAAATGGTAGAATGTACGCATAGGACGTTAGGTATAGTGAGTTTAAAGAAGGAGCAAAAATAGATGGATACATTTGCGGATAGATTTTTTCATAAAAGAAGCTCGCAGGAAATGATTCAGGCAAATGCTGCTGCTGATGCGGCTAAACTGGAGCAGCTGCAGCGTCAGGTGGCCGAATATGAAACCTTGCTGCAGGATATGCGTAAAGTTAACCTTAAGGCTGCGGAGAATATGGAACAGATGAGTGAAGTTCTGCAGGAGAGTTTTGAAAAGATTTCTGCCCTGAAGGATCAGGAAGCTCTTTTACCGGATATAAAGAGCCGGATGGAAGAACTTGCAAATCAGGGAAACGATACGCAGGCTGAGAGAGAAGCGCTTCTGTCGGAATTAAAAACTCAAATAGAAGAATTTGTACCGCAGATAAGAGCACAGGTAGATGAGCTTGCACCGCAGATTAAGGAACAGGTAGAAGAACTTGTGCCACAGATTAAAACTCAGTTGGATGAATCATTCAAACAATCCGACGACTTTCTTCACAGGGAAAATGTCAAGGTATACAGGAATGTACAGGCTTCCGTAATAGATGAATTAAATAAACAGACAGATACCCTGACTCGTAGTCAGGAAGAAGGCTTTAAAAAGCAAAAAGCGGTGCTGCCGATATCCATTATTATTATGCTATTGGTACTGGCTGATATTGTCATTAATCTGTTCAATATTATTATTAAATTTTAATGTGACTAATTCGCAGGGAAGGTAAGATGGATTTATTATGGGTAAACAGGATTTTAAACCGGGCAATATGCTTTATCCTTTGCCCGCGGTATTGGTGAGTGTAGCAGATAAACAGGGGAATAGTAATCTTTTAACAATAGCGTGGACCGGAACAATATGCTCCAATCCGCCAATGGTCTCTATTTCTGTGAGGCCTGAGCGATATTCTTATCATATGCTGGATGAGACCGGAGAATTTGTTATAAATCTTACTACCGAGAAACTCTGCTTTGCAACAGATTATTGCGGGGTTAAAAGCGGTAAGGACATTGATAAGTGGAAAGCTATGAAACTTAACAAGGTTCCTGCAGAAAAGGTATCGGTTCCTATGGTTAAGGAAAGCCCTGTTAATATAGAATGTAAAGTGGTTGAGAAAAAAGAGCTCGGCTCCCATCATATGTTCATTGCTGAGGTAGTGGCGGTGCATGTTGATGAAAAATATATGGATGACAGGGGCGGTTTCCATTTAAATGATGCAAAACCCCTTGTATATTCACATGGCAGATACTTTGCTACCGGTGAGGATCTGGGCTTTTTTGGATTCAGTGTGCAGCGTGATAAATTTCAATATGACAGCTAAAAGTTAATAATCTGATTTATTTTGGAGCAGGCTTCCGCGTACGACGGCATCTGCTCCATATTTTTTTCTTATGGAGTCAAGTGCTTTTTCAAGCTTAACCTCTTTGTGTGAAGGAATTAACGGTTTGTCGTCTGCAACAACGGCCGGAATGTCAAACAGACTCATTTGTACGGGTTCATTTGACGAAACCAGCTTGGCAGAACGTATTCCCAGCAATCGTATAGGAGTGCCGTCCCAAAGCTCATTTAAAAGAGCATATGAAACCCGGTAAATGGTATCGCTGCCGCAAGTAGGCGTAGGAAGTGTTGTTTGATGCGATGCTTTTTTAAAGTTATTGTACTTGATTTCCACGCTTATCATTTCCGCCATCTGTCCGGCAACGCGCAGCCTCTGAGCAACGGATTCAGACAGTTTGAGAAGGACATTGGAGGCTTCTTCAATGGTTGTGGCGTCTTTGGAAAGTGTGGTGGAATTGCCTATTCCTTTGGCTGCAGCCTGTTCTGTTTCCACAACGGAATCATCGATTCCGTTGGCATATTCCCAGAGAAGTTTTCCGTGACTCTTCAGATTGGAAGTTACAATGGATAAATCGCTTTTCGCAAGGTCTCCTATGGTGGTAATCCCCAGATTATACAGTATTTCCACGCTGGAGCGGCCGCACATAAACAGAGAAGATACCGGAAGAGCCCACAATTTTTCCTGAATTTCATATGAGTATAGCGTATGAGTCAGATTTGGTTTCTTAAAATCCGATGCCATTTTGGCAAGTACCTTTTTGTCGGAGATACCTATATTAACGGTGAAGCCGAGCTTTTCATATACTTGCGTGCGGATATGAGCCGCAGCTTCTATAGGAGATGAGAAAAGCTTCATAATAGGAGTGTAATCCATGTAGCATTCGTCCACGCTGACCTGCTCTATGTCAGGACAAATATCCGACAGGAGGTTCATCAGTTCCCGGCTTCTTTTGTGATACAGGTTGTGATCCGGACGTTCTATAATAAGAGACGGACATTTACGCATTGCATTTACAATCGGCTCGCCGGTTTTGATACCGTAGGACTTGGCAGGAATAGATTTGGCAAGTACGACACCATGGCGTTTGCTCATGTCGCCTCCGATAATAGCGGGTATAGTGCGCAGATCAATGTCACTGCCATGGGCAAGTTTGTCCAGGGCACTCCAGCTAAGGTATGCGGAATTTACGTCAATGTGGAAGATTGTTTGCGACATAGAAACTTTCCTTTCGGTTGTGTGCAATCCGGCCCTGCGGCAATTTATAATTTGAAGTCTTCGCTAATCTGTCGCAGCCCCGCATTGATGAGTACAAATAGAATACCCCATGCAGCTGCAATCAAAACGATGAGTTTTATATATACAATGCTACCGCTGTCCATAAACGGACAGTCCCATATCGTATGGAGTATAACGGGAATGAAGAAATATATCAGCAGATTAATAACGGAAAAGCGCCTTAAAACAAACGACTTAGGGTTTGCGGCAAGAACGAGACCCGCTGCGGTAATGGCTGTCCATACCACATGGCTTCCTAATGAACTCCAGAAGCGCATTAGGAGGATGGATGTGAGATAAGTGATGTTATTACCGCTTAAAATGTAGAATCTAAACGCATAACCGATATTTTCAAATACTGCAAAGCCGGCACCGATTGCGGCACCGATAAGCATTCCACTCAATATATATTTGGGATTCAGCAGCCGGTAGAATACGATTATCACAAGAAGCTTTGTAAGTGCTTCAAGGAAGGCGACAATTAAAGCCTCTGAATAGCCAAGCCTGCCTATTGGAAATATTTCATATAGTAAAAGTGCCAGAAATATGGAAGTTATGCCTCCGAAAAAAAACATTTTTGTTACGTCATAAATTCCGATATTTTTCACGGTATTAATTTCAAATATAAATAAAAGTATGGAAAGTGGCAGAGTAAGGGATGCGATGAACATAAAACCTGTAATCGCATTTAAGTTTTGAAATTGTGTTACGCAAATATACAATAATACGAATACTGTTAAAAGAGCGGCCAGTATTCTTGAAAATAACCATGGTTTGGGGTATAGGTCTGCGGTACCGGATTCAACAGTGTTAGTATGATAAGTACCGGCAATAAAGATATCTTCACGTTCCCTGCGCGTATGCTTTGTAAATACTTCTGAGAATAAATCATATACATTAAAGCCGGTCTGGAAATCTTCCGTTATCTGCCCTGTAATATTGTTCTCAAATGATCCGATTGATTCGTATTCTATTGGAGTATCATTTTGTGTAGTTTCAAGTTGTATTTCTTCTTGCTTGGAGGGTATAATCTTGTATTTAGTCAGACACCTGTTGCATATAACAGATGCGTTGTCCAAAGAGTAATTGCATAAAAGACATCTGTGCAAATTGCTATTATGAGGATTATCTTTATATACGCCTTCCGCTTTGTCTATTAATTGTTCAAGCCGTGATGTGTATTTCGCCCCTAACGGCGTTTTGAACAGATGTTGACGCAAAACCGTATCATGTGCGTGCTTGATGCTGGATATCTTATCATACTTTACCTGAGAATTTAATTGAAGTATATATATAAGATCCTGTTTTACAGATTCTTTGCTATTATCAGCCATATGTATTATCTCTAATCTTTCTATATTAATTATCTGATTCATGAAAAATATGCATAATTTGCACTGAGTCATTGTCATTAGGACATTTGTGTCCAAAATGATGCAGCTAATATCATTATAGTATAAATAGCAATAAAAAACAAATTAATACAACGCATAATATGCTTTACTTTTGATATGAATATTGTTAAAATATAAAATGTTACGAAATTATTAAGAAGTAAAATTATAGGTAAAATGTATAAAATAGCAGACGAGTAAAAATTATGAAAATGTTAAGCAGGCATTATAAAAAAATGAAAATTGCATATATTAAGTTTGCAGGTCTTGCAGCTTTGATTGCAGCGTTTTTTCTGCCATCTTTTCAGAAGCTGGAAAGCAGCGGGGATAATATATTTAATGTATATCTGAATGGTAAAGAGGTGGGAATTGTAGATGATACAGACAGGATTGACGGATGTCTTATAGCTGCACGTAAGGAAATAGCGGCTTCCAGTGATGAGATGGTACTTGCCGACAGTGATGTTACTATTGAAGGACGCGAGGTATTATGGGGAGCAATAGATGACGACAGTGACATAATAGATAAAATGATTTCCGCTATGAGAGGGAGTATCAAGGAGACTTTGAATCGTTCCTATACAGTAAAGATTAACGAATATACGGTAAATCTTTCAAGCACTGAGGAAGTATTGTCACTGCTGCAGGCAGCTTTGGAAAAATATGATACCGACAAAAGCCATTATGTTGATCTTGTTATGGATCCCGACAGGGAACTCACTGTTCTTACTACTGCAATTTACAGTACCGAGGAGGTAATGCAGGAAGAACAGGAAGTGGTTACAAGTGCCGGAATAGATGCGGAGTTGGATGATATTTTTGAAGCGGTGGAGCCGGATGTGGAAAAAGACTTTTCGGATTATGAATTAGGTCTTATGTCTATCGGTTTTGGCGATACCGTTGAAGTTGTAGAGGCATATCTTAAGGATGATGAAATCACATCTTTAGAGGATGCAATAGAAGAAGTAACAAAGGAACAGGAAAAAGAGCAGATTTACGAAGTGGTTTCAGGCGATACACTATCGCAGATTGCAGAGAATAATTCACTTTCTCTGGATGCTTTGATAGCTATGAACGAGACGATTGAGAACGAAAACTCCACTATACGTGTGGGCGATGAACTTATAGTAACTGTTCCGGAACCGGAACTTTCAGTGGAACGTACTGAAGAGGTTTACTATGAAGAGGATTACGAAGCTGACATAATCTATGTGGACAATGACAGCTGGTATACAACGCAAACCAAAACTTTGCAGGAGCCGTCGGCGGGGCACAGGATTGTTGTAGCGGATGTGTCATATCGTAATAAAGAAGAAGTCGGCCGCGAAATTCTGAAAGAAGAGGTAACTTATGCGGCGGTACCCAAAATAGTTGAAAGAGGCACCATTGTTCCGCCTACCTATATTAAACCTATTTCCGGAGGAAGATTATCTTCAGGTTTCGGAAGAAGAAGGGCTCCCACCAGAGGTGCAAGTTCATATCATAAAGGTATTGACTGGGCCACACCGGTAGGTACTGCGGTTATGGCATCCTCATCAGGGGTTGTTACCAAGGCCGGCTGGGGAAGCGGTTATGGATATGTGGTATATATTACCCATTCCGACGGAAGACAGACCAGATACGGACACCTCAGCAAAGTGCTGGTTTCCGTGGGACAATCTGTGTCACAGGGACAAAAGATTGCACTAAGCGGAAATACCGGTGTAAGTACCGGACCGCACGTGCATTTTGAAATACTAATTAACGGTTCGCAAGTGAATCCTTTGAATTATTTGAATTAAGTAATTGTGATCTTTCTCTCAACTTGCGATGTTTGGGCCTTAGGTCCAAACTCGCAGACGAACTATGTTCGTCTTGTGAATTTTTCAATTTCACCCTTTTACAAAATATGAAAAACATGGTATACTATATGGTAATTGTTTGAAATATTATTTTCATTTTAGATTGTAGAATACAAATTTGTATAATACAGGGGATATATATATGGAACAATATGCAATTAAAGGTGGAAATCCGTTAGTCGGCGAAGTCGAAATCGGAGGCGCGAAAAATGCTGCGCTGGCGATTCTGGCAGCTGCAGTTATGACGGATGAAACCGTTTTGATAGAGAACGTACCGGATGTACGTGATACCAATGTGCTGCTTCAGGCGATGGAGAGCATAGGGGTTATTATTAACAAACCTGACAGACACACCGTAAAAATAAATGCCTCACAGATACATGATTTGATAATTGAGGATGACTATATTAAAAAAATCAGAGCTTCTTATTATTTGCTGGGAGCTTTACTTGGAAAATATAATAAGGCCGAAGTGGCACTGCCCGGTGGCTGCAATATTGGTCTAAGACCAATAGATCAGCATATTAAGGGATTCCGTGCACTTGGAGCAAATGTTAGAATAGAACATGGACTTATCATTACCGAGACAGAAAAATTGGTCGGTAATCATATTTATATGGATGTTGTGACTGTAGGTGCGACAATCAATGTAATGATGGCAGCCGTTATGGCCGAGGGTCAGACTATAATTGAAAATGCGGCCAAGGAACCGCACGTAGTTGATCTTGCAAACTTTTTAAACAGTATGGGTGCCAATATCAAGGGCGCGGGTACGGATGTAATCCGTATTAAGGGCGTATCTAAGCTTCATGGCACGGAATATACGATTATTCCCGATCAGATTGAAGCCGGTACGTTTATGTTTGCGGCAGCGGTTACCAAAGGCGATGTTACAGTCAAAAATGTCATTCCCAAGCACTTAGAGTCAATCAGCGCCAAATTGACGGAAATCGGCTGTGAGGTTGAAGAGTCTGATGATGCGGTGCGTGTGGTGGCATCCAAACCGCTTGGCCATACCCATGTCAAGACACTGCCTTATCCGGGTTTCCCGACAGATATGCAGCCTCAGATTACCGTTACACTTGGTCTTTCTGCGGGTACCAGTATTGTGACCGAAAGCATTTTTGAAAACCGTTTCAAATATGTGGATGAGCTGACCCGTATGGGAGCTAATATTAAAGTAGAGGGTAATACCGCTATTATTGACGGTGTGGGAAAATATACGGGAGCAGGAATCTCCGCACCCGATTTGCGTGCAGGTGCTGCACTTGTAATTGCGGCGCTGGCAGCGGAAGGTAATACAACTATTGACGATATTCAGTATATTGAGCGCGGATATGAGGATTTTCATTTAAAACTTCAGGGTTTGGGCGCCCAGATTGATGTTGTAAGCACCGACAGAGAACTGCAGAAGTTTAAGTTTAAAGTTGTAGGTTAATAGAATCTGCGATGTTTGTGGCCTAAACGTTATTAACGTTGCACAAACTCGCAGACGAACGTAGTTCGTCTTTTGGAATTGCAAATTTCAGCCTTGACAGAAATGTATAATAGGTGTATGTTGTATATGGATATTTAATTAAATATTTTATATTCTTATAAAAGAATATGATTTCTCTTATTCAGAGTGGTGGAGATACATAGGATCTGTGAAACCACAGCAACCCCTTTTAAGGAAGGTGCTAACCTGAGCGAAATAACTGTCTAATGGCGAGTCGAACAATAAGAGGATTTGATTACGAGCTTTCAAGTCCGCTTATTGAATAGGCGGACTTTTTTAGTGCAGATGCTTTAAATCTCGCAGGATGAGAGAAAAAGTTATTATTATAATTATTAAATGAAGATAAAAAATGAAAAGGAGAACAGAAATGGAAAAAAGATTATTTACTTCGGAATCTGTAACTGAGGGACATCCGGACAAGGTCTGTGACGCTATATCCGATGCAATTCTGGATGCGTGCATGGAAAAAGACCCAATGAGCCGCGTTGCCTGCGAAACGGCAACCTGTACAGGGTTTGTACTGGTAACAGGAGAAATTACCACTAATGCGTATGTGGATATTCAGAAAATCGTACGCGAAACCGTAAAAGAAATCGGTTATACCAAGTCTGAATACGGCTTTGACGGCAATACCTGTGCCGTTATGGTGGCGATAGACGAGCAGTCTGCCGATATAGCAATGGGTGTTGACAAGGCTTTGGAAGCAAAAGAGAACAAAATGTCAGACTCACAGATCGAGGCAATTGGTGCCGGTGACCAGGGTATGATGTTTGGTTATGCAACCAATGAAACTGAAGAGTACATGCCTTATCCGATTTCACTTGCACACAAACTGGCATTACAGCTTACCAAGGTTCGTAAAGACGGAACACTTAAATATTTAAGACCTGACGGAAAAAGCCAGGTATCCGTTGAATATGATGAGAACGGCAAGCCTGTAAGACTAGAAGCTGTTGTACTTTCCACACAGCATGATGATGATGTTACACAGGAGCAGATTCATACAGATATCAAGAAATATGTATTCGATCCGGTACTTCCGGCAGAGCTTATAGATAAGGATACCAAATTCTTTATCAATCCGACGGGACGTTTTGTTATCGGCGGACCACATGGTGATGCAGGTCTTACCGGTCGTAAGATTATTGTAGATACATACGGCGGCTATGCACGTCACGGCGGCGGTGCTTTTTCAGGAAAAGACTGTACCAAGGTTGACCGTTCCGCAGCTTATGCAGCACGTTATGTTGCAAAGAATATCGTAGCTGCAGGTCTGGCTGAGAAGTGTGAGATTCAGTTGTCCTATGCAATCGGTGTTGCACAGCCTACCTCGGTTATGGTAGATACCTTTGGTACCGGTAAGGTTTCAGATGAGAAACTGGTAGATGTTATTCGTGAGAACTTTGATCTGCGTCCGGCAGGTATCATCAAGATGTTAGACTTAAGAAGACCGATTTACAAGCAGACCGCAGCATATGGACATTTCGGAAGAAATGATCTGGATCTGCCCTGGGAGAAAGTGGACAAGGCAGAGGCTTTGAAGAAGTATTTATAGAAATAATGACATAAATGTCACTTTTAAATGACAGATGGAGATACATATTTGTATCTCCATCTTTTTTGTTACTGACACTTGTGTCACTTATGTTTTAGGACTTTTGATTGTAGTCGAGCAGATGAGAAACCTATACCATTTTTTCCAAATATATACTATAATAAATACAATAACAATTGAATAAATTGAAATTTGTCGCTATGCCTGAAGGACGGATTGCACAAATAGTAAGCTGGCTGGTGGTCGGCTTTCGGGAATAAGAAGTTCTAGCAGCATTCCCGAATAAGGTGTTTAATGCGGACGCAAGCGGCGCAAAATCGCCATCCTGGCTCAATTGCGCCTTTTCGGGACGTCCTGTCCCGAAATTGCTGGGTTGTGGATTGGGAATGCTGAGAACTTCTAATTCCCTGTCGCAAGACCACCAGCCAGCTTACTATTTGCGCAATCCTCATCGACAGGCCAAGAGTGCAAATTTCAATGTGTAGAGCGTTACCAAGGATGGAGAGGCGTCGGAGTCGGGGCGGGGGCATAATTAAACAGGGGACTG
>JAFLTH010000055.1 GCA_022510525.1 Lachnospiraceae bacterium | reverse complement strand
AAAGATAATTATGAGGAATTGCTTCATAAAATAGAACTGCTGTATAAACTGCGGGGCGATAAGGAATTTCCATATATTACAGTAGGAACCTCGGTCACAAGTGAAAGTGAAGAAAGGGTTGCAGCTTTCCGCAAAAGATGTGAACCTATATGTGATAAAGTGGAAGTTGGTATTACAACTCTGGAGTTCATTGACCTCGACAAAATAGAAAACGAAGAAGCAAGAAATGAAATCGAGAAGATTCAAGAACATCAGAATCGGATAAAGCAGAGATATGTGTGTTGCCCACAGATTTTTGACACAATTGCGGTTCGCTGGAACGGAGACATTACTGCATGTTGTGCGGACATAGATGGAGTGATGACGTTGGGCAATATCAAGTCAAAAAGTATTTTGGAATGTTGGAATTCCCCGATGGAGAATAAATATAGAGAAATATTGAGTAAGTGCGAGTATGACAAACTGGAGCTATGTAAAGATTGCTATGATGTGTATGGATGGACATATGGAACAAACTAGTTGTCATGAGGAAAAATATGAGCAATAAACTGAGTTTCTGGAAAGGGAAAAAGGTATTATTGACCGGACATACCGGATTTAAGGGAACGTGGATGAGCCTTATGTTAGAAGCTCTGGGAGCAGAAGTATGTGGGTATTCGCTTCCTTTAAGTGAGTATTCTTTCTATAGTAAATCCGGAGCGACAGTGACAGAGCATCATGAAGGTGATATCGCGGACAGACAAAAGTTAGAACGAGTCATTACAGGTTTTAAACCGGAGATAGTGATTCACTTGGCATCACATTCCTCGTTGGACGGCAGCGATAAAATACCTGATTTCATTTTGCGCACCAATATTATGGGTGTCGTGAATTTGCTGGATATATCCAGAAGTTTGGAGTACATCAAGAGCATTGTGATAGTGACCAGCGACAAATGCTATAGGAATCTGGAGTCAGAGAAGCCATATGTTGAAGAATGTGAGTTGGGAGGAGAGGATCCCTACTCAGTGAGTAAGGTATGTCAAGAGTTAATTTCCAACTGCTATCTGAAAACATTTTATGAGCAGGGAAAAGGAAATGCCTGCATTGCTACCGCCAGAGCAAGTAATGTAATAGGTGTAGGAGATTACAATATATCAAGACTGATGCCATATCTACTGGATAGTTTTGTCAATGGCAGAACACCACAAATTAGAAATCCACATGCGGTAAGACCGTGGCAATACGTGTTGGATGTTGCGTACGGATATTTATTACTGGCAGAGAGACTATATGATTCGGCAGGGATTACTACACAGTATAACGGTGCATATAATTTCGGGCCTGAAGAAGATGGCTTTGTGCAGGTAGGTCAGGTGGCAGAAATGGTAGGCAGATGTTTTGGTAATACAGCGTATGTAAGACAGCAGGGACAGGGAAGCATCCGTAAAGAAACAAATATATTGAAATTAGACAGTACAAAAGCAAAAACAACTTTGAATTGGAAGAATCAGAAAAATTTCGAAGAAACCATTGCAAGCATTGTGAATTGTATCAAGCAGGAAAAAGCAGGAGTTTCAATAGTTGATCTTTGCCAGGCGCAGGTGTGTGAATATCTGGAGGGAGTTAAATAAATGTATAAAGAACTGATTTCGGATCCTAAAGAATTTGCAAGACGGGTCCGGGTAGATGTGGCCAAAATTAACCATAGAACAAGAGATTCTCATATTGGCGGTGGTTATTCCGCGGTGGATGTAATGGCGGTTCTCTATACTCGTATTTTGGGATTGAACAGACAGAATCTGCATGACCCTAATAGAAATATATTTATCCTGAGTAAAGGACATATTGCTACAACCATGTTTGCAGTACTGGCACATGCCGGATTGATTCCATATGAGGATTTGGACAAGCATCTTGTCAATGGCGAGAACTATGCAGGACATACCCGAAAATTTACAGTCCCTGGTATTGAAATGTCCGCCGGTTCTCTGGGACATGGTTCCTGTGTCGGCTGTGGTATGGCATATGGAAAAAGGGTTCAAGGGCTAAAGGGAAATGTATATGTATTAATGGGAGACGGCGAATGTAACGAGGGTTCCGTTTGGGAAAGTGTTATGTTTGCGGCTAGGTTTAAATTATCAAATTTGGTCTTTATTGTGGACAGAAATCATCTGCAGGCATACGGGCGTGATGAGCAGGTTTTGGACATGGGCAATCTGGAAGATAAATTCCGAAGTTTTGGCTGCGATGCAGTAACAATTGACGGACATGACTATGAGCAAATTCAAGGCGCATTGGAAAGAGCTGTCTCCGAGACACCCGGAAAACCTTTGGTTATTGTGGCGGATACCGTAAAGGGAAAAGGTGTTTCCTTTATGGAAGATAAACTGGAGTGGCATTTTAAGTCTCCGGATGAGGAGCAGTTGAAGATAGCGCTGGAGGAACTGGGAGAATGAGGGCTACATTCATCAATACACTTACAGAGATGGCAAGAGTCGATAATAAGATTATGTGTATCATTGGGGATACGGGCTTTTCCGTCTTTGAAGAGTTTGAAAAGGAATTCGGAGAAAGATTTGTAAATGTCGGTATTGCCGAACAGAATTTTGTCAGCTTCGGGGCAGGACTTGCCGCTATGGGAATGAAACCCTATATCTACAATGTGGTATCGTTTATGACACTTCGCGGAGCAGAACAGATTATGTTGGATGTCTGCTATCAGGAGAATCCGGTGGTGCTTGTTGGTGTAGGCGGCGGATTTGCTTATGCCACAGCAGGTCCTACTCATCATGCGGTACAGGATATTGCTATGATGTCGGTATTGCCGAATATGACAGTAGTTTGTCCGGGAGATCCTGTAGAGATGAGGGCTGTTATGTTGGAATCAAAGGATTTCGGAAGGCCGCTCTATATACGGATTGGACGAAGTGTAGATCCGGTAGTGCATACGAGCGATATCGACTTTCAGATTGGGAAAGCCATTAAAATGAAGGATGGGACTCAGGCGGTTATTTTTGCGACCGGAGTCATGTTGTCAGAGGCTGTGAAAACACAGGAGATGTTAGAGCAAAAGGGGTTTTCTGTCGGATTATACAGTATGCCTACCGTTAAGCCCATAGATAGAGAAGTGATACTGGAATCCGCGCGTGCGGGAAAGGCAATCTATACGGTAGAAGAACACAGCGTAATCGGTGGACTGGGCGATGCGGTAGCAGGAGTATTGTTAGAGAACATGGAAGAGTGCCCGGTTAAGTTTAAGAAGTTCGGTGTGCCTGATGCGTTTGCACCTGTTACGGGAACAAGGGAATACCTTGATGATTTGTTTGGATTCAGCGCAGATAAAATGGCAGATACCATAGAAAAAATGTTGGGATAGATAAAATCTCGCAGGATGTGAGAAGGGTATGGATATTTCATGGTAATTAACGATATTTTTCAAGAATATTGGGATAATAAAAGTCAGATAGAGATAAGTATACAACAGATGAAAGAAGAACTGGGTGATATGGCTGAGCGGATTGTGTTGTATGGTGCAGGCAGTGCCGGAATCGCTTTTCTCTATTATTTGCGAGATGTAGGAATCAACCCACTATGCTTTGCAGATGGGAACCCTGACAAATGGGGGACAGTTTGTGAAGGAATACCGGTAATTGATTATAGAAATATTGTGCAAACGGTAGGAGAAGATGCTCTTGTTATTGTGACAATCAATACGGACGGCAAGAAATATTGTAAAAGTTTCGATGAGGCTCTAAGAGTAGGTGGACATACGGGTGTTCACAAGAACCTGAAAGAAGCCGGCTGTAAAAATGTAGTTGATTATACATATTTTCGGAGATGTAGGATGTTGTTCCGAGGGGATAAGTATAATCTGCCATCTTGTTCGGATGTGTATCTGATGGAGCAGCATGAAGATGATTTATGCAAGGTGTATTCGCTTCTTATGGATGACAAGTCCAGAGAGGTGTTTGAGAAACTGGTAAGATTCCGTATGTTGGACGACAGTATACAGATACCCACAGAGATACAGGATAAGCAGTATTTTGAATATGACTTTTATCCTAAGAGTGGAGATGAAATATTTGTAGATTGCGGCGCCTATAACGGAATCAGTCTGGGAACCTTCTTAAAAGAAAATGATTATAAATTCAAGAGGTATTATGGTATAGAGCCGGATCGTGATAATTTTGTGAAATTAGAAAAATATATTGCAGATTTATCGGTAGAAGTGCAGAAGAAGACTGTTATCACAAATAAGGCAGCCTATGATAACGTTGGGAAGGTACAGCTTTATAATTTGAATGGTCCGGGGAGCTTTATATCCGATATAGGAAAGCAGGAGACAGAGACAATTAGAATTGATGATTTGCTGGATGAAGACGGGGCAACCTATATTAAAATGAATATAGAAGGTTCCGAATTGCAGGCGCTGAAAGGAGCGGAAAAAACGATAAAATTCTATCAGCCGAAACTGGCAATTGCGGGATACCACAAAACATGGGATTTGTGGAAAGTACCGCTGTCAATTTATGAAATGAATAACAAGTATAGGCTTTATTTACGTTCTTATATGAATAATGTATCATTTATTTATTATGCAGTATAAAACAATAGGAAAGTAGAGGATTAAGTATGAAAAAGGAATACACGCCTTTAACAAGCAGAGCACTTCTGATTGAACAACTGCCTTTAGCAACACCGTTTAGTATCCATGTGTGCCCCGCTACATTTTGTAATTTCAAATGCTTTTATTGTACTATGAGTAAACATGATAGGGGAGGGGTCTTAAGTGATACTAATATAAAATTCATGGATATGGGATTTTACAAGCTGTTGATTGAGCAGATGAAGGAATTTCCTAACAAATTAAAGCTATTAAATTTTGCATGGTTGGGAGAGCCGTTATTGCATCCGGATATTGTGGAAATGGTCAGAATAGCAAAGCAGGCAGATATTGCTGAACGGGTTGAAATTGTTTCAAATGGCTCCATGCTAAATTACGAATTAAGCAAAGGTCTGGTGGAAGCCGGACTCGACAGAATAAGAATATCGTTACAGGGATTGACAGAGGAAGCCTACTGGGAGGCATCGCAATATAGGATAGATTTGGACAAGTTTAATGAGAATATTCGCGTTTTACATAAATTGTCAAAGGAACATGGTTCAAAGACCAAGATATATATTAAAATTATGGATGCCATGTTGAAGAGTGAAGAGGATGAGGCATTATTTAAAGAGCGGTATGAGGATATATGTGATTTTATTAATATTGAAACATTAATACCGCTTGTGGAAGATATAGATATATCAGGAGTGAAACAAAACATTAACACCGGATTTTGGGGAAACGAAATCCGAGAGATTTCTTGTTGCCCGGAGCCTTTTTATACATTAGTAGTGTCACCGGCAGGCATGGTTATGCCGTGTTGCGAAATGGGTGATAAATTAAACCTGGGAATAATTTCAGAAACAAACAGTATTGTTGATATCTGGAATGGAGAAAAAATGCTTAGAGTGCGAAGGATGATGATAGAAGAGGGCAGGGGTGTTCATCCGGTATGCCGAGAGTGTAGGCAAGTAAAGTATCAGATTGCGGATGAAGATATTCTTGATTCGCATATTGACAGGCTAAAAGAAATGTACAAATAGGAGGATGTAGTATAATGCATAAGAAAATAGCATTGGCAGGACCGGATATCACGCAGAAAGAAGTGGATTACGTCGTAGATGCGGTGAAGAACGGATGGTATGAGACCTATGATATGCATATTAGAAAGTTGGAGAAAACCTTTGCCGATTATGTGGGTGCAAAATATGCGATTGCCACATACTGCGGAACACACGCCTTGCATTTGGCAACGATTGCTTTGAATTTGGGGCCTGGAGATGAAGTGATTGTAACGGATCAGAGTTATATTGCTACAGCACAGGCTGTTAGCTATGTAGGTGCTGAATGTGTATTTGTTGATATTGATCCAGATACCTTGTGTATTGATACTTCGTTGATTGAAGCTGCAATTACGGATAAGACAAAAGCTATTATGCTGGTGCATTTTGCAGGTATGGCGGCGGATATGGATGAGATTATGCGAATAGCTAATAAGTATCATATTAGTGTGATAGAAGATGCATGTCAATTAGTGGGAGGGAAATACAAGGATAAATATGTTGGCACTATAGGTGATATAGGTGCATACAGTTTTCAGGGTTCTAAGATTGCGGTTGGCGGTGAGGGAGGTATGTTTGTAACGAATGATGAGGCACTGTATAAAAGGGCTCTGCATTATGGAACGTTTTGCAGAAATGATTCGATCTCTTTTTTATGGTCAGATGATATTGGATACAATTACAGAATTTCTAATGTTACAGCAGCATTGATTCTTGCACAGATAGAGCGAATTGATGAACTGATTGAGAAGAAGAAAAGGATATATGATTGGTATCATGAATTTCTGGGGGGGGGTTGTGAGCAAGTAAGGTTGCTCAATATTCCAAAAGACTGTGAGAGCAATTATGCTTATGTAGTAGGATATCTGGAAGACAGCAGCGAAATAACAAGAGATGAATTATTAAATAAATTACTTGAGCTGAATATCCACGCTAGACCCGGCTACCCTTCTATGAGCGCCATGCCCAATTATACACGGCGGTTTCCTATGGATAATTCTGAACGTTATTGGAAGAAAGGGCTTGTCCTGCCTACTGCCTTGAATTTGACTGAAGAAGACATCAGGTTTACAAGCAATATGATTCGAGACTTGGTGGAAAGAGGAAAAATGGAATGAGTATACAATATCATATATATATAGCAAATATTGAAGAGAGAGAGGATATTGTAGATTTCTTTAACCATGAATGGAAAAGGGCGCAAACATTAAATGATCAAGATCTGTTTGATTACTATTACGTGGATAGAGATAAGCTAAATTTTGTGGTAGCGAAAAGAGACGGAGAGATAGCAGGAGCATGTGGATTTGTTAGAAACGATAGCAAAGATATAGGGCTGTCTAACCTATTGGTTAGAAAGGGAGAGGATCCCGTGTTGGTTTTTCGTATATTGAACTTTTTGGAAGAGGAGGGCTTTTCTTTATATTGTGTAAATATTACAAAAGAGGTGATGGGAATCTATAGATTTTATGGTTATGAGGTTGGAAAATTAAAACATTATTACAAATTGTTTGACAGAAAAGAATATAAGGTTGCCACAATCGGGAAAAAAGAGATGCATCACTCTGACACAAACTGGTATTCGGTAATCCGATTTAGTACAGAACATATATTTAGGGAAAAGGTAAAAGACAATATTTTTAATTATCAAAGACCTAAAAAATCATGTGAATACGTTATCAAAAGATATTATCGATTCCCTTATCCTCTGTATACATATCAGGTATGGGGAATTGAAAGGGAAAAAGATTATATTTCAACTATATTTGTTACCAGAGAACAATGTGTTGGGGGTCAAAAAATTCTGCGAATGGTAGATATTATCGGAAGCGAAGAAGAAATGGAAGGAATCGGACGATTTTTCGAAAACCTTGGTAGGGATAATGGTTATGAGTATATTGATTGTCTATGTTATGGTATTAAAGATGAAATATTAAAAAAACTGGGTTTTGTTTGTTGTGAAGACGATATAAATATTATTCCTGATCGTTTGGATCCTCTAGAGAAATGTAATGCAGAAATAAATTTTTTTAATGGAAACATGCCTGATTTTAGAGCTTTTAGGGCAGATGGAGACAATGATAGGCCTAATATATGGAGCGACAAATGAATAGTGTAGTTATATTGGGTGCAGGAATCGCAGGAATATCTGCGGCTTATCATTTAAAAAAAGCAGGAATAGAGTCCGTAATCTATGAACAGGATGATGGTTACGGCGGATTGTGCAGAAGCTTCCAAGTTGATGGCTTTACGTTTGATACCTTTGCGCATATCAGCTTTGCTTCCAATACCAAAGAATATTTGGAAAATACAACGGAACACTACACTCATGCGTCGGAAGCATTGAATTTTGACAATGGCATATGGTTGAGACATCCGGTGCAGAATAATATGGTGAATCTTCCAGTAGAGGAAAGAATTAGATTAATAAAAGGGTTTATTGAAAAGAAAAATGACGGTGAGGCTGCTAATTATGCTCAATGGTTAGAAAGTGTATATGGAATAGAGTTTGCACATACTTATCCTTTTCGATATACCAGAAAATACTGGACAGTAGAACCGGAGCAATTGGAGACCAAATGGGTGAAAGGCAGGATGTACGAACCTAGACTTGAGGAAGTGTTGCGCGGAGCAATGATGGCACATACACCAGGAGTCCATTATTCCAAAGAAGCCCGATATCCCAAATATGGGGGATTTCAGTCTTTTTTGTCGTTCATGGCTAAAGAGTGTAATATTATATATCAAAAAAAAGTATGTAGAATTGATTCTTCACTAAAAAAGATTGGCTTTGCAGATGGAACGGAAGTTCATTATGAACATTTAATTTCCACACTTCCGATTAATGAAGTTTGCGGATTTATGGCCGATGCACCAGAGGGAGTGAAGAATGCAGCAGATCACTTGGATTATACATCCGGTGTAATGGTTTCGTTAGGGATTAATCGTCCTAAAGTTTCACCTGCCCTATGGTTTTATATTTATGACGAGGATATTTTCCCTGCAAGGATTTATTCTCCGGACTGGAAGTCACCTAACAACGTGCCTTCAGGTTGTAGTGCGCTTCAGGCAGAAATATATTATTCTAAGTATAAACCTTTGACAAAATCCTTGGATGAAGTCATGGAGGAGGTAATTGAGCAGCTTCTTAAATTGAAATTGTTTGATAAAAATGATATTATAATAAAAGATGTGCGCATGAAGAAATACGCAAATATCATGTTTACACCGAATACTTATCGTGCAAGGGATGAAATCCATTCTTTTTTGTCAACAGAAGGGATTTTTTATGCAGGTCGTTTTGGAGAATGGGATTATCTCTGGGTGGGGCAGAGTCTGTTAAGCGGGAAGAGAGCGGCCGAAAATATGATCGATAGTATTTGCGGCTAAATATGGGAAGATGTTGAAGACTATAAGCAATTTGGTGATATGTCAAGAGTAAATTAAAATAAAATAATCTAAGTATGTACGGAAACTCAAGGGAATACATTTGTTGAAATATAAATACATTTGTGCTACCATTAATGAAAAAATAATTTAATTTGAATGAACCGAATCGAAGGAGGAACTTGAGATGTATCATTTTATAGAGAGGCTTCATACATTATACGGGCTTTTGCAGGATGAACAATCAAAGGAAATCTTTCAGACCCGCTTTGCCATTGATATGGAAAAGTCTATTCCCAATGTCAGTCGTTTGGTGTTACAGGGGAGCAACAAAGAGCTTTTCTTTCTGGGATGGCCCCAGTCGCAGAAAGATGCACTTAAACAGGAGCATAAAAAGATCTTCCTGTACGGAACAGGGATTGCGGGGAGGCTTCTTGCCGAAATGTTGGAATCTGAGCACATTGATTTTTATGGATTTTGTGGACGAGATGCAGAAGAGTACCCTGATGGCTTGCTTGGGAAACCTGTAATCAGTTCTGACGAACTAGTTGCTCATAAAGACGAGTACTGTGTTGTGCCTGCGGTCATTGGGAAAAAGGCTTACATGGAAATTAGCCAATTTGTTCGGGAACACAACTATCCTGAAAAGAATCTTCTGGGCTGGGCAGACTATAATTCTATGGTTGAGCAGTATTTTGAATTCCCAGAGCTATACCGCCGGGGTACTGTCTTTATTGACGGCGGCTGCTGTGATTGTGAAAGCAGTTACAGGTTTGCACAATGGTGTGAGGGCGAATATTCCTCTATCATTGCCTTTGAGCCTGATCCAGACAATTACGACAAATGCTGTAAAAAAACGCAGGATGCACCATTGCGGAATTTTCAGCTAGTCAACGCCGGCTTGTCAAGTCAGTCAGGAACGTTGGCGTTTAATGCCCAAGGTACAGGACAGAGTCACATCTTATTTGCTGAGTCATCTGCCGAATATGTTGCTGATGTGGATGAAACCGACAATAAGATTTCGATTCGTACTGTCGCAATAGATGACATTATTGGCGACCGTACAGTGGGGTTTATCAAGATGGATATTGAGGGCGCAGAGTTTGACGCGCTACACGGAGCAAAAAATACGATTCTCCGGGACAAGCCGCACCTCGCAATTTGCGTATATCATCTGCGAGGGGATGTTTTCGCAATCATGGATTATCTGCATCAACTGCTTCCAGAATACCGTTTTTGGCTGCGGCATTATTCGCCAAACGATTTTGAAACTGTACTCTATGCTTCAGTTGACCTGTAACACAGCAAGGTCAGGGGAGTATTGGGCAATGATGATTATCTATATATGGTTTGCAATCGTGTATAAGTTGTTTCTTGTATGACGATTTCCTTGACACTGTAATATGTAAACATATAGATGCTTACCATCCTAAGTATAAAATAAACAAATAGACATTGCTGGAATTCCATACAAAAAAATGGTACTGCTTGGTCTTATCCCAAGCAGTGCCATCTTTTCATTTATGGGTCGGATAGACTCTGGTGAGTGCGTTGGAGTTTCGTAAACGTCAAGCCCCGCGCCTAGATTATTAGAGTGATCTATGGCAGACTAAAAAAACTAGCTAGTTTTCATAAGGATACAAGATGGATAAGATCACTCATGAAGTCCGGCTTGCTAACTGGAGAACAATTTTTGAGCAATGCAATAACCGTCCGCAGGGAACATTATGAAAAAGGAACCGAAAATGAGCACGCAAACTATCATCTGGATGTGCTGGAGGCAAAGATATATCTGGGAGAGGGTCCGGTATGCAGCATTGGGAGCGAGTTCATAGAGAACAGTGGCGAATACCGTGAGCGGTACTGCGGGATGAGTGAAGAACAGTACAAACAGGATTGTGAGATAAAAGCGTTCCGGAGGCTGGCAGAAAAGATCAAAAAAGATACCCGAGACTGCTGGTCCTTCTGTTGGAGACAGCCTGTATGCGTCGGAGCCGGTAATGGAGAACTGTAAAGATTACGGCTGGGACTATCTGCTGCGGTTCAAAGACGGCAGCATCCTGAGCATTGCGGAGGAATATGAGGCGATTCCGGAGAAAGGAAAAATAGGCAAGGCAGAGTGACAGCATTCCAGTCGATTACCTCATTGAACATCACGGAAAGAATGCTGAAAAACGGCGGAGTGCGGGCATCTGCGCAGGAAGATAGAAAATGAGGGATTCAACCGCCAGAAGAACTGGCAGGGGGATATAACGCATGCATGCAGCTTTCATGCGAATGCGTTGAAGAATCATTACCTGATCTATCGGATAGCGGATTTCATCCGGCAGCTGTATGAACATTTTTTATTGGAAAAGAAGGGGATAAAGCAGACAATAAAAAATATATCTTCTGCACTGCTAGCCAGCTTTGCACGGCAACTAATAGGAGAAGATATATCTGCAGAAGATACAGAAAATGTACCCTTCGACTAAGGTAATTATAGCAAAGGAAGTGATGCCTGCTAAGAAGAAAATGCAGAAATTGCATAAAACTTATCCACGGAAATTAGTAAACGCATAAATATGTCGAGGGAATGTGGATAACTTTCCGATTGCGCAGGACAAATGTTCAAATATACAGACAGATGCATTTGTATGGAGTTTGGACGAATTTACCTTTCAGAGTTGTTATTCTGCGCTTACGATTGAAATTGTTTGACAGGAATGATATTATAGTAAAAGATGTGCGTATGAAGAAATACGCAAATATCATGTTTACACCGGGCATCTATCATGCGAGAGATATCATTCATTCTTTTTTGAATACAAAGGGCATATTTTGTGCAGGACGCTTTGGAGAATGGGATTATCTCTGGACAGGACAGAGTCTGTTAAGCGGAAAGAAAGCCGCTGAAAATGTGATTAAGTGTTTCCGATGATGGAAGAAAGGGTATGGAATGACCGTATCAGAATATATTTTTGATTTTCTTCAGCAAAAAGGATGTACTACGGTTTACATGGTATCCGGAAGTTCTGCCATGTGGCTGACTGATTCTCTGTGCAGAAATAAAGAAGTGAAGGCAGTCTGCTGCCATCATGAGCAGGCAGCTGCTATGGCGGCGGATGGTTATGGAAGGGTACACAATGATATTCCGGGGTGTTGTCTGGTGACAATCGGACCGGGAGCCACCAATGCCATTACAGGTGTTGCTCAGGCTTATCTCGATTCTTCCCCCATGTTTGTGCTTTCTGGACAGGCGAATTCACGTTTACTGGATTATGAAATAAAGACGGGAATCAGACAGCACGGCACACAGAGTTTAAATCTGGAACCGATTGTTTCACCCATTACAAAATATTTTGCGGCGGTAATGAGGCCGGAAGATATCAGGATGCACATGGAGCAGGCCTATTATCAGGCAATGAGCGGAAGAAAAGGGCCTGTATGGATAGATGTGCCGGTAGATATTCAAAACCGGCAGGTGCCGGAGGAAATGGAAGGTTTCCTTACGCCTGCAGAGGAAATGGCACGAAGTATTGATTATCAAAAGATAGCGCAGTTGATAGCAGGCGCTAAGAAACCTCTTATTTTAGCAGGGTATGGCGTGAGGTGTGGACAGGCAGTAGCGGAACTGCAAGAGTTGAGTAGTAGGATTCAAACTCCGATTGTAACTTCCAGAGGTGGTATTGACGTAATTGATTCTGATAGTGAGTGGTTTGTTGGAAGACCGGGAGCTTATGGTGACAGAGCGTCCCACTTTGCAATTCAGCAGTGTGATTTATTGCTGATACTGGGAAGCAGGCTATCCATCTCTACCATTGGCTATTATCCGCAGAGACTGGCTGAAAATGCAGTCAAGATTATGGTAGATATAGATGAAAAAGAATTGGCAAAAGAGGACGTGCCGGTAGATTATAAGTATCATATAGATGTGAAAACATTTATAACCGCTTTGTTAGAGAATCTTACGGGTTCTGTTCCGGAGGAACGTCAGCAGTGGAAAGTGCATTGTACGGAAATGCGTATGAAATATCCCAATGTGAAGCCCGAATATCAGAAGGAAACACCCCTTAACGAATACTGGGTAACTAAAAAGTTGTCGGATTTAGCGGACGGACAAGCCAATATTGTTGTGGATACGGGAAGTGTATGTAATATTGTGTCCCAAAGCTGGAGACTAAAAGAGGGACAGCGCTATTTGATATCGGGAGGATTGTCCTGTATGGGATTTTGGGCAACGGCGATTGGCGCTTGGCAGCAGGGGAGACAATTGATTGCCATCACGGGCGATGGCAGTGCTCAGATGAATATTCAGGAACTTGCCACGCTCAGCTACAACAAGATTCCTGTAAAGCTTTTTGTGTACAACAACGATGGATATATGTTGATTAGACACAATCAGCACAACTACATGGATGATCGTTTCCTTGGAGTAGGTCCTGACAGCGGCTTGCAGACTCCGGATTTTTGCAGGGTGGCAGAGGCATATAATGTTAAAGCAGTAAAGATTACCAAAGAAGAAGAGTTGGAGCATAAGATACAAGAGGTGCTTGCGGCGGAGGAACCGGTGGTATGCGAGATAATGGTACAGAAATTTGCACCGATTGAACCTAGGATTGCTTCCAAGGTTATGCCGGACGGATCGTTGAAGGCTGCTGAGTTTGATGATTTATATCCGTTCTTAGAGGAATTACCTTCATAAAATAAAAATAATGATATTTTTATGAGATATACATGATGAAGAAGGAAAGGAACTAATATGATAATACGTGCAAAAACCAAAAATCTATTTAGTGGTAAAGAGCTGACGGCAAAACAAAAGGAAAACAGTGACAGAAATATGAAGGAGCTGGAGACGGGACAGACAGTTTTGCAGTCCTATCCCAGAAGGCTTGTATTTGAGTTGACCAATGCCTGTAATCTGAATTGTATTATGTGTGGCAGAAATGCTGCTGATTTTAAGCCGACGGTATTTGACATGGATGTTTTCCGTAGTTTTGAGCCGTTGATGGATACTATTGAGGAAGTTACCTTAATGGGATGGGGAGAACCTACCATTCATCCGAATTTTATTGAGATGTTGGAAATCATCAACAGGCATAGTGCGCGAAAATACTTCTGTACTAATGGTATGAATCTTAAGAAGATTAAAGATGCTATTTTTGACTATAATGTGGATGTATTTGCGGTAAGTCTGGACGGTGCTACCGATGAAACGAACGGGCGTATTCGGAGAGGATCTAAAATAGATGTGATAACGGAAGATTTGAAGGATATTGTACGAATCAAAAAGGAACGAGGTTTGCAATATCCTTGGATAAATTTTGTTTTTTGTGCAATGCGCTCTAATTTGCATGAACTTCCGGATCTTGTGCGCTTGGCTGCCGAGATAGGCATTGAGGAAGTTAAGGTTGTATATCTGACTGTTTTTGGCGATGACTTGATGAACGAAAGTCTGTGGGGACATGAAGCAGAAGTAAGCCGAGTTTTTGATGAAGCCATCGCCGTGGGAGAAGAACTGGGGATCATATTGAAACTTCCCCATATTCCCGGGCAGGATGAGGCAGGAGAAAAATTACATAAGGATTGTTTTGTGGCATGGAGAGACTTCTTTCTGGGTTCGGATGGTTTTGTGCGCCCTTGTATGTCCACTCCCGTTCAGTTCTTTCAGTATGATATGAACAAGAATTTTATGGATATCTGGAATGCCCCTGAGTATCAGAAATATCGCAGCGTGGTAAATGACATGCAGCACATGGACGATCCTTGTAAGCGCTGCTACCAGTCCTCACACTGTAACTGGAATAAGAAGGAATCATTTATTCAGGTTGGAGAGCATTTTTCACCGGATTGGGAAAAGTAGAAGCCTTTAGTGGTTTTGTTATATGAGGATACATGATGATACGTAAAATAATTGATGCCCTGCGTAAGCTCTTTCAAATTTTAAATCGTAATCAAAAAATCTTAGGCATAGTAGTCCTAATATGTTCTTTTATTACGGCTGCGCTAGAGACACTCGGGGTTTCTGTTATTGTACCGTTGGTGAATGCGCTCTTGCAGCCTGAGCAGTTGTTTGATAATTTGTATGTCAGGAATGTAACGGATTTTCTGGGAATCCATACAAATGAAGGCTTGATTGTTCTCGTTATCTTTGCGGTTGTCTTGGTATATATATTTAAAAATCTATATTTTATTTTTTTCTGCTGGTTAAAGTACAAATATTCCTGTAAAGTGCAGCGGGAGTGCTCTGTATTTATGATGCAGTCCTATATGAATCGTGGATATAGTTTTTTCCTGAATCGGAACGTTAACGAATTAAGACAGGGAGTCTTCGAGGATATAAATTCTCTTTTTCAGATCATAAATGGCTTAATCCAGACGGTCACACAGTTGATGATAGCAGCATTTATCTGTATTTATATGTGTTATGCAGACTGGCAGATCGCACTCGGAGTCGTACTGTCGGCACTTATATGTTTGTTGATTATTTTTGTTTTCTTTAGGAAGCGAATGCTGCAGGCGGGAATGCAGTTTAGAAACTATAATATATTGGCATCGCAGGCATTGCTGCAGGCATTTCAGGGCATTAAAGAAGTTCTGGTAATGCGGAAACAGAAATATTTTGTCAAAGAGTTTGAAGAAAATACAAGTAAGCGGCAGAATGCTACGGTAGTCCGGAGTATAGGCGAAGAGATTCCGGCTTACATTATCGAGGCTGTCTGTATCGTTGGCATCATGGTTATTTTAGGAATTAGAATCGTGAATGTTTCCAATCCGGAAAATTTTGTGGCGGTATTGGCTTCTTTTGCAATCGGTGCATTTAGAATTCTGCCGGCGCTCGGTAAGATATCCAATTCCATTAATATGATTTCAAGTGCCATACCGGGATTGAATGCAGTATATGAGAATGTCGTGGATGCACGTCAGTATAATGATGCTTTCTATAATGCAGAAGTCGAAGATGAAGAGAAGTACCGGGATTTAACTTTTGAAAAATCTGTTAATATACGGAACTTAACATTCTCCTATAACAGTGAGCAGAAGAAAGTACTGAATCAGCTGAGTCTGGAAATCCCCAAGGGGAAATCAGTTGCATTCGTCGGAGAGTCCGGTGCCGGCAAGTCTACACTGGCTGACTTGATTTTGGGAGTTTTAAGTCCGGATGAAGGAGAAGTACTTCTGGATGATGTCAATATCAGAAAGATTCCGAGCTTATGGGGACGGTTGATTGGCTATGTCCCCCAGAGTATTTACCTATCCGATACATCCATCTGCAAAAATATTGCTTTCGGGGTTGAAGAGTCCAAGATAGATGAGAATAGTGTTAAGGCGGCGTTGGAGAAGGCCGATTTGTTGGATTTTGTGTTAGGTCTTCCGAATGGAATTCATACTGAAGTGGGTGATAGAGGTGTGCGTCTGTCAGGCGGGCAGAGGCAGAGAATCGGTATAGCCAGAGCATTATACCATGACCCGGAGATTCTGATTTTGGACGAAGCGACTTCCGCTCTTGACAATGAGACGGAGAAGTCTGTTATGGAAGCAATTGACTCCCTCCATGGTAAGATGACCTTGATTATCATTGCCCACAGGCTTACTACCATCAAAAACTGCGATGCCATTTATGAGATTGTGGACGGCAAGGCTGTCGCGAGGACGTATGAGGAGTTGGTGTGAGATAATGTAGTCAGACTGTGCAATTTAGAAATGCATGCAAATATACTACAGATGTAGCAGATGTACACACTGGCGTATTCGCTATCAACAACATTGTGCACACAAGAGGATAAGAAAGATGGAGATCTTCTTTTCGATATTTAATATTTTTGACAAATCTATAGCGTATATTTATCCGCTTATTCCAATTTTGGGAATTTTTATTATGATGATCCGGCAATCTCCTGACTTTTCAACCGAGGTGTTTGGCGAAAATGCCTTGAAGTACAAGAAACAAAGAATATCCTATCAAAATGAGTCAAATGTCATCTTTTTTTGGTTTATTACAATGATAGTCGCTGCTATACCATTGGCTTTTTTCAATGTTAAATGTGAGGCATATATTTATAAGGTACTTGAAAAAAATAACATTAGTATTATATGTACTGTTAGTATGACGTTTACTGCAATGGTTTTTGCAATGGCATTTGTTCTCATATTAAGAGAAAAAAACTTTTATATTATATTTTCGCTGTCGGATGTTCTGGAACAATATAATTTTGGTTTTTGGATTAGAAATTTGTTTTATAGTTGTATAATGGTAAGTTTGGCTGTGCTTTCTCTACTAGATGGTGAGCTTGTATCATATTTTGACGTCATCAGATTCATGGCTTTGGAATATGCATTCATCATAAATATAATAAGTCTGTTTTGTGTCTTTAGAGTTATCTTTCTACTCCTGTTTTCTTCAAGCAATAAAGAATTAGTATTATTAAATAAATTATATCAATTATTGGGTATGTCGAATTTAGATACGACACATATGAAAGAAAGATGGGATGATAAAACTGCAATCGAAATAAATTTTGAATATTTATATAATCAATATTTTTCTCTGTGTGAAAAAATTAATGTAAGCAAAATTGAAACTATTTTTTATTCTTCGTGGTTGGATAAGGAGGAGAGTAGAAGAAGAGTAAAAGAGAATGCACTATGTAGATATTTACTAATTGTTTTGATCTTTACTATAGCTTGGGGACTTATGAAATTCTCATTAAGGAATGAAAACGAAAAGGTTGTTGGAACAATAATCCAAGCAATTTGTTTTTTCATTGATACAGTAATACCGTGTACATCAATAAGTTGTATTCAACCATATTTGATTAAAATATTTGGGGATAGTGAAGGTTATGAATTTAGAGGATCCAAAAGCCGATTCGTTACGGAGATATCCTATAAATTACGTGGAAGAAAGTATGTAAAATATGTGCAAAGTATGAATAGCTTGATTGCGTTTATAAGTATTGCATTAAGTAGAGACGTTTCATTCGATCATATGAACGCTATATTGAAAGAGTATATTGAACAGGTAATACATAAATATCGAACTCCTGTTGGATTATTACCGTTTTGGGTAATAGGTTATATGATATATGCTTTGTGTGATGAAGAAAATAACGAGGTATCTATAGATAAATCTAATATAGATTATCTACGGGAAATATATAGAGAATTGAAACTGGATAGAAATCAAGAACGCGACTTCCGGCGTATGGTATACAGTCAGATAGGATATGTAGAAAGAGCAAAGAATTCATTGAATTGTAAAGAAAAGTGGAAGTATATGCAATGGTTGTGTGGTAAATCAGTTATGTAAAGTTTGGTACATAATTAAATAATGTATGATATGATCTTGGTACTTAAGGGCAGAGCAGGTTATATGGCTTGGCCCTTATTTATTTTATGCGAGATTATAAATTAATGTTATCAATTTATTATAAATTGTTTATAAATTGAGGCCTTAAGTCCGTAATATTGGACATATAATTTCATAGAATAAATTATACAAAACTTTGTAATACGCGTTAGGACTAAGATTATATAAAAATGGTAAAACTGGAAACAACATTATATAGTAGTATTTGTCTTGTGTGTTGCAATATATAGTAGGAGATGTTATAATTATGATGATACGCATGGGAGGAAAGTATTTTATGGCGAAAATAATTACAGGTGTAGAATTAAAGGAATTAGTTTCACAAGGGAACATAATTCAAAATGCCGATATGAACTGTGCAGAAGGAATAAAATATGATTTTAGACTGGGCTCTAAGTTACTTAAATCGTATTTTGGCGACCCTATAGATATAGAGAAAGATTTACTAACAGTTGATGAAAAAAACAAGGCGGTGGTCGAACCCGGCGAAGTAGTTTTTGTATTAAGTAAGGAGAGATTATCATTACCAAAAGATATATATATTCAGCTAAGTCCTAAAAGAAGCCTGTCGCAAGATGGTATTGAGTTATTAGGTGGTCTAACTGTTGATCCGAGGTATGAGGGTTATTTGGTTTTTGGCTTGAAAAATGTAGCCGGGAAACCATATAAGCTGAAAGTGGGAACTAAGATTGTAGGAGCTAACTTTTTTAGGCTTTCCGATGGAGAGGAAATTACGGACGACGACATTCCCAGTTCAATTGAGGATTTTCCACAGCGTTTACAAGAACTTATTGACAAATATGTTCCTGTAAATCCGCAAAATTTAGCTGAGGAATTGCGCAATTTGCAAAAGGCGTTTGAGGATAGCCAGGAAAAATTAAAGGAGGATGTTCGCTATTTAAAAAGTCAGGTTGAAGAGTTTGCCAAAGACCTAATAAAAGAATCTGCAAAAAGAGAAGAAGAAACAAATAGTTTATCAAACAAGTTGGATCATGTAGAAGGAAAAATTGAAGGAATTGCCAGAGAAAATATCTTATATGGAGAACGTTTGGCTAATATGAGTGAAACACTAAAAAACGTGAATGAAACCACAAGTAGTTTACATGATGAATTAATAGGTAATAAAGCTGTTAGTAAAGTAACAAGTAATGTCAAGACTATTATCGTTACAGCAATGCTCACGTTGGCAGGTACCGTGATAGGAGGTGCCATATTATATTATCTGGGGTTGATATAGCCAAGAAGGGAAAAGATGAATGTTTCGATCACGAAGTCAATGATTGAGAAGCCTGCACGGTAGTGTAGGCTTTCTCGCGTAAGGTAAAATTTGTTATATGAGTTTGAAGTTTGTTTCTTGAAGAATGGAGAAGAACAAAAATGCAAGACGAACTGGAATTACACGGACAATGGTATATCCCACGGACGGATGAAACTTTTTCAGGTTTTCTATTCATTCATAGGGAAAAGAAGCAGATTTATCTTCAAATTGTCTCAGTGGCAAAAGATGGCGAATTCATGGCCCCTATGAAAGCTTGGGGCCATTGTGATTTGATAAAAGGTGAAATTAATACCGGAGGTAGTATTCTGCTGTACGATTGTAATATAGGCAGCCTGAATAATAGGATTGGACAGAACACAACTGCTATAGTTGAGGTTGGAGCGGCATTTTGGCATTTGGATGTAGATAATGCGGATAAACTTTGTTTCCGAAAAGTTGATGTAGATTTTGGCGACATTGTCGAATGGAGCGGCATGTGTTCTTATGAAGCGGATGCTTCGGGGGATAAGTTCGTCTGGAATCGTAAACCGGAAGTTTGCTTTGCTATACATGAGAATCTCTGTTTGCGAATTGTCCCGTATCAAGGTAAGATTTCCATGTGGTCTTTTCAAAAAGAATATCGATTATCCCAAGGTGTAGCTATGACACTGGAATATCAGACAGACGCTGCGTGGGAACAAATCCGATTGGACATCAGTACATTAAGTGACCTGATAACGTTTGGCATGAACAGGGCGGTTTATCTTGAGAAACTTGAGTATTATCATACTTCTCATAAGGATGAGGATATATTCCCCGATTATATTCATCCCGTGGAGGCTTTTGTGGGAGATCGCATAGAGGGTAAGACGATTCCCGGAAAAAATTGGGAATGGTTGTTCTCGATGCAGGATTTAATCACAGAAGATTGCAGATGTCTGCGTAATTGGTATAACAAATATGAAAAGCTGAAGCCGGTGGTAGAACTGTACGAAGCAGCCCATAGGTTTCGGGGGATTTCGGCTGAAATGCTTTTTCTGAATCTCGTACAGGCATTGGAGACCTATCACGCTAGATTTGTATGTGACTCATTGAAACAGTATATTACAATGGTAGACGTTTTCTTGAGAGAAACATATTCTCTGCAAGAGGGGGAAGACTGGAATGAGCATGTGCTGGCATATCGAAACTTATTGATTGCGCAGGATGAGAAAAAGAGTAAGAGTATTCATCTCAAAAGCCGTCTGGGATACTTGTTTCTTGCTAATTTTAAGTATGTCTTTTCCTATCTTGATTATCGTAAGGATGAATTTATTCAACTGGTATTAGATACCCGCAATTACTATACCCATTACGCAGAAGAGAAAAAGGACAGAACCTTTCCGGCTGAGAAAATGCCATACGTAAACGGTATTCTTATGGGAGTTCTCCAATATTATCTGTTGCAGGAAATTGGAATTAATAATGAAAGAATTGAGTATGTGGTCGGAAATCAAATGGAGAGAGTGATGAGATCCTTTGACATGTTTGGCACTTAAAAGTCCCCCACGATTGCATATTTCTCCCAAATAAGGTAAAATTTGTGATATGCAGAAAGTATCTTTATTAGTGACAACTTATAATGTGAAAGACAATCTTACGGTCACATTGGAGAGTATTGAGTCACAGGATTATCCCAACATAGAGGTTGTGATTGTTGACGGCCGATCTACGGACGGAACGGTCGATGTGATTCGGGAGTTTGCAGAGCGTCATGCAGATAAGACACGAATCGGATCGTCGGATAACTCTGCCGCCATAAGCGTCCGCTGGATTTCCGAGCCGGACAGCGGACTGTATGACGCCATGAATAAAGCATGGGGTATGTGTACCGGAGATATTGTGGCGGTGTGCAATGATAAGCTTTGCACGCCTGATGCAGTATCGAAACTGGTTCATGCGATTGAGCGGGGCGGCGAGGACTGCATAGGAGCTCACGCGGATCTGGTCTATGTGGACGGCGAGCGTGTTGTCAGGACAT
>JAFLTH010000054.1 GCA_022510525.1 Lachnospiraceae bacterium | reverse complement strand
CTGTCCTTGCATTGATGTTTTCCGCACCTGTTTTACGAGCAACCGCAAAGGCAGCATCGACAACCATATCTTTTGTGATCTTTGCTCTTGGTGGCATGATATCTTTCCTCTTTATATAATTGTTGTTATATAACGATAATTATATATAGTCCTATCTGTTTTGTCAAGTCCTTTGCCCGCATATTTGCATAATATAACGCAAATATGACCACCCCGATTAGGGTGGTCATATTTTATGTCTCTAAAAAAGTTTTCATTACATCAATCCCCGCAGCCATTTTCTTAAGCTGTGGCAATTCCTGCCTCATATAATCCTCCAATTGCTGCACTTCATCTTTACTGAAGCCGGCATTATTGGTAATAATGCAATCGGGAATCTTGCCTTCTGCAGTCCTTGTACCGTCAGTAAACGATACAAAGGCATATTTCTTCCCATCCTTTACGCATATTGGAGAAACAGACATATTTAATTCATTGTCCATAATATATCCCTTTTCAATACCTTACAAAAAGGAGTAATCCATTAAATCTTGAAGAATGCAATATCCTCTCCAAGCTTATCTGAAATATCTTTCAGATCTCTAGCTGCTTCTGCAAGCTGATTAATGGTAGAGTTAAGTTCCTGCATAGAAGAATTGGTCTCTTCTGTAGATGCTGCATTCTCTTGAGAAACCGCTGAAAGATTTTCAATTACATCAGTAACCTTAATTCTTGCTTCATCGCATTCCTTAGTCTGTGCGAATATCTTGCTGGTCTCTGACATAGATAACTCAATACCCTTACTTACATCAGCAAATTTCTCTCTTGTTTCATTCAACTTACTCTGTTGCTCTGCCATAACTTCGCTGACATCCGCCATAATCTGAACAGAAGCTTCTGAATCTGCCGCAAGCTGATGAATGATATCTTCAATAGTCTTAGCCGAATTATTGGAATCTTCAGACAATTTTGAAATCTGGGATGCAACAACCGCAAATCCACGTCCTGCCTCTCCTGCCCTTGCAGCCTCGATACTTGCATTCAGAGCAAGTAAGCTTGTCTCGCTGGCAATCGCTGTAATCAGATTGACAGCTTCCTGAATTTTTCCAACAGATTCATTGGTAGTATGTACTGATTCATCTATCTTCTTGATAGCCTGAATTGTCTTGTCATTTGATTCGCCAAGTTCTCTGATGATTACCTCGGATTCATCATCCGCCTGCTTAATCTTAAGAGATACTTCATCCAGCTCTTTTACGCTTGTAACAATGCTTTCAATCATGTTACCAATAGTGGATACCTGCATAGTTGCCGATTCGATCTCTTCTGCCTGTATAGTGGCTCCTTTTGATACCTCTTCTATTGCACGACTGATTTCATCTGTAGTAACACTGGTCTGTGATGCCATAGACTCAAGTGCGTCTCCGGACTGAAGCAGATTATTAGTTGTTTCCTTAACTCTCGTCATAGTCTCTATAAGTTTCTTTACCAGACCAAACATAGATTGGATCATCTTACCGATTTCATCATTTCTGGCCAAAGCCTTCTGAGTAAATCTGGCAGTTCTTTCATCCTGCTCAGCACGCAGCGTACCGGCTGAAATATTTTTGAGCAGTTCTTCCGCATGAGTGATAACCCTCACGATTGCTTTTACCATAAGATAACATACAACTAATGCTACTATCAGAATAAATAAGGCGATTCCTATTATTTCGACTATCTTCTGAGTTATAAGTTTATCAACTTCCTCACTTGGTTCTCCCGCGAATATCATTCCCACAATATTTCCGTCACTGTTCCTTAACGGTTTATAGTAAGCATAATAATTCTTATTATTAATCGTAATATTTGTAGCGGTATAATCTTGTCCTTTTTTAAGTACGGCCTCAATTACCGCATCGGAAGCAGTAGTTCCCACTATACGTTCCCCGGTCTGCGCATCCAGCAGAGAGGTTGCACGTCTGGTATCTCCAAAAAACAAGGTCGTATCAGTCGTAAAACCGTCTGTAAAACTGTCTATTACATCTATATTTTCAGTAATAGAATAATCACCTTTATAAAGATCTTCCTCCTCCAAATGATAATCCCCGGGAGCGATTTCTTCATAAGCCGCCATAACACTCTGGCACAGGTAGTTCAATGATTTCAAGGCCTCATCCTGCATTGCGTTCTTAAGCACATTGACCGAATAAAATGAAATCACAGTTCCCAGTATGACCATCGGGATACAGCACATAAGTACTATTTTTACTAAAACGCTTATACCTTTTTTCTTATTGTCCATCGTTCAATCCTCTCAAAATTGTATTTTTTATTTATTTTAAATGCTTTGATAACCACTCAATCGCACATATAAATATATATAATATATTTATACCGTCCTCAAAATACAGCATTCGATTTATTATATCATATATTTTCATAAAAACAAATACATAAATCAAAAAAAATTAGTAAAATATACAAAATATTATATATTTTAAATATATCAAACACCCGTTTTATATATAAATCTTTATGACCTGATCTGACCGTTTCCAACTATATTATATTTATAAGTGGTAAGCTCTTTTAACCCCATAGGTCCCCTGGCATGGAGCTTCTGGGTACTTATACCGATTTCGGCTCCGAAGCCGAACTCAAAACCGTCGGTAAATCTGGTCGAAGCATTCACATAAACGCAGGCAGAGTCAATTTTATCCAGAAACATCCGGGCATGCTCGTCATTCTCTGTAATGATTGCATCGGAATGTCTGGTTGTATAGCGGTTTATATGTTCAATTGCCTCATCTATCGATGCCACCGTTTTAATGGAAATTATATAATCCAGATATTCCGTTCCATAGTCTTCTTCGGTTGCCTCCACACAGTCCGAAAGTATATTTTTTACGCTCTTATCGCCTCTGATTTCCACATTTTTTTCGCCCAGTGCCTTTCCGATTGCGGGAAGCACTAATTTCATTATTTTCTCATGAACCACCAGTGACTCGCAGGCATTACATACGCCAATACGCTGGGTCTTGGCATTCATTACTATCGGAACAACTTTCATAATGTCCGCATATTCATCAATGTAAATATGGCAGTTACCGGTTCCGGTCTCTATAACCGGAATTGTGCTGTTTTCCACAACTGTGCGGATAAGCCCTGCACCGCCCCTTGGAATCAGCACATCCACATACTTATTCATCTTCATAAACTCTTTGGTCACACTTCTGTCAGTATCGGTAATAAGCTGTATGGAATCCTCGATAATACCTTCTTTGGCAAGGGTATCTCTGATAATATTTGTTATTGCTATATTGGAATTGATCGCATCCTTACCGCCTTTTAATATAACCGCATTTCCTGTCTTAAAGCAGAGTCCGAAAGCATCGGCTGTAACATTTGGCCTTGATTCATAGATTATTCCTATTACTCCGAAAGGCACACGCAGTTTTGTGATCTGAAGGCCGTTTGGTCTGCTGAAGCTCTCTAATACCTCTCCCAACGGATCCGAAAGTCCTGCAACCTGTTCAAGTCCTTCAGCCATTGCCGCAATCCGCTCATGAGTGAGTTCCAATCTATCAAGTAAACCCTCAGGCATTCCGTTTTTTTTGCCAATTTCCAAATCCTTCTTATTGGCTTCCATCATTTCCTGCTCTCTTGCAAGAAGGGCCTTGGCCACCGCCCTGAGTGCCTCATCCTTTTTTACGGAAGTAAGAGCCTGTAAAACATATTTAGCTTCCACCGCACGTTTTCCGATTTCATCCAAATTGTACATATTATGTTTCCCTCCCATATATATCGTTTTCGGTCACTATTGCATTAATACCGATATCATGCGTTTCATACGGCACTTTATCAACAAGCTGACACTCATATGCCAATCCGATTTTATAAAAATCCGTTCCATTTTCTGACATTCGTGTCAGAAATCTGTCATAAAAACCTTTTCCGTAGCCTATCCTGTGACAGTCCATATCAAAAACCACTCCAGGCATTATAACAAGGGGGTTTTTATACTGCGAATTTCGCGGCATACCAACAAACAACTCTCCCTCATCCGGCTCACGGATTCCCTTATAGCCTTCTTTAAGATCATCAAGACTCCTTATACGATAAAAGTCCATATCATTTCCGGACACCTTAGGGCAATAGACTTTTTTGCCTTCAAAAAGAGCTTTCTCTAATAAGGGTGATGTCATTACTTCACTTTGGTAATCAACGTAAGTCAAGATCACTTCCGCATCTTTATATGTTCCAATATCATAAACCGTCTGCAAGATTTTATCACTTTTCTGTCTGCGCATTAATAACGGCATTGAGTTTCTTATTTCAAGAATTTCCTGTCTTAATCTCTTTTTCTCTTCTGCCGGATATGTCTTTTTGTCTAATCCGCTCTCTTCATCAGTTTTTTTCATTTGCACCAAACTTTTCTCCAAGATTTGTAACCGAACCGTCTTTTTCCACTATGGAAATATTGTTAAGCTGCCCGCGAAGATTATTTCTGACATTGGCGGCATAAGCATGACGAAGTTTGTCCTGCTCTTCCTTTTCAATATCAGTCAAACCTTCGGATTGTGATTTATGATACAGATCGTTAATCCTTTTAATCATTTCATCCATTGTATAATTTTTGTTATCTTCACTCATAGAATACCTATGCCTTTCTTAAACAAATCAACGAACATGCATCTGCTGTACATACAGAGGCAGATCAAATTGTTCATCAACATTTGCTACAAATAAAGTTCCGATATTTTTTCCGTCCAGAATACGACGTATATTTCTGACATCATTACTGTTGGCAATAACCATATCAATCCCTACGCTGCTTGCAATCTTCGCTGCCTGAAGCTTGGTATTCATTCCTCCTGTTCCCGAATCACTTCCGGTAGTTTTTTTACCCATTTCCATCAATTCCTGTGTCAGTTCTTCCACTACCTCTATATACCTGGCATCCGGATTATTGTGCGGGTCATCGGTATAGAGTCCGTCTATATCGGATAAAAGGAGAAGCAGGTCGGCATCTACCAGCGAAGCCACTATTGCAGAAAGCGTATCATTATCTCCGATTTCAATTTCATGTGTAGCCACGGTATCATTTTCATTTACTATCGGAATTACACCAAGTTTAAACAACTCCGCAAAGGTATTGCGTGCATTAAAGCGATTAAGATTATCAACTATGGTATATTTGGTCATTAGAATCTGCGCTGCCACCTGATTGTATTCGGCAAAAATTTTCTGATATGTCATCATCAGTCTTGCCTGCCCTATTGCCGCATATGCCTGTTTTACCGCAATGGGGTTGTCGTCTGTTTTGTCACTTAATTGAACCGCCTTTTTACCTACGGCAATGGCCCCGGATGTAACAAGCACCACATCCTTGCCCTTATTCCTCAAATCGCACAGTTCCCTTACAAGTATATCCAGTTTGGCATAATCCAGATTTCCGGTCTGCGCATGCTGTAAGGATGATGAACCTATTTTTACAACAATACGTTTTTTATCTTTAAGGCTTTCTCTAATGTCTGTCATTTACTTATCCTCCATTATCTTCTCGGCTACGGTAATGCCATCCATAGCAGCCGATGTAATTCCTCCCGCATATCCGGCACCTTCCCCGCAGGGGTACAGTCCCTTAATCTCTGACTGCCCTGTTTTATCTCTATGTATGCGCACCGGAGAAGATGTTCTGCTCTCCACCCCCGAAACATATACTCCGCTGTCCGCAAATCCCGGCATTATATTTCCAAACTGTTCCATTCCTTCTATAAAAGCATTATTCAGAGGTCCCGCCAGGATTTTGTGAACCGGAGCAAAGCCGTAAGCACCCTTTATCTCCGGTATGAAAGCAGGATATTCCCGTTTAATGACTGACTTAGTTTTTAACTCACCGGTTACAGCCTCTTTAAAATCACCGTAAGTTTCCACCGGCACCTTACCTTCTCCGATTATGTATGCCTTTTCTTCCAGCCGCTGTTGAAATTCAACTCCGGCAAGCGGATGTACACTGCCAAAATCTTCGGGAGTTACCGTAACTATTATCGCACTGTTTGAATTGTTACCGTTTCTGCCGCTGTAACTCATACCGTTTACAGCCAGACGTCCGCTCTGTGAGGAAGCATTTACCACATAACCGCCCGGACACATACAGAAAGAATAAACTCCCCTGCCGTCTTTTGATCTGGCGGTCAGCTTATAGTCCGCAGTCGGAAGAAGCTTACTTTCTTTTATCCTGTACTGGAGTTGATTTATCATTTTGCGCGGATGTTCAACTCTTAATCCCACTGCAAACGCTTTTGACTCCATAGGAATTCCATGATTATGCAGCATTCGGAATGTGTCTCTTGCACTGTGACCTATGGCAATCACCACAACATCGGTAGGAAGGTGTTCGCTGTCATTAATTATAACTTCCTTTACTGCGCCTTTATCGATTACTATATCCGTTACCTTGCTTTCAAAACGTATTTCTCCGCCGTTTGCAATGATCTCATTTCGTATGTTTCTTATTACCTTCATCAATATATCTGTACCGATATGCGGCTTGGCTTCGTACAGAATTTCCTCTGGCGCTCCTGCATTTACAAAAATCCTAAGCACCTCTTTATTTTTTCCGTTCTTATCTTTTATAAGGGTGTTGAGCTTACCATCCGAAAATGTTCCTGCTCCGCCCTCTCCAAACTGAACATTTGAGTCAGGATTAAGTGTCCCGCTCTTCCAAAATTCCTCCACATCTTTTTGTCTGTCTTCGACTGTTTTGCCCCTCTCAAGCAAAATTGGTCTATAACCGTATCGTGCAAGATAATATCCGCAAAAGAGCCCTGCCGGACCTGTTCCGATTATTACCGGTCGATGCTTTAACGAGGATTGGGACGGTGTGGAAATCCGATACTCGGTTTCTTCCGCTTTAGCTATTTGATTACCGACACCATGGTGTGTGCGCTTTTTACTTAATCGTTTAAGTAGTTCGTCTTCATTCTCGACTTCCACATCTATCGTATATATATAATATATTTCAGGCTTCTTTCTTGCATCTATTGATTTTTTAACAATCTTAAGTGCGCAGACTTCATCTTTGCTGATACCTAATAGGGATGCTGCTTTTTTTATAAGTTCATTTTTTAGATTATCATCTTTGTTATCATTTTCTTTAATATGCGAAAATGAGGTTTTATCAAAAAATGAAACCGGTATCTTGAGCTGGTTTATTCTAATCATTTTTCAGTCATACCCTCTTATTTTTTAGTGGCGGCTGCACGCCCTGCAATCGCACCGCTGCTCCAGGCCCACTGCAGATTATAACCTCCGCAGATTCCGTCTATATCCACAATTTCTCCGGCAAAATAAAGATTCGGTATAATCTTAGATTCCAAATCACCTGTTAGTTCCTCTGCAGTAACCCCGCCGGCACTAACCTGTGCATTCTCAAATCCGTTTGTTCCGCACACGGAAACAGTAAGCTGTCTATACAAAGATACGATTTTACCCCTGGCTGCTGCATTGACATCCCCTGTCACATTATGTGGTTTCACTCCGGCCAGTTTAATAATGAGCTGGTTTATTTTTTTATTGGATATACCTGTCAAAAACTGCTCCATGGTCTGATGAGACTGCCTTTCCCATCTTTCTTCCCACAACCGTTTATATTCATCTTCATTATAATCCGGTAAAAAGTCTATATCCACCGTAACTGTTCTTTTATGTAAAAGTCCGTATGCTGCCTGCCTGCTAAACTGAAAAACCGGAATACCGGAAATGCCATATTCTGTAAGCTGCAGCTCACCCCTTACCGAAGCCTCCTTATTTCCGTCAATATAAAGTTTAAGGGCGGCATCCGTACGAACTCCTGCTACGCTTTTAAAAAATGTTTCATTACAGCGCAGCTGTACCAGCGCAGGGACTGTCTTTGTAATAATATGACCCAGAGAGACTGCCAATTTATAGCCGCTTCCATCGGAACCGGTCTTAGGCGCCGCCATTCCGCCACAGGCTATAACCACTGCATCGTAAAACTTACTTTGATTCTTATCAAAATCTTCATTTTTAATGCTTAGGACAAATTTTTTATCTATCAAGCCTACGTCTTGTTGTATCTGTATATCTTCTATAATACTGTCAGTATGAACCAAGACCCCCAGCTCTTCCAGTCCGAAGCGCAGCACATCCAACACTGTAGCCGCCTGTTCTGACAACGGGTATAGATATCCGCCTTTATTTTTTATAAGCATACCTCGTTGACCAAAGAAGTCAATCGTGTCCCGAACACCGAATTTAGAGTAGACTTCATCATATAAAACCACAGCACTGCCGTAGTATGCAGTCTTGTCCATATTCAGATTGGAAAAATTACACTTACCGTTTCCGGTAGCAAGAAGTTTTTTACCAACCCTGTTATTTCTTTCATATAATTCGACCTGCGCTCCATATAAAGACGCCTGAATCGCCGCCATCATACCGGCAGCGCCGCCACCTATAACCGCAACTTTTTTACCCATCTTACCCCGACCCGGATTTAATAAACTAAATTTAAAATATTCTTACATATCATAACACTAACTGGAATAAGACTCAAGAAAATTATATAGCTCCTGCTCGTTCTCAACATATTTCCCGGCTATAATCTCCTCCTGCAGCTGCGAGCCTAAACTTTCCAGTAAAATATCGGTATTCATATATATCGTCTTCTTGTCCTCTTTGTAAACTATAACAAAGTGATCCGCAACCATAAGATAAAACCCTTCTTCCTCCGGCTCGGTTTCGTAATATTTGCATATAACTACCCTGTCCTTGGAAAAAGCAGTAAGCTCAATATTGGTAAATCCGTTCTTAAGTTCAGAAAGCGGCGGGTTTTTATTATATTCCTCAAGCTCCTTTAACAGACTTGACCTGTCCAGACCGATGTATTTGACCGGAACCGCTTCTTCCCCTTCTTCAATTGTCCCGTCAGAGAGATTTATTTTGCCCACCAGATATACGGTATCGGCAGTAATTACCGGAATTTCCTCCATGGCAGCTTCAATTACAGGTTTTTCATCAACCGCATCCGATGAGGTAGATGAGGTATTAGAAACTTCACCGGTTAAGTCTTCATTACGGTTTTCATGTACATTATTATATGTTATTTCGTCTTTTTCCCTTTCATATTTATTCGGGTAAAAAAACTGCTCCGCCTTAAGCGTAGCATAGCTTCCCGCGCCAAACATCAAACCTGCAGTGAACAAAAAAAGACTGATACGTTTCATTAATTTCATTTTGGTGAGTCCATTCCCTTTCCAAAAATACTTTATAATATTCAGTATCAGTCAAAATTTTTATTTTATTCAGTTTTGATATTATTCGATTTCATTTCACATCACGCCAATCATCCTGCCTATCGAAATCCACAGATTACTAAGCGGCAGTCTGGACAATTCGGCTTCACTGATCACACGTAGTATCATAAGAAGCAGAATATACAAAACCACTGCAATAATAGCACTGACCAATAGAGTCAACAAATTCCCCGCTAAGGGCAGCAACAGTTTTTTAAGCAGCATTACAAGCAATCCTGCGACACAAGCCGACAATGCAGGGAACAGAACCGAGTACAGCCAATCCTGTCTGTATTTGAAGGTTCTTGTAATAAATACAAAACATGACACTGCAAGCACACCTGTAAAAATAATTACCGAATATATAATTCCTTCAGCACCCATTAAACTGACCTTAAGCATCAGAAAAAGCGCCGCTATATGGAGTACAAAAGAAATTGCAAGTGAGATCAGAAACTCTTTTACCATATGTATTTTTAACATAATCTGACCAAACAGATAAGCTGCAGCATAAAAGAAAATAATAATGCAGCCCTGTCTTACAAGGCTTATTGCAGTTTCATTTTCTCCCCTGTAGATACCGTTTACAAACGCATCTGCCATAACTGCCATAAACACTGATATAGGAATCGCAAATATACATAATGTCTTAACCGCACCGCCTATGCGGTCACGCATCATACGATATTCCTCTTTTTCATGTGCACTTACTATTTTGCCGATATGTCCGTAAAGTGTCAGACATACAAGTGCCGAACATATGCCGATAAGAACCGCAACCTTGCCGTAATACGCTCCCCAAAGGGCGGCCCTTGGCTCTCCGGGCACCATACGATTAATACAGTAATTAAAAAATCTCTGATCAATCAGCATAAAAGAGTTATATACAATGACAAGAAGCGCAAACGGAAGCGAGTTACTTAAGATCGATCTCATAACTTCTTCGCTGTTTTCCACTCTTCTGGTACCATCCTGCGCAAGCTGTTTTCTCCGGGTTCCTGAATAGAGTGCAAATACAAGCAGCAGATAGATAAGTGTCACAAGCTCGGAAATCATGATTCCAAGCATAACCCCTAATGCCGCATAAGCATAAGCCGGCGTCTCCTGTTTAAGCAAATCGGAAACCTTAAGTCCGTAATCATACATAAGTCTTCCGCCAAAAATAGCCATGATAAACATTGCTATCTTTTCAATGTATTGTGAATGCACAACCAGAACCCCAAAACCATTCCCGTTAAAATATCCTCTGAACACATTTACAAGCGATGCAAGTATGAGTGCAGGCGCAACCGCCATAACAGCCTTTTTACTCATAGGTTCCAATACAAGAGTGGTTGATATGATACCGGAAGCCAATACCAAAACAACTGCGGCTATCACACTTATGAAGAGAGATAACTTAAATGCCACATCAAAAATCCTTCCGGCACTCTTATATTGCTCTCTTTTTATACGATAACGAAGCATTCCTGTCAATGTCTTGGAAATACCCTGTGAAAAAAGAAGCGTGATCAATGTAAATATTTCAAATGCCGGAGCAAACAGTCCGACTCCTTCATCCCCTATTATTCTGCACAATGGAATTCTAAGTCCAAGGCATATTATATAAGCAACAATTCCCGCATATGCAGTCATATTGCTTCTATATTCTCTCTGTGCGTTATTTTTATCGGGTGATACTTCCCTCTTTAGTATCTTCATAAATAATACCTTTCCAATTCTACTTACGGACTATTCCAAGCTCACTTAAAACCGCTTCCTGTTTCCGTTCCATAACTTCCGCTTCTTCATCTGTAATATGGTCGTATCCGCATAAATGAAGCATACTGTGAGCCACCAGAAATGCAAATTCCCTAAGCTCGCTGTGTCCGTATTCCTGTGCCTGTTCTTTCACCTTATCAACTGAAATGATTATATCTCCAAGTATAAGTTCATCATTATCCAAATCAAAACATTCCGCCTTTGATTTCTCCACCGCCGAAAAGTCACCGGCAATCTCATAATCAACATTCGGAAAAGACAGAACATCAGTCTCTCTGTCTATGTTACGATATTCTCTATTGTAAGTACGGATATCCTCATTATCTGTCAGAAGAAGATTGACGGCTGCCTCATAAGGACAGTCCTCAAGCTTAAGTACTCCGGCTGCTACCTTTTCTGATATCTCCTGCACCGAAAATGAAAAAGCATGATTAGTTTCATTTTCAACGTAGAAAGTCATAGTACAATTTCTCCTCACCGAATATCTTTCTCATTTCACGTACCTGTGCTATTGATATATCACTTTTATATAATTCTCCCGACTTAAGTTTGTTTTCAAAGATCGTATCTATGATTTTCACATAATTTAACTTTGCCTTGGGATCTTTGGCAAAAAGTCTGGAAATCGATGAAACTATACAATCCGCAAACAATATTACCGCTGTCTCCTTGGATACCATATCTTCATTTGGATCGATGTATTCCTTAAGTGCCCTGCGCGCATCCGGAGGTATCCGGTATTCCTTACATATCTGCTCAACATTTTCCCATGTATTTTCACCTTTCAGGATACCGATTCTGTGATAATATCCGCAGGCTTTTATAGCCATCTCATTCAAGCCGAGCTTCTTAGCTATTCTGTCGCCAAGATAGGCGGTATGAATGGCATGATAATATTCTTCCTTTGACAATTCTTTTAGCTGCACAAGCAAAGGACATTCGGGATCATTGATTTCCATATACTGCTCATTGTATTTGTGAATCATAGTGTTGCTGAATATTTTCAGGATAATAAGCAGCATAATAAGATTCAGCATTATATTGATTCCTATAACCGTAAACTGTGATACTAAAATTCGTTCATTTCCTGTCAGAATAGCGTTTGCGCATAAACATACCAAAAGAGTTATAATAGAAATAAAAATGGGAAGTCCGACCTTAAATGATGCATTCAGTCTGCTAAACACCATTATTCCTACAAGACCGCTTATAAAATACAGAAAAAATTCCTGATATCCCCCGCCGTTTTCATGCATTACAGAAAGCATCAGACATACACTTCCCGCAACAAGCCCCGAAATATTATTGCTGAACAGGCTTAAAACCACAAATACCACCAAAAACGGCCAGCCCATGACCGGAAGCAGCGGAAAAAGAAGTGACAGTACTAATGCTGCCAAATAAAACATGATAAATTTAGAATATTTTCCTTTATTTTTATAAAAATAAAGCTCATTAATTTCACTTTCGACAAGTGCAAATATCACTATGCCTGTCCCAAGCAGGACAATTATGATATTGCAAATGATTTCGCCCATATCGCAGCCATGTATAAAACTTCCCACACCGGCTATGATACCTGACACAAAAAACAGAATTGCAAATCCTGTCATCCGCATTACCTTATTTTTTGTTGTTTGTACATTGTTGTTTTCTTCCATATTATAAATTATACCTTCCTAACAACGGTGTGAGTTTTGATTTCACACTTTCCTATGTTTTTTATCGTAGGCCTTTTCTTTTGATTCATATGTCTCATATGCTTTGACAATCTTCTGTACAAGCGGATGCCTTACAACGTCCTTGCTTGTCAGGCTGCAAAAAGCTATGTCGTCAATCTTGGATAATACCTTCATTGCCACATCCAGACCGGATTTTGTACCGGGTGCAAGATCTTTTTGTGAAGCATCACCCGTAATAACCACCTTGGAGCCAAAGCCTATTCTGGTAAGAAACATCTTCATCTGTGCAGGTGTTGTATTCTGTGCCTCATCCAGTATTATATAGGCATTGTCCAAAGTACGTCCGCGCATATAGGCAAGCGGCGCAACCTCTATAAGTCCCTTTTCCATGTTTTTTGCAAAACTCTCTGCACCCATAATCTGATAGAGTGCATCATACAAAGGTCTGAGATACGGGTCAACCTTACTTTGTAAGTCTCCCGGTAAAAATCCCAATTTCTCTCCCGCTTCTATCGCAGGTCTGGTAAGTATGATACGGCTGACCTCATTGTTTTTAAATGCGGTAATTGCCATCGCCATTGCCAGATAAGTCTTACCGGTTCCCGCAGGTCCTATGCCAAACACTATCATATTACTTCGTATTGCATCCACATATTGTTTCTGTCCCAATGTTTTAGGTTTTATCGGTTTTCCGTTAATAGTATGACATATACAGTCTTCATCTATTGTAAGCAAAACTTCTTCATTACTTTCTTTTCCCATTTCTATTGCATAATCAATATTCTGCTGTTGCAAAACATTCCCTCTTTTTGACAAGATAACAAGCTCCTCCACGGTTCTTGCAGCCTTCTCAACGTCTGTTTTATCCCCGCTTATCTTTACTGCACCGTCTCTATTAATTATAATCACATTAAAATCTTTTTCAATCTTTTTGATATAGGCGTCATATTCTCCAAAGAGATTCTGCATATGCTCCATTGGAACATCCATTCTGATTGTAAATTCATTCATTCGATATTTCCGCCGCCTCTTCACTTTCTGTAACCGGTATTTGCTCTATTGTATTATTTACTTTCTTAACGGCCTCCTCAACCAATTGCATTCCGGCGTTAAGAATCCATTTATCTTTATTCTTTTTTATTGTAACATTTTTCCCAGTTATTTCTACCCCTTTTTCCTCTAAAGTCTGTAATATTTTATTCCATTCCCCATTCATTATCTCCTGCATTTCTTCTTCCGTATGGTTTTTCTCTACCAAAGTGTACTCTTTGGCATATTTAGTACCATAATATGCAGGGAGAAAAAGATGCTCCAACAGTTGAACCTGTTTCTTTTCGCCAAAGACGTCATATGCTTCATATTTTATTCTGCCAAGCGAAAAATTCCATTCCTTATCTTTAATTCCAAGTGACAGAATTTTTTTCTCATTTCCGGAGTATACTTTATCTTCATAAGCTATCTTTTTCTCTACGGAAATTGATTTATCATATGTTATCATAATATCGGCATCTGCTTCATAATACTGATATCTGCGTACTGTCAAGTCATCATTATACACCGGCACGGCTCCGCTTACAAGAAGCTGTCCTTTTTCTACGGTATCACCGACAGCAACCTGGGGAACACCTTTTCTTGTAATCATATATACTATAGTTCCATCTTTAGTCGCAACGATATCTTTCCCCGCACTTACGTTATCTGACGGCATAGCGGAATCCTGTTCATTTCCGACACTTGTGTCATATTCCGTCATCTCATTTTCACGTATTTGTATGATCAATGTTGTTCCGTCTACTTTTAAGGATGCCCAGGTGATTATATCATATTCCTCACGAAGATTTCTTTCCAATTCTTCTATCTGCAGATTGGATTTCCTCATCGTTGTATGTACACCCTGATTTTTAAGATAGTCTAAAAGCACATCTTCGGTAAGGGAATAGTTTCCGTCGATTTCGATATCCCATATAAATCTGGTTGTAAGCATCCAGAATATCAGGCAGACAATCAGTCCCGCAACAAAGATTTTACGCCTTTTTATTTTAGGCACAAAAAAAGGAAGTCCATATCTATGTAATACAGACGCCCTGGTTCCGGTTTTACGAAGTAAAGACTTTAATGCAAAAAAGCCCTCAATGCTTACTTTCATTGTATAATAATCGCCATGATTTTCTATATCCCAGACCAGAATGTCATGATTTCCGCATAGGTTTAAAAATCTTTCAGTAGAATATCCCCATACCTTAATGGAAACATATCCTCTGATATACTGAATCCAATGAAGCATATAACGCGCCTTTCAAAAGTTTTATAAATAACGGACACTTTCAATAATACCGCTTATTTTCATATCTTCATTGGTATAATAGTCTATCGAGAGCTGCTTGCCCTGAAAAGATATCCTGCAATTTTTCCCTTGTAATACAATTGTATCTTTGGTATACTCCAATATCCCTTTATAATTTTCAATAAAAGCCTCACGATTCCCTGTTATGGAAACGATGGAAGCTCCAAGCATCGTATCCTTGGGCAGTTTTAAAGACTCTACGATTATTTCCTTTTGTCTGGATAAGGACAGTTTCGCGTTTTTTCTCATATTTAAATATATGATGATGCTGACGAACTTATTCAAAATAAACAAAAACGAAAATTTGAATCATTGTACAATACCTTTAATCAGCTCTGAAGGCTTAACAGGCTCATTGCAAATCGTATATGAGTTTAAAAATCTTCGTTTTGCCGTTTCGAGTTTATCTCTGTCATTTGCATGAATAGTTGCCAGTGATTCTCCAGCTTTAACATAGTCACCGACTTTTTTATGCAGAATAAGACCTACAGATAAGTCTATCTCGCTTTCTTTGGTCTCTCTGCCTCCTCCCAGTATAAGTGAACAGATTCCGATTTCGTCACAGATTATCCGATTTACATACCCTTCTTTTTCAGAAATTATCTCTTCTATTATTGAAGCTGCCGGTAAGAGTGAGGTGTCATAAACAGCCGCCGAATCGCCGCCCTGAGCTTCCACAAATTCAGCAAGTTTTTTAAGTGCGGCTCCGTTTTCGATTACCTGCTTAAGCATAGCTTCTGCTTCTTCTTTATTTTTAGCTTTGCCGCCGGCTACTATCATATAGGAACCCAGAGTCAGGCATAATTTGGTGAAGTCCTCAGGTCCTCTTCCCTGCAGGGTTTCAATGGCCTCTTTTACCTCGAGCGCATTGCCCACCGCAAAACCAAGCGGCTGGTCCATATCCGAAACAACCGCAATTGTGTTTCTTCCTGCATGTTTTCCAAGGGCTGTCATCTCTTTTGCCAGAGCAAAAGCGTCCTCTTCTTTTTTCATAAATGCACCGCTGCCTGTTTTTACATCCAGTACAATTGCATCCGCACCGGAAGCAAGTTTTTTACTCATAATTGAACTTGCAATCAGTGACATATTATCTACGGTTGCAGTTACGTCTCTTAGAGCATAAAGTTTTTTATCGGCAGGAGCTATATCAAGGGTCTGGCCCATTATCGAAATTCCGATATTATTTACCTGAGATATAAAATGTTCCGAAGTAATTCCTGTTGAAAAACCATTAAAACTTTCCAGTTTATCTATTGTTCCGCCTGTATGACCAAGACCTCTGCCGCTCATTTTGGCAATTTTGACACCACAAGCCGCTACCATAGGTGCAAGCGCGATTGAAGTTTTATCACCTACACCTCCGGTTGAATGTTTATCCACTTTAACGCCGTCAACAGCCGATAAATCCAGCATATCCCCGCTCTTAGCCATAGCCATTGTGAGAGCTGCGGTTTCAGTCTCGTTCATTCCCTGAAAATACACTGCCATCATCATTGCAGACATCTGATAGTCAGGAATCCCGCCTTTGGTGTATTCCGAAATCATAAATTCAATTTCTTCACTGCTAAGCGCGGCACCTCCACGCTTTTTCATAATAAGGTCATACATTCTCATAGTGGGTCTCCTTTCTATTTGTGGTACGGCTCACCGTTTATTATCCTGTAACTCCGATATATCTGCTCAATCAAAATTACCCGCATAAGCTGATGCGGGAAAGTCATTTGGGAAAAACTAAGATGCATATCGGCACGGCTGCATATGTTGTTATGTAAACCAAGTGAGCCGCCTATGACAAATTGAATATGGCTTACGCCTTGTATCCCCAATTTCTCAAGTTTCTGCGCAAACCCCATTGAATCCGTCATATCTCCGCCGATTTCCAATGTTATCAAAAAAGCGTCATCTTTTATGTGCTTTAATATACGCTGTGCTTCTTTATCCTTTATCTGATTTTCCTCTGCATCCCCCGCCTTATCGGGTGTCTTCTCGTCTTCTACTTCTATAATTTCCAGCTTGCAGTAACGACTGAGTCTTTTTTGATATTCATCTACCGCATCACGATAATATTTTTCCTTGATCTTTCCTACCGATATTATTGTTATTTTCATACTAAGCCAATATTTATCTAATATTTAAAATAAATTCCGTTGAGTATAGTATCACTATATACATTATAATTAATATAATATACTGTTTCAAGCATCTTCTTATCTATGATCACGCTTTTATTGATTAAACAGTTCACGTATGCCCTGATTACTGTTATCAACTTTATCTATTGCTATATATACTTTATCATCATCTTTGTTTTGCCATGCATAATATTCTCCGCGTCTGCCTATATCATCCCATGACTTAAATACGCCCTTCTCGGCAATACCGTACCACTCTTCCACAAGACCCGTATAGTTAACGGTATTGGCAAACATATAGTCATCATAAAGTCCGTCCGTAAAATTACCTACTACATTCTGTATGATTCTTTCTCCCGGTTTAATCTTGGTAATATCTACATCATAATGTTCGGCTCCCCCGCCGTTTGGCAGATCATTTTTCCACTCACCTGCATAACTATGTGCCTGATATTTCTTATTATTGGTTATTTTGTCAGATGCATTAATATAAAAGCGGCACCATCTTCCGTCACCTTCCCGCAGCCCGTGCGACCATGAACCATAATAATATGTGTTATTCTCATAAATTGCAAGGCCTTTGCCATGCGGAATACCATCACTGTCCACATCCCCATGATAATAATATGTACCGCTGCCTTTAAGCCCTTCCGAGAGTTTCACATATCGCTTAAGATGTGCAAGATCCCATACCGCCTCCAGATTATTGTCTTCAAAATAAGGAGTCATTTCTTTCAGAATAAATTCCTTGCTGTAAGACACATCATTTTCATCCTCTTCATCCACAACAACTGCAGTTCTATTTTCTGAAACCGTTGCTTCATATTCGTCAATATCATTTGAAGGTTCTACTTTAGTTACCTGCGGAATATCGACAATGTCGTTCTGTTTCTGTGCCTCGGCATAGTCGGTAATTTTCTGCTGCAGGTCCGCAGAAGCATCATGCGTGGCGCCGGATTTACCAATTGATCCTATGAACAGCATAATAAGCACCCCTGCAAGCACTAAAAAAATACCTGCAAGTAATACTCCTGTTATCGGACTGTCACCGTCAGGAAAATGTCGTAATTTTTTCTCATTTTTATTATTGTCACTACTATCCTTATTTACCACAGTCCAACAACCTCCTACCATAATACTTTCATCTAAATATTTAGAAAATTTATTCCTCGTAATCTATGCAGGCTCTTCCGGTCGTGACTGACCTGATATATGTTCCTGCAGCGACATGTGCCGGATGCACCTGATATGCCTTGAGTGCCTCCTCTGACTCAAAAACCGAAATCAATCCAATATCCTTATTACTTGAACTTAATCCGTCTGTTACCACACTAAGCGAGATTACTCCTGATACCTCTTCTTTTACCGCTTCCAGCTCTTTCTTAATACGATTTGCGACGTTTTTCTTTTCTTCCTCCAATAAACCTTCGTTCAGATTCCATAAAACAATGTGATGTACCATTCTGCTACCTCCTGATTTTTATTTTAGTTATAATTAATTAATAAATTAATAGGATAATTATTAATTTTTTCTTATTTATATGAAAATACACAAAACTTTAATTTTAAAAGAACAAGAGTCCGTTATCCATTAACGGTCTCTTGCTCTGTTTTCTATCTGCTATGTTTCTTTTTCTGTTTCTCGCTATACATAATGGAATCCGCTTCACCTACCAGCGCATCGAAGCCTTCCTTACCTTTATCGGAATGGGCCGCTCCAACGCTCGCGGATATATCGTGTAAAGTTTCGTCCTTACTGTATGCCTTATCCAGCTGCTCTTCAATTATTTTTCTGGTATTCTCTATTTCCTGAGTACTAAGTTCACCAAATATGACTACCATAAATTCATCTCCGCCGGTCCTTGCTATCAGATGCCCCGACATACATTCCTTCAAAACATCTGCGGTAAGGACAAGCGCACGGTCTCCTTCCTGATGACCGTAGATATCATTGATGCTTTTGAAATTATTGAGATCAATACCAAATACTGTAATATGCGGTTCTTCCATCTGCTCAACGTATTCATAAACATATCTTCTGTTGTAAAGACCTGTAAGGAAATCCGTGTTGGCATTCTTGATTATCATCTCCTGATATAAAAGTTCCTGTGTTACATCAAGTGCAACACCAACGGTTCCCATAACGCTTCCGTCAACATCAAAGAGCGGTGATTTATATGTCTTAAGTTTCCTCATTTCATTTCCGATCTTAACGTCCTCGTCGAATATGCAGGTTTCTCTTTTATCCATTACTTCATATTCCGATTCCATACAGATAAATTCACCCTTGGCATATTCATCCGGGGTAATGTTCCAGATATAATAGTGTCCACGCCCTTTAATCTGATCCATAGTCTTGTCTACTATCTTACAGAAAAAATTGTTAACTTTCATATGTGCGCCAATTTTATCCTTGAACCATACCATATGAGGCACACTATCAATCAAAGAATCAAGATAATTATTGGACTGCCAGAAATCCTTACTCATTTTGTATGTATTCTGCCATCTTAAAAAACGGAATTTAAGCTCATCTTCAGACATCGGTATTACCCATATATCATTAACCGCAGATAAATCTTCAGACATAAGCTGCTCTGTCTGTTCCTTATCTGCAAGCAGTATCAGTTCCGTATCTTCCTTCTTATAATAGAGTATAATTTTAAGTATATTATCGGGATCCGTACCCTGAACATCCGCCATAATAACATTTGCTCTTTCTATAAGCTTCATCTCCGGTGTGACACTATATAAAAATTCATGCGTAAAATGTTCTAAAGGTTCTGCATTCTTCACTACTTCCATTAAGTTGTCTTTAACACCGATAAAATAAAAACGCACATTACAATGATACATTAAATTTCCTCCGTATATCACTATCACAAAAACAACAAATTATATATATATTACCGTACATCCTAATTCATTTTAATTATATATGAGATATTTGGGAAATACAACAAAAAGTTTTATAAATGCAAAACTTACCATTTATTTACCCAAAGATGTCTTCTGTGCCACTTTCGTTTCTTTCTCGTAGCATGCAAACGCATTCTCTACCAAATCCTTATCTGGTTTGGGAGTCACCAGACTCACAACAGGAACAATAATAAGACCTGTTATCATTGCAATTGCACCGCAGTTAATAGGCGAGCGCATGATTTCCGGAAAATGCGAGCCATAGAATATATTTGCAATCATAAGAATGGAACTGAACAGGAAAGATACCCAGCACGAAGCCTTAGTAACATTCTTACTGTACAGAGAATACAAAAACGGGGCAAGGAAAGAACCTGCCAATGCTCCCCATGAAACGCCCATAAGCTGTGCAATAAATGTTACGGAACTCTTGTATTGTATCAAAGCCAGAACCGAAGAAATAGCAATGAATACAACTACCAGAATCCTTATGCTTAATACCTGCTTTTTATCATCCATTTTCTTAAATACCAGTTCTTTTAAAAAGTCAATTGTCAAGGTAGAACTTGATGCAATTACCAGTGAAGATAAAGTGGACATAGACGCAGACAATACCAGAATGACCACCAAAGCTATCAACAATGGCGACAGATTGGAAAGCATTGTCGGAATAACGGAATCATAGCCGTTAGATACTACATCCACCTGATCTGAATATAATCTTCCAAAACCACCAAGGAAATAACTTCCTCCTGCTACAACCAATGCAAACAGTGTGGAAATAATGGTTCCTTTCTTTATAGCTTCTTCATTTTTAATAGCATAAAATTTCTGTACCATCTGAGGAAGTCCCCAGGTACCTAATGAAGTGAGGATAACCACAAACATCAGATTAAGCGGATCCGGTCCGAAGAACGAAGCAAAGATACCGGGAGTGGTCGTTACCGATTCATCGGTAATGCTTGCAAGCCCGTTCAGAGCTGCCATAAATCCGCCCTTACTGTTTAAGACTGCGGCAATTACCGTCACAATACCCACCAGCATAATAATACCCTGTATGAAATCATTTATAGCAGTTGCCATATATCCTCCGGCAATAACATAAATCGCCGTAAGCACCGCCATCAAAATAATACATACCGAATAGTCGATGTTAAAAGCCATTCCAAAAAGTCTTGACAAGCCATTATACAATGATGCGGTATATGGAATCAAAAAGATAAATATAATAACGGATGCCCCTATTTTCAAAGGCTTACTGCCAAATCTTTCACCAAAAAACTGGGGCATGGTTGCAGAATTCAAGTGTTGTGTCATAATTCGGGTACGTCTTCCCAGCACTACCCATGCAAGCAATGAACCAATGACGGCATTACCTATACCTGCCCAGGTGGCTGCAATACCATATTTCCAACCGAACTGTCCCGCATATCCTACAAATACAACTGCGGAGAAATAGGATGTCCCATATGCGAATGCGGTTAGCCATGGTCCGACACTGCGTCCCCCCAAAACAAAACCGTTTACGTCTGTGGCATGCCTGCGGCAGTAAATACCTATACCTACCATAACGGCAAAATAGATTATTAATAGAATAAGTTTCATAATTTCCTCCCACATTTTGATATTTTATTAATTTTACCACATTTTACATTAATTGCATACAATTTATTGCAAAATTGAAATTTGTCGCTGGGTTGAAGGACGGATTGCGCAAATAGTAAGTTGGCTGGTGGTCGGCTTTCGGGAATAA
>JAFLTH010000053.1 GCA_022510525.1 Lachnospiraceae bacterium | reverse complement strand
TTAGTCCTATGAATTTTGAGAAGGATCACCTGATCACAACGTATATGTTCATAGGTAATACGGCAATACCATGGTCTGTCGTTACCTTTACTTTGATGGCACTGTATGTGGCGATATTATATACCGGTACAAGACTGTCTTATAAAAAATATCATATAAACTGACGGTGGTGATGTGATGAAAATTACAATATTAGAGTGTAAGCGGGTGATAAGCAGGATAATCCTTTTGGGGTTTCTGGCGTTTGTCCTTATTGTCTCCGTTTATGACAGTAGGAGGAATTTGGATAGATATAATGTGCGCGACGCACAAGGAATTGCGGTTACTTGGAAGGATAATCTTTCAAGTGCGAAAAGCGCTTCCAGGGAGCTTTGTCTGGATAAGGAATGTATGGAAAGCTTGAGGGAGGATGCAAACCGGTATGGTTATCTGAACGGTGACAATATCACGGAATTGATATTTGTGAACTATGAAAGAAAAACATTAGAGGAACTGTCTGGGGATGAAATGGAACGCTTTTTACTAATCAGGGCAGAGACGATTGGTGAGAACCTTGCAGCGGATACCCAAAAGGGCTATACGGATGAAGAAATAGCGAATTTTATGGATAAGGCTGAATCTCTGTCTGTCTTATCAATGGAATATGCAGAAGGGTGGAAAGCGTTAGCGGAGAAGATGGGGAGTTTTGTCCTCTTAATCGTTATCATTCTATCAGCGCTGGTATTGTCGCTGTTTGGACGTGACCCGGCGGTGCAGATGGAGGAATTGGTACGTTCTGCCAGATACGGAAAGAGGCAGTTGGACATGGCGAGGATTACGGCGGCTTATCTGACGGTAACCGTTCTTTATGTGTGCAGTATGGCGATCTATTTTGTCGTAGTGATGCTACCATTTGGTTTTGATGGAGCGGATCAGCCGATTCAGAGCAATGTAAGGACATTTTATTCCCTTTACAACATTACCTATTTTCAGCAATTTTTACTAAATCTGCTTAGAGGGTATGTGGCGCTTATTTTTACGGCCAGTCTGGTACTGGCTGTTACGATCCTTTTAAAAAATATGTTGGCCGGAGCTTCTGTCATAGCGATTTTTCTGGTAACACTTGTTATTTTTAACCAGATATATCTTTATCCGGTAAACCACTGGCTCACAAATTATATGCCTGTGAGAATGACCGATTTCCGGCAATTCTATACAGAAAATGAATTATATCGAATTGGTGGACTTAGCATTGCCTGTATGAACTGGAGTATTGTTGTATCCTTGATATTATCTGCATTTTTTCTGGCAGCTGGTTTGATTGCACTGCATCTTAATAGAAAGAAAGGGTTATCGGGATAAGAAGAAAGTGAGGATTGAGAAATGAAAAGAAAACATAGTTTGGTTTTGGCAGCAGTATGTATGACTGCTTTTATTTTCAGTGGATGTGCTGGCGGTGACGGTTTGGAGTCAGATAAGTCATTACATATGGAGAGCATCTCGATTGATACAGAAAGTAGAGAACAGGATAATACAGAAGATTTTTCGCAGGATGGAGCAGACGCTCATGTTAATGCTAAAGATTCTACACGTGATGAGGCAGGAAACCAGCCTCAGGACTCAGACAATCCTGCCGGAGAATTGACGGATGCCGAGCTGGATGAGGAACTGGCAAGGTATCGACAGGAGCGGGAAGATAACATTCAGGAAGTAGGCGGACTGGTAGAAGGCGGGTCGCCTGACGAGTCAAATTACACATTCGATATGTCAGGTATCGGTTTAATCCAGTTTGATACGCGGGAAACGACAGAAGGTTTCGCCGCTGCCCGCATTTATGTGACAGATACATTGGGGATAAAACCAAGCACAAAGATGGAGGTCTATATGTGCGTTGATCCCAAAGTATTGGCAATTTATGAGGATGAGGATAAAGGTGTTGCAGCCGGATATGATAACAGCAATATTTTTGTCTGCGAATATTGCGGTGAGGGCAATGTATGGCAGTATCTGATCCTTGTAAGGGATGGCAAAGGCAGTGCATGGGAAGTCATACATCATGGCAGTTCATATATGGAAGAAAGCGAGGAATAAGAGATAACGATATTTTGTTGTGATTGAAGAGATATATATGGTATAATTATAGTCCCTTTTTACATTTGTGTTGTTAGTAAAATTGATCGTAAGTTATGCGAGGAAAGAAATATGGGAGTAGCGAAGAAAGGCAGACGAAAAATTACAGTGTCAGATAAAAGATATGTGTGGTATGTTGAATTAGATAATGATAGCCCATTCCATATTTTAAATATAGTGTCTGAGGATAAAGCGTTGATTATTTCTTGTCCTCTTAAAACTGATACTCAATATATTATCAGCAAAGGGAATAATTATAATATCGTACAAAACAGAAAATATAATAGAAGGAGCGTTTAATGAAACGCTTTGAAAGATTATTATTACTCATTATTGCGTTGGCGGTTGGTGGTGGATTAGGATATAAGCTATTACCGGATTTTAGGAGAGAAATATACTATGTTAGAATTTCTTATTGAATTTATAGGTGGAATTATAGAAATCATAGTTGATCCTTTCCTTGATAAATGGGGGACTAAGATAATATCAAAATTCAAAAGAAAATAGAATCGTCTAAATTATCATTTTTACAGGGAGAATAATGATGAGAATAACTTTTAAATCTCAAATTTAAAAGCTAAATAATCTGACATTTATACAGTGGCGTAACAAGCGGTAGGATATTGAATTGGCATAAAATTGTGTGAGAGCAATTGATCGGTAATATGGGTAGTGATACAATAAAAAAAGTCCTTTACAGGACAGGAGGCACTGCATAGCGGCAGGCGGTTGGCTAATATCCCTCGAAAGGGGGTGAGGCTTATGCGAATTACGTTACATATCGGGAAATTTACCGTTACGATAATTGTAAAGAGCAACAACCGCCACTCGGCAAAGTGAACGGTTGTTTAAGTAATCCTTAAATATACCATAAACGAAGCTAACCGCTTGTCGCAGTGCCTCTTTATGCCTATATTATAAGCAAGAGACGGTTAAATGTCAACTCCAACATATGAAACTGATAAGCTGCTTTATTATTGTAGTGGTTTTTAGTATAATAATATTAAAATTTATATGACATAGGGTTAAATTGATACAGTTTGCTCGTGACAAAATATAGAAAGGACATAATTTTGAAAATGTGTAAATATAAATGGAATATCATAACATATGTTATGATATGTATGCTTTTTACAGTTTCATGTGGTAAAACAAATACTTATAATAGTGTAAATACCGCTGATACTGAATCTATAGAAAATTCTGTTCAACAAAACCCTGAAGATATCGCCAAACAGGCAGGCATTGACATCACAGACACCATCCCCTTAAACATAATCGATGACAACTACCGCACCTACTATGAAGTCTTTGTCTATTCTTTCTATGACAGTGACGGTGACGGTATCGGAGATATACAGGGGCTGATTTCCAAGCTGGATTACATCAATGATGGTAATGATGAGACGGATACTGATTTAGGATGCAACGGTATCTGGCTTATGCCAGTTAATCCGTCACCTACCTATCATAAATATGATGTTGCAGATTACTATGATATAGATTCAACTTACGGGACTCTTGAGGATTTTAAAGAACTTATGGAAGAGTGCGATAAAAGAGGAATCAAGGTGATTATGGATTTGGTCCTGAATCATTCTTCTTCGCAGAATCCCTGGTTTAAGGAAGCCTGCGACTATTTGAGGCAGTTGGGAGATGGGGAACCGAGTGTAGAGGATTGCCCTTACTTTGAGTATTATAATTTTTCAAGGGAAATGGGTTCCGGCTGCTATCTCATAGAGGGAACCGGCTGGTACTATGAAGCGCAGTTTTGGAGCGAAATGCCGGACTTGAATCTAAGCAGTGAGGCTCTTAAAAACGAAATAGAAGAGATTGCTAAATTCTGGCTGGATATGGGCGTGGGCGGATTTCGCCTGGATGCGGTTAAGGAATATTACAGCGGGAATACACAGGCTAATATTGACTTCCTTAACCGGTTTGACGAAGTTGTCAAGTTATATAAGGAAGATGCTTATATAGTAGGTGAGGCCTGGCTTGATATAAATGAGTATGCTAAATATTATGAAAGCGGTATAGACAGCCTGTTTGACTTTGCTTTTGCGGACAAGGACGGTATTATTGCCAAAGTATTAAACGGAGCTTCGGCGAGCAAATATGGTGTGACGATTGAGTCATTGCAGAATACGTTCGGACAGTATAATGAGGATTATATTGATGCACCTTTTTACACTAATCACGACATGGGCAGAAGCGCAGGATATTATTCTGGTGAAAATTCCGAAAACAAGACCAAACTTGCAGGTGCAATGAATCTGTTTATGGGAGGCAGCGCGTTTTTATATTACGGAGAAGAGTTGGGAATGAAAGGCTCAGGTAAAGATGAAAATAAGCGTGCGCCAATGTATTGGAGTAAAAGTGATGATTATACAGGTATGTGCGAAGGGCCGGCTGATATGGATGATTTTGAGATGAAGTTTGACAGTCTCGAAGAACAGGAAAATGATCCTGCATCCATATACAATTTTTATAAGAAAGTCATTAAAATAAGAAACCAGAATCCTGAGATTGCAAGGGGTAAGGCGCAATATTTGAAGATTGCGGAGAATGATGGCTTTAGTGGTAATATTATAAGTTCTGGCATTTTAAGCGACAATGCCTTAAATGATACATTCTGCATCATTAAAAAGACTTATGAGGGTGCGGAAATCCTTATAATTTTTCACCTTGGGGAAAGTACGGAGGAGTTGGATTTAAGCTCTGTTACAATAAATGGCAGTGGAATCTTGCAAGACAATATTCGCGGCGAACTTTTAACAGGTGATGATACGATATCGATAACAGATGATATTTTATCTATGCCGCCGTATTCCGTAATTGTGCTAAAATGAATGACTTTTATTTGTTAATTTAATATAATTAATGCGATAAGTAACTGAAATTTTCACACTTTATATTTAGCAAAATAATGCGTTTATTCGTTCTGTTATTAGCTTATTTTGGAAAATTTAGATTGAAATATTGACTGCTTTAGTGTAAAGTATTAATAGTATTATTTTAATATAAAACATATGTTTTGTATTGAAATATGCAAATATATTTGAAAAGACGTAAAGGAAGATGAGGTATGGAAAAGAGTTCAAACAACACAGGGGGCTGGCGTACCAATAAGTGGTGCCGTGCAGCAATTCCCGCATTACTGCTTCACTGCAGTATCGGTACAGTGTACTGCTGGTCTATTTTCAGTCAGGAGATAGCTGATTATATCGGTCATTCCAAAGGAGCAACCGAATGGGCATTCAGCTTTGCGATTTTCTTCCTCGGAATGTCAGCGGCATTTCTGGGAAATGTAGTTGAGAAAGATATACATAAATCTTCTCTGATTGCAGCCATATGCTTTGCTGCCGGTATGGCCGGAACAGGTTTCTTCATCTGGTATGGCGGTCAGAATCCATCCAGCACACTGGCACTGGTAGGAATATATATTTGTTATGGTTTCATCATGGGTATTGGTCTCGGAACCGGATACTTATCACCGGTTAAGACCCTGATGCTCTGGTTCCAGGACAGGAAAGGTCTTGCAACCGGTCTTGCAGTAGCAGGCTTTGGTGCGGCTAAGGCTATCGCAAGTCCGATTATGCAGAGTATGCTCGATAATCTCGGCGAAGGCGGTATCTATAAGATGTTCCTGATACTGGCAGTAGTATACTTTGTAATGATGTTTGTTGGTCACCTGCTTCTTAAGAAACCCGATGACTGGCATGAACCCCAGTCCAAGGATGAAAGACAGAGCATTATGTCAGTTATCAAGACCAGACCTATTTCAAACTATATCGGAATCTGGATTATGTTCTACATAAACATTACCTGTGGTCTTGCGCTTATCTCACAGGAAAAGATGATAGTAAAATGTATCGGTCTTGCAAGCTTCGTAGGAATCATTTCCACGGTAACGGCTATCTTCAATGCAGGCGGCAGACTTGGTTTCTCCGCATGGGCTGATACCATGAAAGACAGAAATACAATCTATAAACTGATATTTGTTCTCTCTATAGTATTTACCGGAGCGGTAATGCTGACAAGCGGTATCAAAAACGGAGAAGGAAACACTGTTTTAGTAATCCTTGTTCTCTGCCTGCTCTTCGTTGTAAATGCAGGATACGGCGGCGGTTTCTCCAATGTACCGACCCTCCTTTCCGACCACTATGGAATGGGTAATATCAGTGCAATACACGGCATCACCCTTTCCGCATGGGCCTTTGCAGGCCTCACCGGAAACCAGATGTCAACCTGGATTGTCAACCACTTCGGTGACCCAATTGAAATCGAGCATGCCCTGGGCGATGGAAGCATAGAAATGATCACAGTAAATCCCACAGGCTACCAGACAGTACTCTACGCAACCATAGTACTCTACATAGTAGCCCTGCTGATTTCATTATTTTTAGTTAAACCAGCTAAAGAGAAAGCATAATATCATATTTAACCTATGATAAATAATTAAAAATGCTGCCAAGGTAAATCAAACCTCGGCAGCATTTTTTGACTCTATCCGTCCTTATTGCCAATATTTACATCATCAAATAATCCCTCTGCCCCTCAATCTCTTTCGGTATTGTCACCCCGTTATTATTAAGCTTCTGACTCAGATTATCCAAATGTCTTAGCCTCTGCGCCAGCTTAATATCATACCTATCCATCATATCCTTATACAATGGGTTAATCTTAAGTTTATCACGTACATCCTTGGCAAAGGGACAATGTGTAAACAATATCGTACGCGCCACCTTATTAAGTCTTGGTGAACCTGTACCCTCATAGAGTATCCATGCTTCATAATCCCGTACAAACATTTCCTTAAAGCTGTTCTTTGCTTTCTGCATACTCAGCTTAATCTTGTCTTTTGCATCAACGGAAAGCTCCCTGTTCTTCTTATAGAACTGGATATAATCAAAGTATTCACTTGTAAGAGAGGGTTCTGAAACATCGTTCCACCTTGCACCCTGGATACGTTTGCACATTTCCCAACGGTACTCACCGGTCAAACGTACCAGAATATTGTTCAAATCTTCCATTTCAAAGATAGAAACCATCATACGTGCAGGTGAGGTACGTTTTCTGCCTTCAATTTCCTGCCATGCAACACCGCGCACACCTACATTGGGCATCAGGATGATATCGGGAAGTATTTCAACATCAATGGATTCTTTTCCTATACCGATATCCGGATTGCTGTATAAGGTCTCTCTATAATATGCACCAAAGTCAATAGAACGTATATTTTTGAATGATTTTTCCACCATTTCGGCAGAAACAAGGGTATTTTCCAGATCCTTGAGTACATTGCTCTCTAAGAATATCGGTGAAAAGATGCTTATACGTCCAAATGTCATCTTATTACCGCTGGTAATCATATTGTTAAGTTCAAATAACACCTGTTCTTTTTGGTCATTGAGCATTCTGGCCTCATCTGCTGCGGCTATTTCGCCTCTGATCTTAAGATCACGCACATAGGCAGGATAGTCATTATCAAATTCGTTCCGGCTTGGAACCTTACGGCCCTCATAAATAGCTGTCAGCCATTCATATACGGTATATACGCCTTTGGAAGGGTCACTTGGAAGCGAATCCACTATCGTATAGAGATAAGCGGCATTTTCCAGCCCGGCAAGCGTCTCGTCAACATACCCGAAGTTAAAGAACATTTTTACTATTCTGGGAACCTTGTGATCGGACAGACTCTTTAAAAATGCGTTGGAATAAATCTTGTAAAAGTTCTTGGTAATACTTGTACGAAGCTTTCTACAGGTATCATCGGTAGCATTTTTATCCGGAAGTTTTTTGAATTTGTCGATGCTCGTCCTGAATGCTGAAACTGTTTCTTCGTCACATTCCGAATATGACAGTATAATATTCAACGAATCCGTGAGTTCCCTCTTAATGTTCTCTGATGACTGGCTTGCAGCAGGCGCTTCGGTAGCATTTTCAAGGTCATTTAGTTTGGCCTTGTACTCGGCAACGCGTGCATTATACATATCTCTGTCGATTGAATCCTGACTTTCCAGCTGAATCATCATTGTGCCAAGCGCGGCAGTGATAGCAGTGGAGTCATCATTATGGGCACCGATTTTATACAAGACACTGGCATATAAGTCAAAAAAGTCCAGACGATTTTCTTTCATAAGGAAATTGACTATTTCCGCCTTGTATTCATAGATTGCGCGGCAGATTGAAAGAACATAGTAAATATCGTTGCTGGCCTTTAACAACATTCCGTATATAAAGTCAGCAATCTGGGATTTGGCGGAAATACTTTTGATTATGCGCTGTAACTGCTCATAGTATTTACTTGCCCATTCGGGAATATCCTCTTCCAATACAAGTTCCGTTACGGAATCCAGTCCGGGAAGAACTCTTGTGGCAAGAGAATGCTTAGCGGTTAAATTACAGTATTCCTCATATCTATCCATTAAATATTGATAAAAGGTATCGCAGTCAAATTTAGACATTTCATATTGGTCTATAATCTCCTGAAGCTGTCTGAATAAAGAAGTTACTATTATATTACAGAGATCCGGCTTGGTACGTATAAGCTGGGTCAGCTGTTTCTCAGAGCAGGGATAAGCCGCCAGTGTGGTATCTTCCATAGCCGTATAGTTTATACAATGTGAATCATAGTTGAGTTCGCATATTCCGATAACGTCTCCTTTATGTAAATATAATTCACCGCCCGGATATGAGGCACGTACGGAACCTTTGGTAATCACATACAATGCGCTGAGCGGTTGCTCTCTTTGGATTATTGTTGTTCCCGATGGAAATTCTTGTACTGCCATAATAACCCTCCATTCTGTTTTACCCTATTATAAGCTGTTTTTACAATAAATACAAGAATCACACAAAACAAATTATTTTTTACTGTACTTTTGTCAGAAATATGATAAAATATCTATAAGTGTGCAAGTTAAAAACTTAAAGAAATAGAAGAAAGTCTGGTCGGTTTGTATGAAAATGGAATTGGAAGATATTGAATATAGAAGGATGGTCGTGGAAGAATACAGACCTGATGTAGAGAGACTTATACGCTATCTTCCGTGGCTTGAAGAGAAAGCCGGAGGAAGTGTTTCACAGACCTTTACCGATTCGGGAATAGGCGAGAACTCCATTCCTTTTCCTGTTTATGACAGCACTTTGTTAAGCTTTATTAAAGATGTTCAAAGAACAACTCTTTTGGACCGTAATTATCATTATATTTATTCCAAACATAGAATTAAAACCCTTGCGGATGAACAAAGAGCGATTTCGCAGGCGGACATTACGCATATGGATGTGCTCAAAGGTATTCTGTCCAAGTATGTTATGGGTGGGATGACCAAAGCAAGACTCTGGTCGGATGCAGTTAAAGACCGTATATTTTTAAACTGTGTACAGAAGATGAAAGAAAATCTTGAATTTTGGGATAAACCAATGGTATAGGGTGAAGGGATAGATAGTTATATGGGAGAGAAATCGTTACAGAAGAGACAACATATTTTGGATACGGCACGTAAGATTTTTTCGGAAAAAGGGTATAAAAATGTTACCATGAAAGATATCGTAGATGCATCTGATATCAGTCGTGGAGGTTTATATCTGTATTTTTCAAGTACACAGGAACTGCTGCTTGAATTATTGCAGCAGGAAGCAGATGAAACCGACGATGTTTTTACCAGGAAGATTACCGAAGAGGATTCGGCCGCGGATATTCTTACACTCTTTTTAAAAGAGCAGAAGAAGGAACTCTTGCAGAAGAAAAATAATCTGACAATGGCTGTTTACGAATATTCCTTTGAAGAGCAGAATAAAAAGAATTCCATGCTGCGTAAGCAGTTTGATGCCGGTATTAAAGTTATAGAGAAGCTTATAGAAACAGGTATTGCCTCAGGCGAGTTCTATTGTGAGAATCCAAGGGGCGCCGCGGAGAATATCATGTATGTGCTTGAGGGAATGAAAATAAATTCCCAGACAATGGGAATCACGGAATCAATGGTTGATGAACAGCTGCTTTATATTATGCAGGGACTGATTATAGAATAATTCAATGCAAAGCAAAGGATGCTTCCGAAGTATGGGGGCATCTTTTAATGTATACGATGACGGATATACGTTAAATAATTATTAAAATATAATGGAGGTTTGGATTCATTATGGAAAAAGTCAGACGAATTTACGTAGAAAAGAAAGCGCCTTTTGCGGTAAAGGCAAGGGAACTGAAAGAGGAAATCGGAAGTTATCTTGGCATTGCAGGAGTCAAGGATGTCCGGGTATTTATCAGGTATGACGTTGAAAATATATCGGATGAGATTTTTGCTAAAGCATGTATGACCGTATTTTCCGAGCCTCCTGTAGATATTTTGTATGAGGAGACAATAGATATACCTGCAGACGGCAGGGTTTTCAGCGTGGAATACCTTCCGGGTCAGTTTGACCAGAGGGCGGATTCAGCGGTTCAATGTGTGCAGTTTTTAAAAGAAGACGAGGCTCCTATCATAAAAACTGCTGTCACCTATTTGATAATAGGTGATATTTCTGATGATGAATTTGTAAAAATAAAATCATATTGTATAAATCCGGTAGATTCCAGAGAAACCGACATGGTAAAACCTGACACACTTGTCACAAATTATGATGAGCCGGCGGATGTTGCTGTTATTGACGGTTTTACTTCTATGCCGGATGATGAACTTAAGAAACTCTATGGATCGCTTGGTCTGGCAATGACCTTTAAGGATTTTGCACATATTCAGAATTACTATAGCGGTGAGGAACACAGGGAGCCTACAATGACGGAAATCCGTGTGCTTGACACATACTGGTCGGACCACTGCCGTCATACGACTTTTTCTACCGAATTAAAGGAAGTAAACTTTGAGGATGGGTATTATCAGAAACCTATAAAGAAAACATATAAGGATTATCTTGCCGCAAGAGAGGAAATTTTTGCAGGAAGAGACGATAAATTTGTATGCTTGATGGATCTGGCGGTTATGGGAATGCGCAAGCTGAAAAAAGAAGGTAAGCTTGAGGATATGGAGCAGTCCGATGAAATTAACGCCTGCTCGGTTGTGGTTCCGGTTGAAATGGATTACGGCGATGGACCCATCACCGAAGAGTGGCTTGTATTTTTCAAAAATGAGACCCACAATCACCCGACTGAAATTGAGCCCTTCGGTGGTGCGGCAACTTGTCTTGGCGGAGCAATCAGAGACCCGCTTTCAGGCCGTGGCTATGTATATCAGGCTATGCGTGTGACGGGTGCGGCTGACCCAACGGTTCCGGTAGCCGAAACCTTAAAGGGTAAACTGTCGCAGAAGAAACTGGTGCGCGGCGCGGCAAGCGGATATTCTTCATACGGAAACCAGATAGGTTTATCGACCGGATTGGTCAAAGAGATATATCATCCCGCTTATGTGGCAAAAAGAATGGAAATAGGTGCTGTTATGGGTGCGGCCCCCAGAAAGAATGTTATCCGTGAGACCTCTGACCCTGATGATATAATCATTCTCCTTGGAGGAAGGACGGGGCGTGACGGCTGCGGCGGTGCAACCGGTTCTTCCAAGGTGCATACCGAAAGCTCGATTGAGACCTGCGGTGCCGAGGTACAGAAAGGTAATGCGCCCACGGAGCGTAAGATACAGAGGCTGTTCAGACGCGAGGAAGTAAGCCGATTGATTAAGAAGTGTAACGACTTTGGTGCAGGCGGTGTATCGGTTGCAATCGGAGAACTGGCGGACGGACTTGTAGTGGATCTTGATAAGGTTCCGAAGAAATATGCGGGTCTGGATGGTACCGAACTGGCTATTTCGGAATCCCAGGAAAGAATGGCGGTAGTTGTTTCTCCTAAGGATGTGGATGCCTTTTTAGCCTATGCAAACGAGGAAAATCTTGAGGCGGTTGCAGTTGCGGTAGTTACAAAGGAGCCGAGACTGGTGCTCAAATGGCGCGGTAAGGAAATTGTCAATATTTCCAGGGCTTTTCTTGATACCAACGGAGCGCATCAGGAGACTTCGGTATATGTGGATATGCCGGTCAAAGAAGACAATTATTTGAAAAAGGTTGCCACACCTGCGGTGGAAAACGCACTTAAAAACGGCGATGTCAAAAAGGCCTGGCTTGAAATTCTGAATGATTTGAATGTATGCTCCCAGAAGGGGCTTGTAGAAATGTTTGACGCCTCAATCGGTGCGGGCAGCGTATATATGCCATACGGCGGTAAGTATCAGTTGACGGAAACCCAGGCTATGGTTGCCAAGCTTCCGGTACTTAAGGGCAAGACTGATACGGTTACAATGATGAGTTACGGTTTTGATCCCTATCTCTCAAGCTGGAGTCCGTATCACGGAGCTATATATGCGGTAACAGAGTCAATGGCAAAGATTGTGGCAAACGGCGGAGATTATAAGAAGATCCGCTTTACCTTTCAGGAATATTTCAGAAGAATGAGTGAGGAGCCGGAACGTTGGAGCCAGCCGTTTGCGGCGCTTCTTGGTGCATATGATGCCCAGATTGGTTATGGACTTCCCTCGATTGGCGGTAAGGACTCAATGTCCGGAACTTTCAATGACATAGATGTTCCGCCGACTTTGGTCTCATTTGCGGTTGACATAAGTAAAAAGCAGAATATTATCAGCCCCGAGCTCAAGAAAGCCGGAAATAAGCTGGTTAAATTCAGCATTGAGAAGGATGAGTATGACCTGCCTGTTTATGACAGCGTAATGAAGGTATATGACAAAATACTGACACTCATGTCAGAAAATAGAATAGTATCAGCATATGCACTGGATGCAAAAGGTGTTGTGGCAGCATTAAGCAAAATGGCTTTTGGTAATAAGCTTGGTGTGACGGTTGAGAAGGATTTACCGCAGGATGCGCTTTTTGCAAACGGACTTGGAGAAATCCTTGCGGAGATGCCTGCTGAGGCGGCAGAGGCAGCAGCAAATGTAACAGCTTCAGGTTTGACAGGAACTTCGACCGGTTTAGTCAATGATATAACTATAATTGGTACAGTGACCGAAGAGCCGGCGTTTGTATACGGTGATGTCCGTATTACAATGGATGAAGCGCTTCAGGCCTGGACTTCCAAATTAGACAAGGTATTCCCTTACACAACAGATAAAGATTTGTCAGAAAAATCTCCCAGTGCAAATGAAGATGCATCGAAATCCGTACCGGAAGCTTCACTATATGATGCAAAAGATATATACGTTTGTAAACACAAAACTGCACGTCCTACCGTATTTATTCCTGTCTTTCCCGGAACAAACTGCGAGTATGACAGTGCGAAAGCCTTTGAAAGAGCCGGAGCGGATGTTATTACAAAGGTATTTAAGAACCTGACTCCGCAGGATATAGTGGACAGTGTGGAAGTTTTTGAAAAAGCAATCGAGCAGTCACAGATAATTATGTTCCCCGGCGGTTTTTCCGCAGGTGATGAGCCGGACGGCTCCGCTAAATTCTTTGCTACGGCTTTCCAGAATGAAAAGATGAAAGAAGCCGTAATGAAGCTCTTAAACGAGAGAGACGGTCTGGCACTTGGAATCTGTAACGGCTTTCAGGCATTGATTAAGCTTGGGTTAGTGCCTTACGGTGAAATCGTAGGACAAAAAGAAGATTCTCCTACCCTGACATTTAATACCATTAACCGCCATATCTCCAAAATGGCATATATCAAAGTAGTTTCCAATAAATCACCATGGCTTGCGGGAGCTGCACTTGGAAATACTTATGTAAACCCAGCATCCCACGGCGAGGGTCGCTTCGTAGCGCCTAAGGAATGGATAGACAAGCTCATAACAAACGGACAGGTTGCAACCAGATATGCCGATGCCGACGGAAATATAACCGCAGATGAGGAATGGAATATCAACGGCTCATATGCCCAGATAGAGGGAATCACATCTCCGGATGGCCGCTGCCTTGGAAAAATGGCGCATTCCGAAAGAATCGGGGATGGAGTTGCGGTTAATATCTACGGGGAGCAGGATATGAAGATATTTGAATCCGGGGTTGCTTATTTCAAGTAAGTAAATGTATTGTACTTTAAAATGAATTGACAAATACGTGTATATTCATTAGTGCTGAATAATTTACAGAGAGGAAACAGGTAGAAGATGAAGGCATTTTTAATTTTGGAAGACGGAACCGTATTTTCCGGGAGCCACATAGGTGCTGAGAAAGAAATCATCAGTGAGATTGTTTTTAATACGTCTATGGCAGGCTATCTTGAAGTCCTGACTGACCCCTCCTATGCGGGACAGGCCGTGTGTATGACTTATCCTTTGATAGGAAATTACGGAATCTGCAAGGAGGATATGGAGTCAAAAAAAGCCTGGCCGGACGGCTTCATTGTCAGAGAACTCAGCAGACTTCCAAGCAATTTCAGATGTGAAATGACCATACAGGACTTTCTGGAGGAAAATGATGTGGCCGGAATTGCCGGAATCGATACCAGAGCGCTGACCAAAATCCTTCGCGAAAAGGGTACCATGAACGGTATGATTACTACGGATGAAAATTATAAAATAGATGAAATTATTCCAAAATTAAAAGCTTATAGAACCGGAAAGGTAGTAGATATAGTAACCTGTAAAGATAAATATGAATTAAAAGGAAGCGGGAATGCCGGATTTAAGGTGGCACTGCTTGATTTGGGTGCTAAAAATAATATTGCAAAGTCTCTTGCCTCAAGGGGCTGTGATGTTACTGTATATCCTGCATCTACCAAGGCGGAAGAAATTATAGAGGCTGCGCCGGATGGCATTATGCTTAGCAACGGACCCGGAGACCCCAAAGATTGTGCAGACGTAATTACGGAAATTAAAAAACTATATAACACCGATATCCCGATTTTTGCAATCTGCCTGGGGCATCAGCTTATGGCGCTGGCAACCGGTGCGGATACTTATAAAATGAAGTACGGGCATCGTGGCGGAAATCATCCCGTTAAAGATTTGGAAACCGGGCGTGTTTACATTTCCTCGCAGAACCATGGTTATGTGGTGGATACGGATAAACTGGACCCGAAGGTAGCGGTTCCCGCATTTATCAATGTAAACGACGGTACAAATGAAGGTCTTAATTATACCGGAAAAAATATTTTTACCGTGCAGTTCCATCCCGAAGCCTGTCCCGGCCCACGGGATTCGGCAGAGTTGTTTGACAGATTTTTAACAATGATGAGGAGGGCGTGAGATGCCAAAGAATCCAAATGTAAAAAGAGTATTGGTTATCGGTTCGGGACCGATTGTAATTGGACAGGCAGCAGAGTTTGACTATGCGGGTACTCAGGCATGTCGTTCCCTTAAAGAAGAGGGTATGGAGGTTATCCTTGTCAATTCCAACCCTGCAACGATCATGACGGATGGTGATATCGCGGATAAGGTGTATATTGAGCCGCTGACAGCCAAGGTTTTAGAACAGATTATCATTAAAGAAAAGCCGGACAGCCTTTTACCCAATATGGGAGGACAGGCAGGCTTAAACCTTGGTATGGAGCTTGATGAATCAGGATTTTTGGCTGCGCATGGCGTGACTTTACTCGGCACGACAGCCAAAACAATTAAGAAAGCGGAAGACCGTCTGGAATTTAAGGAGACGATGGAGAAGATAGGGGAGCCCTGTGCGCCCTCGCTTGTTGTTGAAAATATAGAGGACGGTATTAGTTTTGCCAATAAGATCGGTTATCCGGTAGTTCTGCGTCCCGCATATACGCTAGGCGGTTCGGGCGGCGGTATTGCAAATGACCAGAGAGAGCTTGAGGAAATTCTGGCTAACGGTCTGCGTCTTTCCAGAGTGGGGCAGGTGCTTGTGGAGCGCTGCATTGCCGGATGGAAAGAAATTGAGTATGAGGTTATGCGTGACGGTGCCGGAACCTGTATCACCGTATGTAATATGGAAAATATCGACCCCGTAGGCGTTCACACCGGTGACAGTATTGTTGTGGCGCCTTCTCAGACCCTGGGGGATAAAGAGTATCAGATGCTTAGGAGTGCTGCGCTTAATATTATCAATGAGCTGGAAATTACAGGCGGATGTAACGTGCAGTTTGCCCTGCATCCTACCAGTTTTGAATATTGTGTAATTGAGGTAAATCCGCGTGTGAGCCGTTCATCGGCACTGGCGTCCAAGGCGACCGGCTATCCGATTGCCAAGGTTGCGGCCAAGATTGCGCTGGGTTATAACCTGGATGAGATTAAAAATGCGATTACCGGCAAGACTTATGCCAGCTTTGAACCCGCACTGGATTATTGCGTTGTAAAAATACCCAGACTGCCTTTCGATAAATTTATAACGGCAAAACGTACATTGACAACACAGATGAAAGCAACCGGCGAGGTTATGAGTATCTGTGACAATTTTGAAGGGGCGATGATGAAGGCGATTCGCTCATTAGAACAGCATGTGGACTGCCTGCGCAGTTATGATTTTACCGATTTATCCAAAGAAGAGCTTATTGAACGTATGAAAATCGTGGATGACCAGAGAATCTACGTAATTGCCGAGGCAATAAGAAAAGGTGTGGATTATAACACTATTCACGATATAACGATGATAGATATATGGTTTATAGATAAGATTGCCATACTTACAGAGATGGAAGCGGCACTGGAAAAGGGTCCGCTAACCATAGACTTATTAAAAGAAGCCAAACGTCTGGAATTTCCGGACAACGTTATTGCAAGGCTTACAGGAAAGACCAAGGATGAGATTAAAAAGCTGCGTTATGATAACGGCATTACGGCGGCATTTAAAATGGTTGATACCTGTGCTGCAGAGTTTGCGGCATCTACGCCTTATTATTATTCGGTATTTGGTTCCGAAACCGAGGTGGAAGAAACTCACCCTAAGAAAAAGGTGCTGGTGCTGGGTTCGGGCCCTATACGTATAGGGCAGGGTATAGAGTTTGATTACTGCTCGGTACATGCTACCTGGGCCTTTGCAAAGGCAGGCTATGAGACTATTATTGTCAATAATAATCCTGAGACCGTAAGTACGGACTTCGATATAGCGGACAAGCTTTATTTTGAACCGCTTACACCGGAGGATGTGGAAAATATAGTTAATGTGGAAAAACCCGATGGTGCGGTTGTACAGTTTGGCGGACAGACCGCTATCAAGCTGACTGAAAGTCTTATGAAGATGGGAGTACCAATCCTTGGAACCAAGGCGGAGGATGTGGATGCGGCCGAGGATAGGGAACTGTTTGATAAGATTCTTGAAGAGACCGAAATACCGAGAGCAGCCGGCGGAACCGTTTATACCGCAGAAGAGGCAAAAGAAGTTGCTAACAGGCTGGGTTATCCGGTGTTGGTAAGACCTTCTTATGTACTTGGCGGCCAGGGAATGCAGATAGCTATCTCCGATAAGGAAATCGAAGAGTTTATGGCTGTCATTAACCGTTACGAGCAGGATCATCCTATTTTGGTAGATAAATATTTACAGGGAAAAGAGCTTGAGGTAGATGCCGTATGTGACGGCACGGATATCCTGATTCCCGGTATTATGGAGCATATAGAGAGAACGGGAGTTCACTCAGGTGACAGTATCTCCGTATATCCCGCATATACGGTAAGTGACAAAGTCAAAGAGACTATTGCCGAATATTCCAGAAGACTTGCCAAGGCCCTGCACGTAATAGGGTTAATTAATATACAGTTTATCGCTGTCGGTGATGAGATTTATGTTATCGAGGTAAATCCCCGTTCATCCCGTACGGTTCCCTATATAAGTAAGGTTACCGGAATACCCATAGTAGATCTGGCTACCGAAGTTATCATAGGCAAAAAAATCCGCGACCTTGGATACGAGCCCGGCTTACAGCCTCCGGCGGATTATTATGCAATCAAGATGCCGGTATTCTCTTTCGAGAAAATCTACGGTGCGGAAATAAGTTTAGGTCCGGAAATGAAGTCTACAGGCGAGTGCCTTGGAATATCCAAGACCTTTAATGAGGCTCTATATAAAGCCTTTTTGGGGGCGGGAATCAATTTGCCAAAGCATAAGCAGATAATCATAACAGTTAAAGATGCCGATAAAGGAGAGGCAATCGAGGTTGCCAGACGTTTTGAGAAGCTTGGTTATATAATATATGCAACCAGAAGTACCTCCGCAGCCCTCAACGAAGCCGGTGTTAAAGCAAGGAAAGTCAATAAGATTCATCAGGAATCACCTACCGTAATGGACCTTATTCTGGGGCATAAGATTGACCTCGTAATCGATACTCCGACACAGGGGCGTGACAAGAGCAGGGACGGATTCATTATCAGAAGAACCGCGATTGAAACCGGGGTGTACTGTATCACCGCTATGGATACGGCGGCGGCGCTTGTCTCCAGTTTGGAGAATGCGGCTTCGCAGGGGGAATTAAGTCTTGTTGATATTTCGACTATTGCAAGGCGGTAATTGATTTCTATGGAAGAACTGCTTGAGATTTATAATGAATACGGAGAAAAAACGGGGCAACAGGTAGAAAGAGGAATCGTTCATAAAAAAGGTCTTTTGCATAAAGCGGTATGTGTTTGGATAATGAATTTTAAACAAGAGCTATTGGTGCAAAGAAGAAGTCCTAACGTTTCATTTCCGAATATGTTGGATATATCGTTTTCCGGACATATTGCAGCAGGCGAATCAGCTATTGAGGCAATAAGGCGTGAAGGACGGGAGGAATTGGGATTGATTATCAATCCCCAAAAACTGCGATACTTGTTTACTTGTCGTGAGTTTTGTTCTTTGCATGAATATATAGAAAATGAAATTGACGATGTGTTTCTTTATCAAGATGATATACAAATAAGCGACTGCAAATTTCTTGATAATGAAGTGAGCAGTGTTGAGTATATTCCTGTTGATAAATTTAGGGATATGATAGAAAATCAAGCAAGTGAACTCATGCCTTATGAAACGCATTATCAATGTTTATTGACTTCCTTGAGAAGCCGTGTTTTTAGATAAAATTTAATTAAGTATTGATATTTAATAGGTATAAGTAATATAATGAGCGCAATAAGAAATTATCAGAAAGAATTGGATAACATAATAGAAGGGCTTGAAAAGGCAGAAGTAAAAAATCCGCCCGAACTTTTATTGCATAGTTGCTGTGCTCCATGCAGCAGTTACGTGTTGGAATACCTACGCCCTTTTTTTAAGATTACGGTGTTCTATTATAATCCTAATATATCGATGGAGCCTGAGTATCTTAAGCGGGTTGAGGAACAGAAAAGGCTGATTTCGGCATATAATGAAGCTTTGCGCTCAGATGTACAGTCTGAACTCCGGTGCGCCGCCTATCCAATAGATATAATAGAAGGTGACTACGAACCGGATAAGTTTTTTGAAGCAGCAAAAGGACTTGAGTCCTGCCCCGAAGGCGGTGAACGCTGTTTCGCCTGTTACGAACTACGCCTTAGAAAAACGTCGCAAATTGCAACGGACGGACAATATGACTACTTCACAACAACATTAACAATCAGCCCACTTAAAAATGCAGCCAAACTAAACGAAATAGGCGAAAAGTTAGAAAATGAATGTGGCATCAACTGGCTTCCTTCAGACTTTAAGAAAAAAGGCGGATACCAACGCTCAATCGAATTATCCAAAGAATATCAACTATACCGCCAAAACTATTGTGGCTGCATCTATTCAAAACCGGAACGAGAGTAAATAGTAGAGCAAGCAATAATCAAATTAAACGTAGTGGGTATCCAAAGGGCGAGGCATATATACTACTATTTGAGGCCCTATGCAGGCGTCGGTCCTTAGGTTGCGTATTTTAGCAACCTTAGTACCGTTACGCCGGAGTCGGAGCGCAAGCGTGCCTCAAATAGTAGTATATATGTCTCGCCCCCCGAACTCAGTATTACAATACAGCATTTGAAAAGGAATGATTTATTATGGAGAAATTTTTAGACCTGATATCATCGGAAATGAAAAAAGCATTCGAAAGCGCAGGATATAATCCGGATCTCGGCAAAGTCACGCTCTCAAACCGCCCGGACCTCTGTGAGTTCCAATGCAACGGAGCTATGGCGGGTGCCAAACAGTATCATAAGGCACCAATTATGATTGCAAATGAGGTGGCTGAAAAGCTTAGGAACAGCACTGTCTTTTCAGAGGTTAGCGCCGTTGCACCCGGTTTCCTTAATTTAAAAGTAACAGAGACCTTTTTGCAGGAATACCTGCAAAAAATGAGAGAGGATGATAAATTCGGACTGCAGATGCCGGAAACACCTAAGAAAATCATTGTAGACTACGGCGGTCCAAATGTTGCGAAACCTCTTCATGTCGGACATCTGCGTCCTGCAATAATAGGGGAGAGTATTAAAAGAATCTGCCGCTATGCAGGTCATGATGTACTGGGTGATATACATTTGGGTGACTGGGGACTGCAGATGGGGCTTATAATTACGGAAGTAAAGCTCAGAGAACCTGACCTTGTTTATTTTGATGACAGCTATCAGGGTGAATATCCTATAGAGGCACCTTTTACAATATCGGAACTTGAGGAAATCTATCCCACAGCCAGCGCAAAGTCAAAAGAAGATGCCGACTATAAGGCACAGGCGATGGATGCCACTTTTAAGCTGCAAAACGGTGTTCGCGGCTACAGGGCGCTTTGGAAGCATATTCTTAATGTGTCTGTTACCGATTTAAAGAAAAATTATGATAACTTAAAAGTTGATTTTGACTTGTGGAAAGGAGAATCGGACGTTCACGATATTATCCCTGCAATGGTTGAGGATATGAAAAAGGGCGGCTACGCCTATGAAAGCGATGGGGCCATCGTGGTGGATGTCAAGGAAGAGACCGATACCAAAGAAATACCCCCCTGCATAATTTTGAAATCTGACGGAGCTGCTTTATATAATACAACAGACCTGGCAACCATTATGGATCGTATGGATAAATATGCTCCGGATAAAATGATTTATGTTACCGATAAACGTCAGGACCTGTATTTTGAGCAAATTTTCCGCTGTGCACGTAAGACCGGACTTGTTAAGCCGGAGACGGAGCTTATACACATCGGCTTCGGAACCATGAACGGCAAAGACGGCAAACCTTTTAAAACAAGAGATGGCGGTGTTATGCGTCTGGAAATGCTGCTTAGTGATATAAACGAAGAAATGTATCAAAAGATTGCGGAAAATAAGACTATGAGCGATAAAGAGGCAAAGGAGACCTCTGAAGTTGTTGCTCTTTCCGCTGTTAAATATGGAGATTTATCTAATCAGGCTTCCAAGGACTATATTTTTGATGTTGAAAGATTTACTTCATTTGAAGGCGATACCGGACCGTATATTCTTTATACTATAGTAAGAATAAAATCTATTCTGAATAAGTATAGTGAACAGACAAATGCACAGAATATAACAGATGGAGAAATAGAAGCAGACACTCAGAAAAACGTCGCAATAAGTGAAGCTGTTAATGAATCTGAAAAGGCCCTTATGCTTGAGATAACCAAATTTAACACAGTGCTCGAAGCGGCTTATGAAGAAGTGGCGCCATACAGGGTCTGTGCCTATATTTATGATCTTGCAAATGCGTTTAATAAATTTTATCATGAGACTAAAATCCTTACAGAACAGGATGAGTCAAAAAAATCCGGCTGGATAGCTTTACTTATGTTAACCAGAGATATTCTTGAAACATGTATTGACCTTTTAGGATTTTCTGCACCGGAAAGGATGTAGCCAGGCGCAGAGCTTGGCCCAAAATGAATAATGGAAAAAATAGTAAAAACCCCTTGACAAAAGCACTGTATAGATTGTATACTAGCAAAGCGGGTTGTAAATAGGACAGCCCATATATACTTAGTGAATGGGATCTTAGCTCAGCTGGGAGAGCATCTGCCTTACAAGCAGAGGGTCATAG
>JAFLTH010000052.1 GCA_022510525.1 Lachnospiraceae bacterium | reverse complement strand
TAAGACATCGCCCTTTCACGGCGGTAACACGGGTTCGATTCCCGTCGGAGTCATTAATTCATTGAAATAGAAAGTTCGCGTAGCGTGCTTTCTATTCTTTAAATTGTATAAGGCGCAGTAGCCAAGTGGTAAGGCAATGGTCTGCAACACCAGTATTCACCGGTTCAAATCCGGTCTGCGCCTCTTAATAAATAGCCTCGGAAAAATAATTTTTCGAGGTTTTTTATTATATAAAATTACTTCCCAACCATAGGTTGATTTAAATAAATCAACTAATAGTTCGTGTACATTATCAAATAATAAGTGTAAAGTGCCTATATGAAAGGAGGTACAGTGATGAATCAAGATAATATTGGAAAATTTATTGCCGGATGTCGTAAGGATAAAGGCTTAACTCAGGCGCAGTTAGCGGAAAAATTAAATATTACGGATAGAGCTGTTTCTAAATGGGAGACCGGAAAAAGTATGCCTGATTCATCTATAATGTTAGAGCTTTGTGAAATATTAGGAATTACAGTAAATGAACTATTAAGTGGGGAGAAAATCGGTATGGAAAATTATGATAAAAAAGTAGATGAAAATTTAATTGCGCTGAAGCAGAAAGATGAAAATAACATATCTAAGAATGTAGTTATTTTTATTATTTTTTCGGTAACTCTTTTAATTGGAATGACGGTGTGCATTATTTGTAATATTGCCACATCCGGAAATTTGACCTGGTCACTTATTCCAATTAGTTCGATTATTCTAACATGGGTTATATCTTTTCCGATTATAATATTAGGAAAAAAGGGGATTATAGGCAGCTTGATATCAGCGACTATTTTTATTATACCGTATTTATATATATTAAGCTGTCTTGTAAAAGTGAAATCTGTATTTTCAATCGGTATTATCATGGCAGTAATTTCGATAGTATTTTTATGGATTATATTTGCTGTTTTTAACAGGTTTAGAGAAAGAAAGCTGCTTGCTGCAGGAATAACTTTTTTATTCTCGATTCCATTTATATTAGTTATAAATATAACATTATCAAAAATAATTGGAGAACCTGTAATTGATGTGTGGGATATTTTATCGGTTTTTTTATTACTGGTATCTGCCTTTTCATTGTTTGCATGGGATTATGCTAAAAGTAAAGGATTAGTAAAATAAAAAATCTATTAGGGATTTGTGAATAATGAAAAAGTAACTGTTGAAATTATATGGGAATGTTTTAAATATCGTAATATTCCATATATTACATCTGCCATATGAGTTGGAAAAAGAACTTGCTTGTAGTAAAATATCAATGTAGAAATATTTTATGATTATTACTAACGGATTGAGGTTGAGTATGATAGTTAAGTCCGAAAAAGTACATGACAAAAAATCCGAAAAAAAGCGAAGGATTATCATTATCCTGTCTTTAGTGGCAGCATTATTAATAGTGCTGTATTTTATTTTGGTGAACTTTCTTGTAAGTGCGGCATTGGTGCCGTCGTTTATGGAGAAACTGAAATCTTTTGAAAGAATTACCAATGATAGTTATGAAGCACAGGTACATACTTCGGATATAAAGGTAAATCATCAGTTTGCCATAAATGATACTTATGAGTGGTTAGAGACCGTGGAGCGCAGGAAGATTTCCGCAGAAACCGAAGACGGTTATACTCTTGTTGCTGAAGAATTTTTGTCTGATGAAAATAATCATAAGTGGGCTCTTATACTGCATGGTTATACAGGCTGGAAAGAAGAAATGTATCCGTTTGCACATTGGTACTATGAAGAGGGGTATCATATAATTGCTCCTGATTTAAGATGCCAGGGAGAGAGTGAGGGTGATTTTATAGGAATGGGCTGGACAGATCACTATGATTGCACACTTTGGATTTCGTATATTTTATTACGGGATTCCGATGCGAAGATTGTGATTCACGGACAGTCTATGGGTGCTGCCACAGCGCTTATGATGACAGGTGAAAAAGATATTTCGCAACATATATGTGCGGTGGTTTCCGACTGTGCATATACGGATGCATATTCTATGTTTGGGGAAAAGATAAAGCAATGGTTTTATCTGCCTGCATTTCCGATAGTGGATACTGCCTGTTTGGTTTTGCGTATCCGTGGAGGATATAATCTTAAAGATGCGTCTGCAATCAATGCGGTTAAAAAGAGCAATACTCCAACACTTTTTATACATGGAGACGCGGATGCTATGATATCCGTAGAGATGACTAAACAGTTATATGATGCAGCTGACTGCCCAAAGGAATTGCTAATAGTTGAGGGTGCCGGACATGCACAGTCACAGGATAAAGACCCGGATACATATTATGGAACTATACGGTCATTTCTTGAGAAGTTTATTCAAGAGTAAATATAAATGAGGGTGTGGATATGTCCACACCCTCATTTCAGGTTTAAGTGAAATTTTTATTTCGCAGTAGCAGAAGTGATTTTTTCATCATCCACAATGAAAGAATCTCCATCTTCCACGATACATACCATTGTCTTACCGGTATTTAATTCAATTTCATTTCCATCATCATCATAATATCTGGTTGCACCATAGTCAGAAGGTTTGGACCATGTTACATGAATGCCTTTGCCGTTTGTAAAGAACCAACCGTCCCTGGTGGAATCCACACATTGGAAGGCAAGATAGCCTTTCTGGTCACGTACTTCAAAATAGGTATTTTGAATCAAAATGTTTTTAAATGCAAGCTGTTCTCCGTTTGCCTTATCTATGTGAGGACCACCGGAGGTGCCGGATAAAGTCTGATATCTGTCATATAAGCCGGTGGTCGGATTATATACGAAATAGCATTTTGTAACCGGGTACGTAGGGGACATGTCCACTTTATTTGCAGTAATTGCATTGCTGTATTGTTCCAAAGTATTGGGGCTGCCGTTTGGTGCAAATTGATAATGTTGTTCATCAGCATAACCGTTACGGTATGTAAGACTATAACCCAGTTTGTTAATATCCGCTTTGATACCGTCTGTATCTACATAAGCATTATCTGTTGAATTCCCTGTGTCTTTTGCACGCCAAAAGTTACCGCTTTTAAGACCGTCTATATCTTCTGTATCTTTGCGGTTAATAACTTCGTCAATATAAAACGGACCACCGTAGTGTATGTAGAAAGCATCCCATTCAAAAGACCAGTATACATAGTAGTCACGGCAGCTTCTTACATTACCGAGTCTGTCAAAATCACTCCAGTCCTGAAACAATGCCATAAGTCTGGTAATACTTCCCTCAACATTGCATTCATACAATACATCAGCACGTGAAATGCCATATTGTGCTGCGGTTTTGGTATTTGGAATCATAACAGTTATAGGACGGGTATTGTTTATTTCTTCTGTTACCCATTCATTTGTAATACGGCTTCGAACCATACCTTCTGCCGGTGGAATATCTTCGTTTGCAGCTTCTCCTGTTGAGTTCAGATCATCTGTCTTTTCCGGTTCATAGTCAATCACCTGATCGACGACAGGCTCCATAACCTCTTTAGCTTTTTTACCACAGCCAAATAAAAGGGCAGAGGATAAGGCAACAATGAGAAGTACTTGTAGTTTTTTCATCTTGGCTCCTCGCTTTCTTATAGGATTACCCCAACTGTGTTATTATAGCATAAGAAAATAAGCAAGTCACTAAAAATGGCCCAAAAAAATGTACAAATTGTTAAAGAAATATTACAAAATGTTTGCATCCTTGCACAATTGAGCTTTTGGTTGTATTATTATAATAAATGTAAACGGAGGACATAGGAACCGATGAAAAAAATTATAGTTACAGGCTGTAACGGACAGTTGGGACGTGCTGTTAATAAGTTGTATGCAGGTAATAATAATTATGAACTTGTTAACACTGACGTAGGTGAACTGGATATTACTGATGTTGATCAGGTAATGTCTTTTGCAAGAGAAGTAAAACCTTATGCGATTATAAATTGTGCAGCTCACACGGCAGTGGATGCCTGTGAAACCGAAGTTGACAAGGCATATCGTATTAATGCCATCGGACCCAGGAATCTAAGTATTGCATCGACGGAACTTGGAGCCAAGATGATTCATATTTCTACGGATTATGTATTTGACGGAAAAGGAAATCGGCCTTATACCGAATTCGATCCGGTAGGTCCTCAGGGGATGTATGGAGTTACTAAGCTGGCAGGAGAAAATTTTGTCAAAGAGTTTGCGGATAGGTATTTCATTATTCGTACAGCGTGGCTGTACGGAGACGGAAAAAATTTTGTTAAGGCAATGCTTAATAAAGCCGAGACAGAAGATAGAGTCAGAGTGGTAAGAGATCAAGTGGGGTCACCGACAAGCGCAAAAGAACTTGCCAGAGCAATAGCATATTTACTTCCTACGGAAAACTACGGGCTTTTCCATGGAACCTGTGAGGGAGATTGCAGCTGGTCAGAATTTGCGGAAGAAATCTTTCGTCTGGCAGGTAAAAAAACTCGGGTAGAGGGGATTACGACAGAGGAATACGGAGCACCGGCTGCGCGTCCGGCTTACTCTATTCTGGAAAATTATATGTTTAAGCTGACTTCTGATTTTATGTTTGCAGATTGGCATGATGCGATTGCGGATTATATCAGTAATAATGTATAATTGATATATAAAATATATAAGCAAAATATAGTATATAAAGGATAAAGGAGAAACAATATGCGTAACGTAGCACTGATTACAGGAATAACAGGGCAGGATGGTTCTTATCTTGCGGAGTTTTTGTTGGACAAGGGATATGAAGTACATGGTTTGATACGTAGACATAGTATCACCAATACGGCGAGGATAGACCATATCATTCATTCTGATTATAATAAGATTAAATTCTTTTTACATTTTGCAGATACTACGGATTCCAGTAATCTGATGAGACTGTTGGCTGAGATACGTCCGACGGAGGTTTATAATCTTGCCGCGCAGTCTCATGTCGGGGTTTCTTTTGAGGTACCGGAGTATACGGCGGAGGCAACCGGTGTCAGCACTTTGAAACTGTTGGAGGCAGTACGTGTAAATGGCGGAAACTGTAGATACTATCAGGCATCCACTTCGGAGTTATTTGGTGGTATTCCGGAGACTGCACCACAGAGTGAAAAAACACCTTTTTATCCGAAGAGCCCATATGGAGCCGCTAAGTTGTACTCATACTGGATTACCGTAAACTACAGGGAATCTTACAATATGTTTGCCTGCAATGGAATTTTGTTTAATCATGAGTCTCCCAGAAGAGGTGAAAATTTTGTTACAAGAAAGATTACTCTTGCAATTGCCAATATAATCGCAGGCAGGCAGGAGAAACTTTCTCTAGGTAATATGAATGCTAAGCGTGACTGGGGATTTGCAGGGGATTATGTGCAGGGCATGTGGCTTATGCTTCAGCAGAACAAACCGGATGATTATGTGCTTGCTACAAAAGAAACACATACCGTAAGAGAATTTGTTGAGGCGGCTTTTGGTGAACTGGGAATCAAAATAAGATGGGAAGGAACCGGTGTCAATGAAAAGGGATACGATTCAGAGACCGGAAAACTTTTGGTTGATGTTAATCCCGAATTCTATCGTCCCGCGGAAGTGGAATTTCTTTGGGGAAATTGTGAAAAGGCAGAAAAGGAACTTGGCTGGAAGCGTAAGGTTGATTTCAAGGGACTGGTCGCAATGATGATGGATGCGGATTTAAAAGGTATTGCGGGAATGAGCTGCAAGGAATATAAAAGTAAGAGACAGAAGAAGAGCGAGAAATAATGATATCTGTTATATTGATATGGTTATATATGATAGTGACCACATTCTTATTGGGTTATGGTATATTAACAGGTATTACTTATCTATGCTCTTACCGGATAAGAAGGTGGAGCAGTTATTTAGTCTGCGGTTTGGCAGTGGCGGCTGTTTATACACAGTTTTTTAGTATATTTGCGCCGGTGGGACTAACGGCTAATCTGATTTTGTCAGGAATATGTCTGTTGATTGCTTATTCTTGCAGAAAAAAATTGTGGCTAGAGTGTCGGGACAGGCTGTCCGGGCTAGATATTGGTAAAATAATTTTTACTATTTTTTTATTTCTGTTATATGCATACGGAACATCCAGGGGAATCATTCATTATGATACAGGACTGTACCATGCACAAAGTATACGCTGGATAGAAGAATATGGTGTGGTAAAAGGTCTGGGAAATCTGCATTGCAGACTTGCTTATAACAGTGCTTCGTTTGCACTGTCGGCATTATACAGTATGGCATTTATTACAGGTCAGTCATATCATTGTGCGGCAGGTTTCCTTGCACTTATTGTTGCGTTTATTTGTTCCGGGCTGTTTGATATTGTCAGAAGAAAATATATAAAACCATCCGATTTTGCAAGGGTGATGGGGATATATTATCTATTTAATATATTTGATGAGATGATATCGCCGGCATCGGATTATTTTATGGTGCTGACTGCATTCTATATTATTATTAGTTTTATGGATTTGCTGGAAACAGAAGAAAAAGAAGTCTGCCCATATGCAATGTTGTGTGTGCTTTGTGTATTTTTGATGACTGTCAAACTCTCTGCGGCGTTGATTATTCTGCTGGTGATTAAACCGGCTGGAATGCTGATTAAAGAAAAAAGATGGAAAGAAATTGCAGTCTATTTATTTTTGGGAATTGTAGTGGCAGCACCTTTTTTGATACGAAATGTAATGATTTCAGGCTGGCTTGTTTATCCTTTTACGGGAATAGACCTTTTTTCTGTAGACTGGAAGATTCCCGAAGGAATTGCGGCATATGATGCGAAGGAAATCCAGGTCTGGGGAAGAGGATACAGCGATGTGACTGCATACAATATGCCGTTTTGGAAATGGCTGCCGGCATGGTATGAAGGTATAGGCGGAATGGACAGGCTGTTTGTTCCGACGGCCTTTATTGCCGTTATTGTGTTTGCGATTAGATTTATACGAAATATCGCTCGCATGCAGGACAAACTTCTGGTAGAAGGAGTGCTTTCACTTTCTTTTATATTCTGGCTTGTTACATCTCCGCTTATTCGTTACGGCTGTGTCTATGTTTATCTTACATCGGCGGTGGTGCTGGGTGATGTGTTTGTGGAATTTACAAGAGCAGACTCCAAAAAGATTTTGCAGAAGATATGTATTGCAGCTGTCGGTGTTTTTTTACTGTATAAGACAGTGGCATTTGGAAGGGAGCTGGTGACAACCTATGTAAATGATTACTGGCTGTGCCAGAAAGATTATGATAATTATGAAACTTTAAGTTATGAAATAGGGGGCATTACTTTTTATTATCCGGCAGAGGGCGACCGGGTCGGATATGAAAGTTTTCCATCTTCGCCTGTAAAGGTTAAGCTTGGACTGCGGGGACATAGTATTGAGGATGGGTTTTATTATTTAGAGTAAATATTTGATAGAGGAATCAGTATAGAATGAAAGGAAATGACAGACATGAACAAGACAGATAAAATTTATGTAGCAGGACATAGGGGATTGGTTGGGAGTGCAATCGTCCGAAATCTGAAACAAAAAGGATATGAAAATGTAATTGGAAAAACGCACAAGGAATTGGATTTAACCGATCAGACGGCGGTTAGGAAGTTTTTTGAAACGGAGAAACCTGATGTGGTTGTTCTGGCAGCTGCAAAGGTGGGTGGAATCAATGCCAATAATACGGCTCCGGCGGAATTTGCTTATGAAAATATGCAGATTCAGTGCAATGTAATTAAATGCTGTCATGATTTTAAAGTTAAAAAGTTATTGTTTCTGGGAAGCACTTGTATATATCCCAAGCTGGCTCCACAGCCCATACCGGAGGATGCACTTTTAACAGGTCCTCTTGAGGAGACCAATGAGGCTTATGCAATTGCAAAGATTGCGGGACTTGAGATGTGTAAATTTTTTAAACGGCAGTATGGGGATGATTTTATCAGCTGTATGCCTACCAATCTTTACGGACCGTATGATAATTATGATTTGCAGGGTTCCCATGTTATGCCTGCAATGATACGTAAGTTTCATGAAGCGAAGATGAATAATGCTCCTACGGTGGAACTTTGGGGAACTGGCAAACCGCTCAGGGAATTTTTATATGTGGATGATATGGCGGATGCCTGTGTGTTCTTATTGGAGAATTACAGCGGAGAAAGTCATGTGAATATTGGAACAGGCAAAGAAGTGACAATTCGTGAATTGGCGATGTTGATAAAAGAGACTGTAGATTATCAGGGAGAGATTGTCTGGAATGATTCCATGCCGGATGGAACACCACGTAAACTGACGGATGTAAGCAGGCTGCATGGACTTGGCTGGACACATAAAGTTGAGCTTGAAGAAGGTGTCAGACTGGCATATGACTGGTTTAAGGAAAATGTAGATACTGCGAGACTATGATGAAAGGTAAAATATTATTATGAGAACATACGGAGTTATCATGGCAGGGGGAGGCGGAACCCGTTTCTGGCCTTTAAGCAGAAAGGATCTTCCCAAGCAGCTGCTCAATCTGACCGGTAAGGATTTGATGGTCAATGAAACAATTGACAGGCTGGAAGGCAATGTAGATAAAGATGATATTTTTGTTGTAACAAATGTTACGCAGGCCGGACTGATGCTGGAAGCAACTTCCGGAAGGGTAAAGGCGGATCATATCCTTGCGGAGCCTGCGGCAAGAAATACCGCTGCATGTATAGGCTATGCCGCAATGGAGATTCTGAAGAAATATGGTGACGGGGTTATGTGTATATTGCCTTCGGACCACTATATCAAAAAGACCGATGCATATAAAAAGGTGATTGCGGATGCCATACGTGTGGCAGAGGAGACGGAGGCACTTGTTACAATAGGCATACAACCGACTTTTCCTTCGACCGGTTACGGTTATATCCGACATGATGAAACCAAAGAGGATGATTGCTATTACAGCGTAAAGCAATTTGTGGAAAAACCAAATCTGCAGAAAGCTAAAGAATATATTTTATCCGGAGAGTATTTATGGAACAGCGGTATGTTTATCTGGAAAGCGTCTGTAATTATGCGTTATTTTGAACAGCTCATACCGGATATTTACAAATGTCTGGAACAGATAGGCGGGGCGATGAACACTGAACGGGAGAAGGATGTTATTAACGAAGTATATCCTGTGATTCCGAAGATTTCAATAGATTACGGTATTATGGAACGTGCGGAAAAAGTGCTGGTGCTTGAAGGCGATTTCGGCTGGAGTGATGTGGGAAGCTGGGATGCCCTGGAGGCACTGTATGATAAAGATAATCATGGGAATATTACTTATGGAGAACAGATCCATATAGATACACATGATTGTATAATTTATGCCAAAAGTAAATTGGTCACAACAATAGGACTTGAAAATACCATAGTGGTTGAGACTGAAGATGCGGTGCTTGTATGTGACAAGAACAGGGCGCAGGAAGTGAAAAATATTGTAGAGGCGCTTGAGGAGAGAAACAAACCTCAGTACCTGTGATAATTTAAATTGAGGTATTTATGCGATACCTTACAGTTTACAATATTCGCCACTTTATGATATCATTTTCCCAAGTATATAGTAAAGGGGAATGATACAATGGATATTAATACGTTGGCTAAGCCGGAGACCGAGCAGGTGATTTCCGGTTTAATGTTGGAACTGGGTATACCGGCACATCTGAAAGGTTATCAGTACCTGAGGACCGCCGTCAGCATGTGTGTAGAGGATATGGAGCTTATAGGCAGTGTAACCAAGCTGCTGTATCCTGATCTGGCGAAGAAATATATCACAACCGACCAGAAAATAGAAAGGGCAATACGAAACGCAATAGAGGTTTCATGGGAGAGGGGAAATGCCGAGCTGTTTGAAAAGCTTTTTGGGTACAGTAACAGTGCAGGACATAACAGACCTACCAACAGTGAATATATTGCTTCGGTTGCAGATTATGTCAGATTGGAAGAAGGTTATGTCTGACTGACATTAAAGGAGAACAAAAGCGGAATAAAAGGAAGGGAGGGAGATATCTCTCTTTCTTTTTTTATACATTTATGATAAAATAACATGAATAAGTGTTTCAAAATGAGGTATAAAGATGGGTTTATTGAGCGTCATAGTGCCATGCTATAATGAAGAAGAAAATATTGCGGATTTTTATCATGAACTGCTAAAAAATGATTCTTTTTTTAAAGAAAAAGGAATTGAGCTGGAAATCCTTTATATCGATGACGGCTCTAAGGACAAGACTGTTGAAGAGGTAAAGAAGCTCCGCACAGAAGACGAAAGGGTACACCTTGTATCCTTTTCCAGAAATTTCGGAAAAGAGGCTGCTATATACGCAGGACTTCAAAAGGCGGACGGAGATTATGTCGTTTTGATGGATGCCGATCTGCAGGACCCGCCGGCTCTGCTTCCGGAGATGTATTCTTATATAGAGCAGGGTTATGACTCCGTTGCAACAAGAAGGGTAAGCAGAAAAGGTGAGCCAATGATTCGCTCATTTTTTGCAAGAACCTTTTACCGGCTGATGAACAGGATTTCCAGAACGGAAATTGTTGACGGTGCCAGAGATTATCGTTTAATGACAAGACAAGTTGTAGATGCTATATTGGCTATGACTGAATATAACCGTTTTACCAAAGGAATTTTCGGATGGGTAGGTTATGAAACCAAGTGGCTTGAATTTGAGAATGTAGAGAGAAATAAAGGCGAGACAAAGTGGTCTTTCTGGAAACTGTTTTTATATTCGATTGAAGGGATTACCGCATTTTCCACAGCACCGCTTGCAATAGCTTCGGTTATGGGAGTCTTGTTTTGTTTTGTTGCATTTTTGTTGATAGTGGTAACGATAATCCGCAAACTTTTGTTCGGTGACCCGACTTCGGGATGGCCGTCATTAGTCTGCATAATTTCACTTGTGGGCGGAGTTCAGTTGTTTTGTCTCGGTATTGTAGGGCAATACTTATCAAAGACCTATATGGAAGTTAAGAAGAGACCGGTTTATCTGATAAAAGAGGAAATCTGATGGGGGAAATGGTAAGTATTATCGTGCCTGTATATAAGGCCGCATCTTATATTGCAGATACAATAGAGATGGTAAGGAAGCAGACTTATAAAAACTGGGAGCTTATTCTTATAGATGATTGTTCTCCGGATAATAGTGTGGAAATTATTCGCGGTATTATACAGGAAAACGAGCATATAAGTCTGATCTGTAAAACTAAAAATGAGGGAGCGGCAAAGGCCAGAAATACCGGAATTGAAATTGCTAAAGGCCGTTATATTGCATTTCTGGACGCGGATGATGTCTGGCTGCCAGATAAGCTTGAGAAGGAGCTTGGCTTTATCAAGGACAAGCAGGCCGCTTTTGCATTTACGGCATATGAGTTTGGGGATGAGGATGCAAAAGGACTTGGAAAAGTGGTTGTTGTACCGGAGCGTCTGACCTACAGAAAGGCATTATCCAGAACGGTAATTTTCACATCAACCGTTATGTTTGATATGAGTAAGATCAGTAAGGAGCAAATCCTGATGCCGGAAGTGGAAAGTGAAGACACTGCTACCTGGTGGAAAATCCTAAGAGCCGGATATGTGGCCTATGGCCTTAATGAAGCACTTGTAATTTACAGAAGGCCTAAGAAAAGCCTTTCTTCCAACAAATTCAAGGCGATGAAACGGATATGGAATTTGTATAGAAAGGAAGAAAAATTGACTATACCGGTCAGCGCATTCTGCTTTTGTTTGTGGGCAGTACGTGCGACATTAAGGCGTATATAGCAATGTGTTAATTCACAAATGAGGTGACAAAGTGAAGCGGATAGATTCTATAAAAAGACTTATCATATTACAGCTTTCATCTATCGGATTGATTTTGCAGACCGGAGTATATGCGTACTACTGGTTGACCGCATACTATCCGTTTCTTCATATGCACCGCCGCCTGAATTTTTATCGCTGGGGTCATATACTGATGTTCTTCCTTTATTTTGTTTTACTCTTTTTCTTTTCCAGCACATACGGCGGTTTAAAAATCGGATATTTGAAACCTGTGGAGGTTTACTTTTCTCAAATTTTTTCATTGGCAGCGGTTAATGTATTTTCATACCTGCAGCTTTCTGCTATGGCAAACTGGCTTGCGGATTTTAAACCTATATTAAAAACCATGCTGATTCAGGTTGTGTTATCGGCAGTGTGGGTATATATCTGCAATATGTTTTACCATAAGGCATTTCCGCCCAGAAAGCTTTTACTCGTTCATGGAGAGAGACCTATTAATGATATCGTGGGCAAGTTTAATTCCAGAAAGGACAAGTATATAATTGCAGGATACATTAATATTTCCGAAGGTCTGGAGACAGTTAAGAAAAAGGCTTTAGACGGTTACGGCGCTGTACTTCTATGGGACATTTCCACAAAGGACAGAAATGAACTTTTGAAGTATTACTACAGCAGGTCCATACGCGTTTATATGATGCCGAAGATTTCAGATGTGCTGGTAAAAGGTTCGGACCAGCTGCACTTGTTTGATACACCCATCTTATTGACAAGGGAATATGCCATGAAAATGGAGCAGCGTATTGTCAAAAGATTGATTGATATAGTGTGTGCGCTTATTCTGCTTGTGATAGCGTCACCTTTTATGCTGATTACCGCTATAGCAATAAAATTATATGACGGCGGTCCCGTTTTTTACAAACAGATTCGCTGCACCAGAGATGCCAAGGAATTCTATATATTAAAATTCCGAAGTATGAGAGTGGATGCGGAAAAAGACGGAGTGGCAAGACTTGCGGCGAAGAACGACTCGCGCATTACACCTATCGGAAAATTTATAAGGGCGGTGCGTATAGACGAGCTTCCGCAATTGTTTAACATTCTGAAAGGTGATATGTCATTTATTGGACCAAGACCTGAGCGGCCTGAGATTATAGAACAGTACATGGAAGAGATGCCGGAGTTTGCTTTTCGTATGAAGGTAAAGGCAGGGCTTGCAGGTTATGCGCAGGTGTATGGAAAATACAATACGACCCCGTATGATAAATTAAAACTAGATTTAACTTATATAGAGAATTATTCCGTATGGCTGGATTTAAAGTTGATGCTGCTGACACTTAAGATTCTTTTCAAACCGGAAAGTACTGAAGGTGTGGACGGTAATCAAGTAACGGCACAGAAGGAATAAGACCGCAAGATTGTGAGACGATACGAAGCTCGCAGGCTGAGAGAAAGGCATGGTTATTAGATTGCAATGAAATATGGAAATGAAGGTATGGACTTAAAGAAGCTGCTGCTTTTTTTGATATACAGGTTTTGGATTGTTGTACTGGCAGCAGTAATAGGGGCCGTTCTTGGCGGCGGGATTTATCTGCTTCATAGTGTCGTTCTTAACAATAACAGAGAGTACCGGGCGGAGTCAAAGGTATATCTGAATTTTGCACCGGATGATACAGGCGAAGTGTACCAGCACTATAACGGATATACATGGAATGATCTGATGTCCACGGATTTGATTCTGAATACTACTATGAGCTATCTTCCGGATGATTATACTTCGGAGGAAGTTATAAATGCAACTTTGGCAGAGATACTTTCGGATGTGCGTTTACTTACAATTACTATTACAACTTCGGATGCGGAGCGTACAGCCCTGATACTGGAGGCAACGGATAAGGCGTTGGTAGATATGGGCCAGCGGGAAAAAGAGTTTATTGATATTGAGATTATCAAAGAAACCGAGCCTAAGCTGCTGGTGGCAGATTCAAGATTGTTGCAGGCGGTGCTTGTCGGGTTAGTAATTGCACTTGTGTTAGTGCTGCTTGGAATGGCGCTTGTTTATATCCTGGATGACAGGATTTATGTGCCGGGGGATTTGAAGTGTGTTACACAGCTTCCGTTTGTAGGGTTTTCTTTTACACAGGAAACAAATGAATCAGGTGATGCGGTAAAACCGGATGATGAATTGATTATAGATAGAAAAGTAAAGTCAGACGGATATAGAAATTTAACAGTGAAATTACAACATGACTTAGAAAAAAATCTGGAGTATTTGACTCAAGAAACAGGCGGACTTACAATTCTCGAATTGGAAAAAGATAAGGATGTATCTGAGCAAATTTCCAATAGTGCACAGGATGATAATGCTATACTGCTTGCTATTCCATACGGAAAAATTGACAGATCATCTCTTGCATATATAATAGAGCAGCTTTCTTTAAGAAAATGCAATCTTGCGGGCATCATAATCAAGGATGCCGATATGAGGTTTATGAAATGGTATTACAATCACCTATGAAAGTGCAGGTGTTGGTGTCAGCCTTAGATAAAGATATCAGTACGCTGCCAGCCCAAATGAATATAGAGACAGACGCGGTAATAGTAAATCAGTGTGACAGATATGGTTATCAGGAGTTTGAGAAACCATATGGCAGGATAAAATGTTTTTGTATGCCGGAGCGTGGAGTGGGATTGAGCAGAAATACTGCACTTCTTCACGCAGATTCCGACATCTGCCTGTTTTCCGATGAAGATATAGTATTGACTAAAGGTTATGCCGAGCTTATTAAAACTGCATATGCTAAACATCCTGATGCGGATATGATTCTTTTTAATGTGAAAGTATCGGAAGCCAGAAGAACATACTGGAATGATACCGTAAAAAGAATCAGATGGTATAATTACGGTAGATATCCCGCATACAGTATATCCGGTAAACTGGATTCATTTAGACGGTCTAACGTACACTTCTCGCTTTTGTTCGGAGGCGGCGCAAAGTACAGTAACGGGGAGGACAGTTTGTTTCTTCGTGATTGTATCAAAGCAGGACTTAAGATATATGCGGTTCCCGTTTGCATTGGTGAAGAGATAGAAAGGGAATCCACATGGTTTCATGGCTATACTGAAAAGTTTTTTGCTGACAGGGGAGTGCTTTATCATTATCTGTACGGAAAGATGGCGCAGATTTTTGCACTACGTTTTTTAATAAAAAATAAAGCCGAAATGTGTGCGGATATTCCGTTTAAAAAGGCATACCGCCTGATGAGAGAAGGAATCAAATCACAGCGAAAGCAATGAAGGAGTAATTGATTCATCCATGATTTTGTATATTACGGTTGCGGCAGGAACGGTGCTGCTTGCATGTATGATTAATAATCATTGTGCATTACAACCATATAGAGTGACAAGGCAGCAGATGTGCAACAGAGTAAGTATACTGGCTGTATTTCTGATACTGTTTGCGCTTTCGGCCTGCAGACAGAATGTAGGAAATGATTATGCCAAATACGTGGAGTTTATGCATCTGGTAAATTGCAATGCCTATGTTCCTACGGAAGCCGGATTCAATCTGCTTGTAAAAATTATTTACGGCATATCAGGTTTTGAAAATTATCTTCTTGTATTTGCGGTTTATGCCTTTGTAACGATTTCATTATTTTTACTTGCCATATATGAACAGAGCGATGATTTTCCGATGACATACTTTCTGTTCATGGCACTGGGATATTATTTTCAGGCATTCAGCACGGTTCGCTACTATCTGGCATTGGCGATAGCCTTTTATTCCATGAAATTTGTAGTACGCAGACAGTGGGGAAGATTTATATTATTGGTGCTGTTAGGCTCCTTTTTCCACAAGTCGCTGCTGGTGGTTTTACCATTGTATGTGCTGGCATCAATTGCATGGAAAAAATGGCAGCTTGTGCTGATCGGACTGTTTTGTACAACCTTTTTATTTATGCAGGATTTTTATTTGAAAGTGGTTGTATTTTTATATCCGACATATGAAGATACGGAATACCTGGAAGGCGGTACAAGTTATATCAATATTTTACGGTGTCTTGCAGTACTTGCTCTGTCGTTAATATATTATCGAAAAAGCATATGCAATAATGAGCGTTTACGCTTTTACTTTTATCTGAATCTGGGTGCACTGGCGTTATATGTATTTTGCTCGTTTTTGCCGATTATTTCACGTATCGGGTATTATTTGACCGTAAGCCATATACTGTTTTTACCGGCGCTTATCAAAGAGACTGAGAGTGAAAAATGGCGAAAACTTCTAAAGCTGGGAGTAATTATGACGGCAATATTCTACTTTGCTGTTTTTATTAGCAGGGCTTATAATGATGGTATATTGATTCTGCCGTATAAGACATTTTTCTTCCACGATATGGTGAATATATTGTCGGATATGAATTAGTACCTTTACCTTGAAAGGAAATTAAATATATAATGGACATAGAATTTTCCATACTGATTGTCTGCCTGAATCCCGGTGATAAGCTTAAGGATACATTGGCGAGCGTCAGAAAACAAACGTATAAAAACTACGAAGTAATCATTAAAGACGGCTTATCAAAAGACGGCTCAATGGAGTATGCAAAAGAAGCCGGAAAAGATATCCCCGCTTTCGGTATTATAGAAAAGCAGGACAGCGGCATCTATGATGCGATGAATCAGGCAGTTGCAGCTGCACATGGAAAATATATCTACTTTTTGAACTGCGGCGATATATTATATAATGAATATGTACTTGAGAATGTCCATAAACTTATTGAAGTAAATCCATTCAAGTCAGGGATTTATTATGGAAATATCTATGAAAGGCTGACCGGAAATGTAGTCGCATCCAATCCTAAAATGGATGCCTTTGGATGCTACCGTAATGTGCCTTGTCATCAGGCTTGCTTTTATGATAGGAAGCTGCTTCTTGCGCATCCGTTTGATACGAAATACCGTGTGAGAGCAGACTATGAACAGTTTCTGTGGTGTTTCTTTACTAAGGGTATTCAAGGCGGAGTGTCATTTGTTTATGGAGATATCCTGATTGCGGATTATGAAGGCGGCGGTTTTTCCGAAAGCAAACAGAACCGTAAAATCTCCGGGAGAGAACATTGGGAGATAGTCAGAAAATATATGCCGCATAGACAGGCGTGGAAATATAGAATATTTATGTGGGTTACACTGGCGCCGCTTAGGACCTGGCTTTCCAGAAATCCGGTGACGTCAGGTCTGTATAATGGACTAAAGAAATTATATTATGGGAAGGATGTAAAATAATGAGGGTTCTTTGGGTGTGCAATATAATGCTTCCTGCAATAGCAAGACAATTGGAACTGCCCTATAGTAACAGAGAGGGCTGGCTTAGTGGAATGTTAGACAGATTTTTACAGGAGCAGCGTCGTAATCATATAACATTGGGGATTGCATTTCCTGTTTCGGAAGAGCTTGGAAATATAAACAGAGAGTTGTTTCTCGGCGAAGAAGGTTCATGCAAGTGTTATGGTTTTATAGAGGATCTTAATGCTCCGGAGCAGTATGACAACGCTATAGAAGAACGTATGAAAAATATAATTGAGGACTTTGATCCGGATTTGGTACATATTTTCGGAACTGAATTTCCCCATGCATTAGCTTGTGCACGCGCATACAGGAGAACCCCGAGAACTTTGATAAGCATTCAGGGTCTGGTGTCGGAATGTGCGGATGTTTATATGGCGGACCTGCCTGCGAATGTCCAGCATAAAGTTACGCTGCGTGACCTTATTAAAAAAGACAGTCTTAAACAGCAGCAGCGCAAGTTCCGAAAAAGGGGTGTTTATGAAAAAGAAGCAATTCGGCTTGCGGGTCATATTGCAGGAAGAACGGATTTTGACAGGGAAGCCACTGCCAATATAAATCCTGAGGCACGCTATTATGTATTGAACGAGACGCTTAGAAGCATTTTCTATCATGACAGATGGAAGAGAAACGAATGTATTCCGTACAGTATTTTTTTAAGTCAGGGAGATTATCCGCTCAAAGGATTTCATTATCTTTTACAGGCAATGCCGGCTGTGCTTGAGCAATATCCTGATGCACAGATATTTGTTGCGGGAAATAATATTTTAAAGAGTACAACATGGCAAGACAGGCTTAAGCGTTGTGCTTATGCCAAATATCTAAAAAAACTTATCAGAGTAAATCATTTGAAAAAGAAAGTGACTATGCTGGGCAATCTGGATGCCGAAGGTATGAAAGAACAATATCTCAAGTGTCACATTTTCGTCTGTCCGTCAGCACTTGAGAATTCACCTAATTCCGTAGGTGAGGCTATGTTACTTGGAGTGCCCTGCGTGGCGGCGGATGTAGGAGGCATACATAATATTCTGTTGGATGGCGGAGACGGACTTCTCTATCCCAAGGGAAGCGTAGAAGGTCTATCGGAAAAAATACTGGAAATTTTTAATAAAGAGCTTATTACCGAAAGATATTCGCAGAATGCGAGAAGGCATGCCAGAGAGACACATGATGCCAATCAGAATTATTATAAATTGATACGCATATATCGGGAGATGGCGGAATGACGATAACTTTTGTATCAAATTACATCAATCACCATCAGCTTCCTTTTTCCGATGCCTTGTATGAAAAGCTTGGAAAAGATTACTGTTTCATTCAGACTATGCCGATGGAAGATGAGCGCATAGCTATGGGCTGGGGACTTGATGTAACGAAGATTCCCTATGTGAAGTGTTTATACGAAGATGAATATGAATGCCGTAAAAAAATTGCGGAAAGCGATGTTGTGCTGCTTGGCTGGACCCAGAGACCGGATATCGAAAAAGACAGACTTGATTCGGGAAAGCTGACGATACGTATCAGTGAAAGAATATACCGGGAGGGGCAGTGGAAAGCGATTTCTCCCAGAGGGCTTATTGCCAAGTATAAAGAGCATATAAAATATCGAAACGGTAATGTGTATTTGCTGTGTGCCGGAGCATATACCGCATCGGATTTTCATCTCATAGGAGCATATCCGGACAAGATGTTTAAATGGGGATATTTCCCAAGGACCAGGATCTATTCCGAGGAAGCTTTTAAATCCATGAAAAAGAACGGTCCGCTGCAGATTGTGTGGGCTGGAAGATTTATTCCGCTTAAGCATCCGGAGTATGTAGTTAAACTTGCTATGAAGCTTAAAGAATTGAATTATGATTTTGCTATGCACATGCTCGGCAGCGGAGATATGGAGCAGGATATCAAGCAGGATGTCGAACAGCTTGGTTTGTCGGATAAGTTTACATTTTATGGTTATACTGAGCCTGAAAAGGTAAGGGATGTAATGGAGAGCTGCCATATACATCTTTTTACAAGTAATCATCTGGAAGGCTGGGGCGCAGTAGTAAACGAGGGAATGAACAGCGGCTGTGTTGAAGTGGCAAATGCGGATGCGGGAGCGGTGCCATACCTGATAGAACACGGTGTGAACGGATTTATTTATCCTGATAATTCATATAAAGAGTTGGAGAAACTGGTAATAGATTTGTTCGAAAATTGGGAAGAACGTAAATCCATGGGATATGCAGCTTATCAGACGATTGCCGGTGAGTGGAATGCTGAGCATGCGGCAGATGAGCTTATGCGTTTTACGAAGAGCCTTTTGCAGGGAAAAGTTGTTCCGGCGGAAAGCGGACCTCTAAGCCCTGCGCCGGTTATTTCACCAAAGAAAAAGAAAAAACCAAGAATGGAGCATTAATATGGAGCAAAAAAAAGTCAGTGTAATTGTTCCGGTATATAACACATTGAATTATCTGAAACGCTGTGTGGATTCTATCTGCTCACAGACTTATGAGAATCTGGAAATAATTCTTGTGGATGACGGTTCAACCGACGGTACGGGCGAGCTATGCGATAAACTGGCAGGACAGGACTACAGAATAAGAGTGTATCATAAGGAAAACGGCGGAGCATCTTCTGCGCGCAATCTTGGTCTGCGTAATGCAGTCGGTGATTATGTTGGCTTTGTTGATAGTGATGATTATATTGATGCTGATGTATATAAGATGATGGTTGAGCTGGCTGTTAAGAAAAATTATGATGTAGTTCAGATATCCAGAGATGAGCGGGATGAAGATGGAAGCAAATTACCAGATGTCTGTATACCGCCTGAAAACATACGATTCTGCGATAGCGAAACTTTTTTGAAAGAATTGTTACTTCATAAGGCAGACTGTTCTTTTTGTACTAAATTGATAAAAAGAGAATTGTTTAATAAGAGGGCATTTCCGGAGGGTGAGCTTAATGAGGACTTTAAGCTGTTGACGATATTGCTAACACAAATAGACGGAATTGCGATACTGCCAAAGCAGGGGTATCACGTAGTGTACCGTAGCAGCAGTACCACCAGAAAACGCTCAAAGGAGAGTTTTTCTAGAGTGTTTATGGATATCGTGGACAATGCCGACAGAATGCAGAAATTAGTTAATGAGTCATATCCCGCATTACGCCGTTATGCAATTCGTTTTAATCTGTATCAAAGGCTGGATTATATGCTGCACGTTCCGATAGTACAGATGAATCGTAAGAATGAATTTTATGTTAATGTTAAGAAATATCTTCACAGACATATTTTCAGTACTATTTTTAATCCGTATCTGACTTCTAAAAATAAGACATATCTGCTGCTTCTTACAGTTGCACCTAAAACTGTGAGGAAAGTGCATAAGAAGAAGATGGAGAAACGCAGTGCCCTACAAAGCGAATAAAATAAAAAGAATATGGCAGCTTTTATTTGTTCTGATCTGGTGTGCGCAGATGCTTACAGCGGTTTATTTTTGTTATCAGAAAAAGGGCTTCCATGAGGATGAATATTATACATATTATTCTACGGCGCGGACTTATGGTTTAAATATAGAAAACAATGCGTGGATGGAGCATGATGCATATTTTAATGAGTTTGTAGTTCTTGAGGGGGAAAGATTTCAGTATGGACTGGTCAAGCAGGTCCAGTCATGGGATGTTCACCCTCCTGTCTATTATTGGATATTTCATACAATTGCCTCCCTGTTTCCGGGGAAATTTTCCAAGTGGTATGGGCTTGTGTTAAATCTTGCGGCTTTTGGAATCAGCATGGTTTTACTTTGGATACTGAGTTTGAAAGTTACGAAATATAATGAGAAATTGTCGCTGCTGGTTTGTTTGTTCTATGGATTTACGCCGGTGGTTATAAGCAGTGTGGTTTTTATTCGTATGTATGCACTGCTGACGGTGTTTGTGCTGATGTGTGCGGTTTTGCATGTGAGGGTTATTGAAGATTACACCGGTTCATATGTTGGTTTGTCTGATAAGCTGTCTACCGGCTCGTCGGACGGGAGCATTAAATTATCAGTTTGGAGATTCTTGCTCCCACTTGCGGTGGTTACGTATTTCGGGTTCCTGACACAATATTATTATTTTATATTTTTGTTTTTTATAGGATTTGCTTTCTGCGTTTATATGTTGTGGAAAGATAGGAATCTATGGAATTGTATACGTTATGCGGTAAGCCTTGCGGTGGCGTTTGGGTTGGCTTATGTGACTTATCCGTCTTGTCTGGGGCAGATGTTTAGAGGGCAGAGGGGAGCCCAGGCTACAGGGAATTTTTTTGATGTGTCGAATACATTGATGAGGCTTGAGTTTTTCTATGAGTTGATGGATGAGTATGTTTTTGGGAAGCTGTTGGCGGTATTGGTGTTGGTGGTTGTTTTGCTGGGGTTGTATGTGTGGTTTGAGACACGTGTAATAAAGTATAAAAATATTCGCAATAACGATAATGGTGAAAAGAAATTATCAGACCATATAGGAATTAGGTATGATGAATATTTTATTTTGTTGTTTGCGGTAGTTGGATATTTTTTTGTAGTTTCTAAAACTGCGTTGTTGTTGGGAGAAACATCTATTCGTTATCAGATGCCGATTTATGGAATGGTTGTGTTGCTTATATTTGCGGCAATTGACGGATTGGTAAGAGGGTGTGTCAGATATTCAGGTAAAGGGAGTGCGGAATGGATAAGACGAATAAATTATATGAATGGAAGGATTTATAATGTGATAATTGGGCTGGCGGCATTGGTTGCGGTCATTATAAATATAATCGGATTTGTAGGTGGGAGAGTGGTATTCTTATATCCGGAAGATGAAGAGCGTATTGCTTTTGCGAAGGGGCAGCAGTTGAACAAAACTCCGGTGGTGTATATTTATGATGAGAATCAGAGCTGGTGTGTGTGGGATGTTGCGGATGAATTGTTTGAATATGATAGAGTTTATTTTATGGGTCAGGGAGGAAATGAACTGATTGATGATGTAGATGTTGTAGGAAGTGATGCGGTGGTGGTGTATTTGAATAATACTGCACAGGCGGAAGAAGAGCTTGGGCGTATTATGAGTGGTAATGCGAATTTGTCGGATTATGAATTAAAGTATCAGGAGAAGTATTGTGATGTTTATTATTTGTATGGGAGAGATTGAGGGTGGCTTTATAAAGTAGGTTTTGATAGAAATGTGCTGTTTCGTTAATGAGTGATGATAGAAGAAACAAGCTATATAAATAGCACAATAAGGAAAGGAGACGAAAGTGAAAGAAACACTAAAGACTGAACAAATGTCAACTGAAGATATGAAAGATTGGCTGCTAAATATACATGAAAAGTATTTTGTTGAACTAAAAAAAGCTAATGAGTTGCCTAATTCTTTTTGGGAAAGCTACTCATCCTTTAGTAATACATCCGGTGGATATATTGTTCTTGGAGTGTTAGAAAGCGAACCACAGAATGAAATCGTTGGTGTCGGAAATTCCGAGAAGATATTAACGAGTTTATGGCATCAGCTTTCTAATACAAACAAGGTTAGTTACAGGAATGTTGATAATCAGGATGTGAATACATATATTATTGATGGAAAGACTATTATCATAATATATGTAAAGGAAGC
>JAFLTH010000051.1 GCA_022510525.1 Lachnospiraceae bacterium | reverse complement strand
AGTTAACATACCCTTAACGGTAGCAGTCGTGCAATCCCTTTTTCCTTTCGAATGTATCTCTATTTTCCAAGGTCAAGACATACTACTGCCCAAAAATTCTCATATACAATGATATCAGATTAACGCAAACATTTCAACTACTTGCGCTAAAAATAACTAATGTTTTTTTATGCAAGTCGTTTAAAATGTAACAATTTTCCAGTTGGAATTTTGTCGAAATTATACAATTAGTTGGGTTTAGTTAGAATTGACTATTGTAGTTAATTTACATAATATGGAATTATTGATTTTTTAGACGTTCTAGTTCGGCGGTTAGGTGTTTTATGGCGAGATCTTTTTCAGTAAGAACTTCATCTTTTTCATCCAATGCCTTCTTCTGTTCGGCAATAATTCTATCCTTCTCCGCATTGTTACGTTGGTAGTTGCGGATATCCTGTTGGTGTTCTATACGGTCCCGGCAGATTTTGCGTATTCTTTCATCTGCGCTCATTCTGTACATTGTCTCGCTTGCTTCTTTAAAATAATTACTTTTAGCTGCCATCGTTCTTAACTCCTCCCACGTCTTTGCCTTAAAAAGGGCTGCCCACTCGTCTATATGATATGCCTTGTCTTCTTCGGTTGCCAAGTCTATTCTAGTTAAGTCTACCACACTTAAAGTCATTTTGTCACTATAAACATGATAATTATTAACATTAATTAGTTTATAAGTTGCATAAAATTCCGGATATTCTTTGAATAGAGTGTAGTCTAGGAAACCGATATGTATGACAGGTTTAAGCTCCGAATATTCCTGTCCGTGACTGAGTTGGTCAACAGAGCGGCTCAGATATGTAATTGAACGGTCAGGCCAGTTCAGTTCGTTGACAACCTGCATTTCAAGATTGATGAAGGTATTGTCATTTAGTGTTACATTGACATCAAGACGCATTTCTTTGTCTTCTAAGGCATCGCCAAGAATTTCGGTATTAGTGATTCTGACTGATTGTACATCGCTCTCTTCAAGATGAAGGAGAGAACAGATAAGACCGCGAAGAACTTTGTTATTGGATTGCAGGACTGCACGGAACATATAGTCATTGGTCATTCCGTAGGGAATTTTACCGTGGGCGTTTTCAAACGAGGGGGTAGGATTGGCGGGAAGCTTAAATTTTTTGATTTTGTTCATAGATATGTTTTCCTTTCGTGATAAGACAGGAACTGTAATTCCTGAATAGAATTGAATTAGATGCGGAACTTGATGTGCCGCAGAGAATTAAAAAAGTGTAAAGCCTTTAATAATCAATGAGACTTTACACCTTATTTTGCGATTATTGTTTTGTGGTTACTCATTTAGTTGTGTTGTTTATGCTTTATCATCATTACATAACGTTTCATATTTCTTAGTAAGCTCTTGATACTCATCAAGTGTTTTACACTCTTTTAAATCGTTTAAAATTCGTGCTCTTTCGAGTTTTCGTGCTAAATTTTCGATAACTTCTGAACTTGTGGGCATTTCTACCATCCTTTCACCCCCTTGCAGATTTTATATCTACATTATAGGGATTTTTATTGTAGGTGTAAAGCCTTATTCAATTATCAAGGTACTTTAATTCAGTTACTTTTCGTTGGGATACTTGCTTGAAATTCTCAGAATTAAGCTGATTCCTGTTACGAATAAATAGAAGTTCAATAGACAAGATTTGCTATCGATATAAATACTATAACAGATACATATAAAGGTGTAAAGCCTTAATAAAAAAGACACCATTACTTATATCCCTATAAGTTATGATGTCTTATCGCTTCATTCAAATGTTTCAATTGCCCTGTAAACAATATATAGCATATTGACCACACCAGTCAACCAACATAATCAAACAAACTGATCTGATTTGTCTCCGGCAGCTTGCCGAGCAGCCCCATACTATCCATCTGCTCGATAACGGTAAGCGACACCTTGGTGCGCTGGCGGAAATCGTCTTTGGATAAGAAAGGACCGTCCTTAGCGGCTTCCACTATGGCATCGGCAGCCTTTTCACCGAGGCCGTCAATGCTGCTTAGTGAAGGCATTATCTTATTATCTTCAGTTATTGTAAAGAGCCTTGATTTTGCCGAGAAAATATCAATCGGCACAAACTCGTAGCCTCTTGCATACATTTCACGAACGATTTTCATATCGCGGTAGGAGTCCTGCTCCTTTTTGCTCAGGGTGTCTTTTCTTCTATCATAATCTGCCATTACGTTGTCCAGATGTGCTCTGCCCTGACACATCAGTTCATATGAAAAGCCTGATGCACGGATACTGAAAAACGACGCGTAATAGGCAAGCGGGTAATTAATCTTGCAGTATGCAATGCGCCATGCCATCATAACGTATGCGGCTGCATGTGCTTTGGGGAACATGTATTTAATCTTTTTACAGGACCAGATATACCAGTCCGGCACTTTGGCGGCTATCATAGCTTCTTCCCACTCGGGTTTGAGGCCTTTGCCCTTACGGACGCTTTCCATTATGGTAAAAGAAAGCGCGGGGTCAACACCCATCTGTATCAGATATATCATAATGTCATCTCTACAACAGATAGCGGTGGAAATGGTTGCCTTGCCCTCTTCTATCAGGGTCTGGGCATTACCAAGCCATACGTCGGTTCCATGCGCAAGTCCTGCGATACGTACCAAATCGGTAAAACATTTAGGCTTGGCATCTATTACCATCTGCATAGCAAATTCGGTACCGAATTCGGGGATGCCAAGGCAGCCCAGTTTGCATCCGCCTATCTGTTCCGGGGTGATTCCAAGTGCCTCTGTCGATTTAAAAAGTGACATAACGCCCTTATCATCAAGCGGAATTTTAACCGGGTCGATTCCGGTCAAATCCTGCAGCATACGTATCATGGTCGGATCGTCGTGACCGAGTATGTCGAGTTTAAGCAGGTTGTGGTCTATCGAATGGTAATCGAAATGTGTGGTTATTATATCGGTCTTTATATCGTTGGCGGGATGCTGAACAGGGGTAAAAGAGTTTATATCCTCTCCCACCGGAAGCACGACGATACCGCCGGGATGCTGGCCCGTACTTCTTCTTACGCCGGTGCAGCCCGTGACTATACGGTTTATCTCGCACATCCTTTTTCTCTGACCGCGTTCCTCGTAATAGTTTTTCACATAGCCGAAGGCGGTCTTATCAGCCAGTGTAGCGATAGTTCCGGCGCGGTAGGTCTGTCCGTAACCAAAGATTACCTCGGTATATTTGTGCGCCTTGCTCTGGTATTCTCCTGAAAAGTTAAGGTCGATATCCGGCTCTTTGTCGCCTTTGAAGCCAAGGAAGGTCTCAAAGGGAATATCAAAGCCTTCTTTGCTTAGAGGATGTCCGCAATTTGGACAATTTTTATCCGGCATATCGCACCCCGCTCCACCGCTGTATGCCTTGACTTCATCGGAATCAAAATCATAGTAATGACATTTGGGGCAAAGATAGTGCGGGCTTAGTGAATTAACCTCGGTGATTCCCGCCATATTTGCCACAAAGGATGAACCTACGGAACCTCTGGACCCTACCAGATATCCGTCCTCCAGGGATTTCCATACCAGTTTCTGGGCGATTATATACATAACCGCAAAGCCGTTGGAAATGATTGAATCCAGCTCTCTTTTGAGACGTGCCTCCACTATCTCGGGCAGAGTTTCTCCGTAAATTTCGTGCGCTTTTTTATAACAGATATCGGTTAGCTGTTTATCGCTGTCGGCTATGACAGGCGGGCATTTATCCGGACGCACCGGTGACATGGACTCTATCATATCTGCTATCATATTGGTATTGGTTACCACAACTTCATATGCCTTGTCGCTGCCAAGGTATGCAAATTCCTCCAGCATTTCCTCGGTAGTCCTGAAGTAAAGCGGAGCCTGATTATCCGCATCCGCAAAGTGCTGACCTGCCATGATTATGCGTCGGTATATTTCATCCTCCGGGTCAAGGAAATGCACGTCACAGGTTGCCACAACAGGTTTGCGGAACTGCTCGCCCAGTTTTACCACCCTGCGGTTTAATTCCATTATGTCTTCTATGGAATTAATATTGGTCAGTTTCTCCGATTCTATCATAAATTTATTATTGCCAAGAGGCTGGATTTCCAGATAGTCATAAAAACGTACCAGTCTCGCGATTTCCATATCGGATTTATCCTCAACAAGTGCACTGTAGAGTTCTCCCGCCTCACAGGCGCTTCCGATTATCAGGCCTTCCCTATATTGCAGGAAGAGGCTTTTGGGAATCCTGGGTCTTCTTGCAAAATAGTTAAGATGTGACTCGGATACCAGACGGTAGAGATTCATACGTCCAACGTTGTTTTTGGCCAGTATTACGGCGTGATATGTACGCAGTTTTTTTACAATATCGGGACTGGACTTGCCCATTATATTGACATCTGCAAGTGTGCATGCATCTTCTTTTGCAAGCATCTCTATAAATTTCACAAATATTTCGGCGGTAGCCCCGGCATCATCCACAGCCCTGTGGTGGTTCTCAAGTGATATCCTAAGCGTCTTGCACACGGCATCCAGCGTATGCTTCGCCTGATCGGGTAAAAGTATCCTTGCAATGCCCAAAGTGTCCACATAGGTAAAATCATGGGCTATACCCTGTCTGTCACAGTTCTCCATAATAAAACTCATATCAAAACCCGCATTATGCGCAACCAATACGGCATCCCCGCAAAAATCCAAAAACTGTGGCAGAATCACATCTATCCCGGGTTCATTAATGACCATACTGTCATTAATTCCGGTGAGTTTCTCGATTTCAAACGGAATCGGCACATCAGGATTGACAAAAGCCGAAAATTTATCAACAATCCTGCCGTTATCAACCTTGACCGCTCCTATTTCGATTATCCGGTTATTTATTGGTGAAAAACCGGTAGTTTCTATATCAAATACCACAAAGGTACCTTGGAAGTCCTGTCCCTTGTCATTGGTCACGATTTCTTTTAAATCATCGACTATGTATGCCTCCACTCCGTAGATGCATTTGAAAAAGTCCTGTTTATCCACAGGTTCTCTGGCTTCTTCTCTCCTCTTTTTCTCCGCTTTCCATAAATCTTCCCAGGTATGGTTTGCATCCGGGTAGGCCTGAAGTACGCCGTGGTCTGTGATTGCAATTGCAGGATGTCCCCATTTGTAGGCTCTCTTGATGATATCCTTGACCTCCGAGACACCGTCCATATCGCTCATCTTGGTATGACAATGGAGCTCAACCCTCTTATGCAGGCTGTTATCGGAGCGTGTGGCTGTAAAGTCGGGAATCTTTTTGACACCATGAATGGAGCCGATGGTAAGCTCATGGTCAAACTTATCTATCATGGTGATTCCCTTTATCTTAACAAATGCTCCGGGGGTCATTTCGGAAGTAAACTCTCCCGCCTGCTCCGTTTTTATGAAAAGTTTGATTGTCATTGTATCGGTATAGTCTGTTACGTCGTAAATCAAAAGTGTTCTTTCGTTTTTAAGCTCACGCTTATCCATAGCAATAACCTTGCCGCGTACTACGACTTCGCCAATCTCACCGATGATCTCGTCCATACGCATTGCATCGTCATCGAAATCCCTGCCATAGATGACATCGGGGTTGTCGGAGCGTTTGATGGGGCGGTCCTTAGTGGGTGAAGATGATTTAGTGGTATTGGATGCAACATCCTTGGATTTGTTTGATGCCGACTGTGTTTCTGACACACCTGTCATATTCGACGCATTAGACAAGTTGTCTGCCTTTGATTCTGATATGAGTCCTGCATCAGACTCAGCCACCACTTCAGAAGCGGCACCTGCACCTGCTCCTGCTCCGATTCCTGCACGTTTTGAAATCTCGGCTATTTGCATACTTATGCGTTTCTCGTCTTCTTCTTTATATTTACCTGTTTTGCCTTCCTTATAATCCGTAACTATTTCTACAGAGAAACCGCATCTCTCATTATATATTTTTTCCAGAATACGAGTCAGTTCACCTGCTTTATCTTTAGCAAGGACAGAGTCTTCTATGGTTAACATAACTTGATTTTCAGAAGGGTATGTAATATCCGCATTTTTAAAAAGGTTATACTCTATTGGAGAATATTCACGCAGTTCAAGCAGGATGCTCTCACGGTAAGCATCCATAAGTTTCTCAGGATTGTACTGTGCGGATAAGTGGAATTTTTCATAGATACGTATGGTCATATTGGCATTCGGGAAAAACTGTTTCTTCAGTTCGCGCTCTATGCGGTATATGTCTTCTTTTAGGATCAAGGTGTCAGAGGATAGATATATCCGCAGAAAGTCTTTACGTTTGGTCGCAGAAACCCTCTCGACCGTCGTTTGACCAAACAAGTCAGCCATTCCGCTATCCAGTTTTAATGTCGGGAAAACATCAAAGAACTTTTTCAACTTATTTCTCCTTCTGCATCAACAACAATTCTTCCCTCAGTGTTTCAAGCAATTTATCTTCCGGTACCTTCTTGATTATCTCACCCTGCTTAATGAGCAGACCTTCTCCGTCTCCGCCTGCAATTCCGATATCAGCTTCCTTAGCTTCTCCGGGACCGTTTACGGCACAGCCCATAACTGCTACCTTGATATCCAAATCTATATCGGCAACCATAGACTCCACCTGATTGGCAAGTCCTATCAAATCGATTCTGGTCCTTCCGCAGGTCGGGCAGGATACCACTTCAACGCCGCCCTTTCTAAGTCCCAAGGTTCTCAAGAGCAGCTTGGCCGACTTGATTTCCTCTACAGGGTCTCCGGTTAAGGAAACGCGTATCGTATCTCCAATCCCCTGATACAATATTATACCAAGTCCTGCTGCCGATTTGATATTGCCGCTCATAAGCGTGCCGGACTCGGTGATTCCTATATGCAGGGGATAATTGGTCTCCTTAGCCAAAAGCTCATGTGCCTTTATGCACATCATGACATCCGATGACTTGATACTTATGACAAGGTTGTCATATTTTAGTTCTTCTATGATATGTACTTTATCTAAAGCACTTTCCACTATGCCCTGTGCCGTAACGCCATGATATTTTTCTACAAGCTCCTTCTCAAGCGAGCCGCTGTTGACGCCTACCCTGATCGGGATATTACGCTCTCTTGCGGCGCTTACTACTTCCGCTACTTTCTCTCTGCTACCGATATTGCCGGGATTTATGCGGATTTTATCGGCACCGTTTTCTATTGAGGCTATAGCCATCCTGTAGTCAAAATGAATATCTGCCACCAGCGGAATATGTATCTGTTTCTTGATTTCACCAAGCGCAGCCGCAGCTTCCGATGTCGGAACGGTGACACGGATTATCTCACAACCGGCACGCTCTAAAGCATGTATTTGTGCAACTGTTGCTGCCACATCCTCTGTTCTGGTATTTGTCATTGATTGTATGAGTACTGGGTTCCCGCCTCCGATTACGCGGTCGCCGATTTTTATTATTTTCGTTTCTTCACGGTGCATTGTTTGTTCTCCTGATATAATATTTTTTCATATTATGCCAAATTTTATCTTAGGTATTTTTCGTATAATTATCTTCCAACTGCTCCGACTCCAACACCACCTTAATCGCCCAGGCAGGTACATCCGGAGCGGTTCCGTCATCATTTAAAAAGACAAATGCCGTATCATATTCCGGCATCTGCTCCGGATATATGCCGTATCCGTCGGTAAAATAAATAAGACCTTTAAGTTTCTCAAACTCTCCGTCCTTTTGCAGCTTCTCCACATATTCAAACACAGGTCTGAAATCAGTCGAGCCGAAGCCTTTCAATTTGCCTTCTGCTAAAAATTTATCAAACTCTCCCCTAGTGGTAATCTTTGTATCGCTTTGCACCTCACTGTCGCATTGAATGATGTGTATATTAACCTTGTTGAAAAAGTTCTCGCTGTCCTGCATTATCTGATAGGTATTATCCAGAAAACTTTGGACAAGTTCCCCGCGGCAGGATGCCGAAGTGTCAATCGCAATAATGAAGTCCTTAATCTTATTGGAATCCTTATATTCCAGCGGCTCAACAAGAGGCATATTCCCGTAATGTGATAAACCGTAAGTGTAGTAGATATAATCAAACTCGTCATCACTTACCTGCAGCGTCTCACCCATAACCATAAAACGTCTGAGAAAATCCGAATAATCGTACTTCTCTCTTACCGCTTCTCTCAGGTTCTCTTCTATGCTTTCCGCATTATTTTTATCTTTGGAAAAGCTCTTTAAATCCGCCCTTATTCGTTCACTGACCTTGCGCCACTCGTTCTGGGAAAGCTCAAGTTCTTCTTTTCTGTTCCAATATATGTGTTCATCATAGTGGCAGAGTTTTTTCCACTCAACAATGGCCTTATTTGAAGGCGGCTCTATTCTAAAATGCCTGTATATTTTTTCCGCGCTGAGTCCTCCCGCCTGTTTTTGCAAAATTTCAAGCCTGTTTTGCAACATTTGGTCCGTAGGCAGTGAGGCAAGATGTAAATTTATCGAAAGTATGGTATTTTCTACTGCAATATCGCTTGCCATATCCCAGTATTCCGGCTCAAGCTTGTCGGTTTTAAACCCATGATAAAAAATACAGTGCAGCAGCGTATGCAGATACAACCTCACCGCATAATGCGGCTCATGCTTATATCGCTCAAGCAGCAGCACCGGATCATAATAAAGTGTCGCACCGTCATAGGCAAATGTGCCCATACCCGACCGTTCTTCAAGTTTAAGCTTAGACAGCGCAACATCCAGAAAACGCATATTGATTAAAATGCCATTGTGGGCAATTTTTAAGACTTCACGCGCAAGTTTGGATATTCGTTTATTTTCGAACTGTTTATCGTTCACTCCACCCATCATCCCTGACATTCATCACTCCTGACAAAAAGGATTGTACCTCTTCTCATGCCCTATTTCCGTTATATCTCCGTGTCCGGGATAAACCTTGACATCATCCGGCAGTACAAACAGTTTTTCTTTAATGGAGCGGATTATGGCACTCATACTTCCTGTTGCAAGGTCTGTCCTTCCTATTGATTCTTCAAAAAGAGTATCGCCGCTTATCAGGATTTTATCATCTTCAAAATAATAGCAGCAGCTTCCTGCAGTATGTCCGGGCGTGGCAATCAGCTTACAGGTCATACCTGCGATTGTAATCTCTTCGCCATCTTTTAAATATCTGTCCGCAGCTACGGTATAGGGTCTTCCTACCTGTTCGGATACATTGATGACCGCATCCTCACACAGCTGTTTTTCCCCTTCATAGGCATAAATCGGTGCACCTGAGAGTTCTCTCAGTTTATTGGTTCCCCATATATGGTCAAAATGCCCGTGCGTAAGCAGGATTCCGGCTACATTGAAACCCTTTTCTTTCAAGGTTTCATAGATGTAGTCTCCCTTATCCGCAGGGTCGAAAAAAATCACGTCTGAAGTTCCTTCTTTATATACAAAATAGCAGTTGGTCTGAGCTATGCCCAATACAAGTCTGCCAATTTTTAAATCTGCCATGCTAATACCCGTGCCTTTCTATAATAAATATTTTGTCTAAGTCCGTCAGCATTCTGTCAACTTGTCGCTCTCTCTATATCAATCACACTGTCTATCGTACGTATTTTATCGATAATACGTTGAAGTTCATCCCTGCTCCTAATTTCAAAACTTACTGACATAGTAGCGGTTCCCTGCTTACTGGCTCTTGTATTGAGAGCAAGGATATCGATATCTTTCTCGGTGAGCGCCCTTGAAATATCCGCCAGAAGTCCGTTACGATTTTCGGCATATATACTGATTTCCGCCAGATATTTTTCATTACCGGCACTGTTATCATCCTGCTGCCACTCGGCATCTATAAGTCTTACGCGGTCCATTTCGGGAAGATTGAGGATATTGATACAGTCTGTACGGTGGATAGACACACCTCTTCCTCTTGTCACAAAACCTACTATTTCATCTCCAGGCACAGGAGAACAGCACTTGGAAAACCTGACGGCTACGTCATGGATACCTTTTACAACTATGCCGCTCTTACTCTTCTTGTCACCGGTTCTGACAAGCTGTGAATTTTCGTTTATTTCAGCCAGTATCTCTTCATTGCTTATATTTTTCTTGTGGTCAAAATCATACAACTCCTGCATACGGTTGATGACCTGACCCTCTTTGAGTCCGCCATGTCCTATAGCCGCAAGCACCGAATCCCAGTCTACAAAACCGTATTTTTTCATGATTGCGGTTTCATATGGAGGAATCATAAGCTCATTCATATTGATGGACTTTGCTTTGCAATAACTTAAAAGAAGCTCCCTTCCCTTTACTATATTGTCAACCCGATACTGATGCTTGAACCACTGATTAATCTTATTCTTGGCCTGTGTACTTTTGACCACATTCAACCAGTCGCGGCTGGGACCCTTGGAATTTTGGGAAGTCATTATCTCTATACGGTCGCCGTTTTTTATTTCATAGTCAATTGTGACCAGTTTACCGTTTACCCTTGCGCCTATCATTTTATTGCCGACTGCGCTGTGTATACTGTATGCAAAATCTATAGGCGTCGAGCCAGCCGGAAGATTCTTGACATCCCCGGTAGGCGTAAAGCAGTAAACATTGTCGGAAAAAAGGTTTAAATCGCTTTTTAAAAGATTCAAAAACTCCTTATTGTTTTCCGCCGTCTGCTGCCATTCCAGAATCTGCCTGAGCCATACAAGCTTCTCCTCTTCCTGGTCTTTTGGGCTTTCAACTTTTTTACCGTCGGATGCCTCTTTGTATTTCCAATGCGCAGCAATACCGTACTCCGCAGCCTTGTGCATCTCATATGTCCTTATCTGGATTTCAAAAGGCTGACCGCTTGTGCCGATAAGAGTCGTATGCAGGGACTGGTACATGTTTGCCTTAGGCATGGCAATGTAGTCCTTGAAACGCCCGGGAATAGGCTTATACATCTCATGGATCACACCAAGCGCTGCATAACACTCGGGAACCGTATCCACTATGATACGCACCGCAAACAGATCATAAATCTGGTCGATGGTCTTATCCTGATTTTTCATTTTCTTATATATGCTGAAAAAGTGTTTGATCCTGCCGTCAATCTGAGCCTTAATGCCTGCCTTGTCTATGTGGTCACTAACTTCATCAACTATGGTCTGTATATACTTTTCACGAACACTCTTACTGACCGAAATCGTATTGACCAGATCATAATAAGCTTCCGGTTCAAGATATTTAAGCGATAGATCATCCAGCTCCACCTTAATTCTGGAAATTCCAAGTCTATGGGCAATAGGTGAATATATATCCAGAGTTTCCCTTGCAATCTCCTGCTGCTTCTCCGGTCTCATATGCTGCAAAGTGCGCATATTGTGAAGCCTGTCAGCAAGCTTGATAAGGATTACACGTATGTCCTTAGCCATTGCAAGGAACATTTTACGCAGATTCTCTGCCTGTCTTTCAAGCTTCTCTGCGTCTTTATCATTAACCCTGTCCCCATGGAAATTCAATTTATCCAGCTTAGTGACACCATCTACCAGAAGCGCAACATCTCTGCCGAACTCCTGTTCGATTTCCTCATCTGTCATTATAGTGTCTTCCACCACATCATGCAGAAGTCCTGCAACTATCGTTTCTTTATCAAGTTCCAAATCTGCAATTACTATTGATACACACAGCGGATGGATGATGTAAGGCTCTCCTGACTTGCGCACCTGGTCCTTATGCGCCTCATAAGCCACCTTATACGCCTTTTCGATCAGGGAAATATCATCCGAAGGGTGGTATTTGCGCACACGGGCAATAAGCTCCTGATACAGAGTCTCAGGGCTTTGAAATTCTTCTATTGATTCAATTCTTCCGTCATCAATGATAACTTCTTTCTTCTCTTCTGTTGCCATACGCATCACCGGTCGCTTTACTAAAATAATACGCTATATAATACCTTATATTATACTTACATAACTGCAAATCTTCAAGTAATTTTATTATGGCTTGTATTCCGTATTTTTATTGACGTTCTGAGGTTATAAATGATACTATCTATAACAGAAAGTATCCTTAGAAAGGAATTGCATTTTATGGAACAGATGAAAATAGATATTCTGAATTTTGAAAATGACTTATTAAATACCAGAAAAAGGATGAATGATTTAATTTATGCCTGCAGTCAGGAATCTCCGGCTTCCGGTAATTATGAGTTGTATAAAGAAAAAATAAATCATCTGGAAGCTGAACTTAAGTATATGGATGTACAGCTTCAACGGATGAAGCAGGGATTTTATGCAGTTAATACTGTTCCAAGTGAAGTAATCGCAAGTGAAACTGTTGCAAGCAAAGCGATTCCCAATGACTCATTTTCAAATGAATCGATGCAAAATAAAAACCTTCATTCAAGTCCATATCATAACACATATCGTGACACGCCTGATTATGAGAAAATGTTCGGCAAAAATTTTATGGGTATCTTTGCTTCCGTGCTGATTTTTATCAGTTTAATTATTTTTGCCACTCTGGTTCTGCCCTACTTAAGCAATACCATCAAGATGATCGGTCTGTATATTGTATGTTTCGCCATATTGGGTGCCGGCCTTATACTTTATAAAAAGAAACCTGAAAACAAATTCTATATTGCCCTCATCGGGTGCGGCGCCGGCTCACTGTATATAACTCTGTTGTTAAGCGATTTATATTTCAAGGTAATCGGTGATATTACGCTTTATATCTTTATTCTGGTATGGGCTGTATTTGTTAAATACTTAACAAAGTATAAAAATCTTGTTTTTACTATTATCGGACAGTCCGGCATATTCATATCTACAATCCTAGGCACTGCCCTGTGTGTAAGAGAACAGGATATTGCTAAATTTTTTGTGCTGGTCGTATTTTACATTATATCCTCTTTTGTATATTCCAACTTCAGCAGACAGTATCTAAAATTCCTGCTGTCAGGTAAAGAAAGTGTCTCTGAGCCTGCACAAATGCAATTCTTCTATGAAGATAATTTATGCAGCCATATATGCAAACCTTTAAATATAACGGTATTCATGCTTGGCTTTACTGCTTTCATTAAACCCGGCGGTTTCGAACTGACAAGCATCTTTTTACTTATGTTTTATCTGCTGTTTGAATATTATTTTGCCTATAAAGAAATTTGCCGAAGCGGAATTGCATTTGAGCTGCTGACCATAGTGAATTCCGTTCTTTTGGTCTGCTTATTTAATGTAACTCAGGTTCTTTCTGAAGACTATTCCTACATTCTACTGTATATTGTATCTATTGCGGTCCTATTTTATGTAAACCGCAAAAAGACTAACTACACAATAGTTTCAGAAATCTGCTGTTTTATTATGATTTACCTTGGCAGTTATGGTAATCCCTTTATCCGTAATCATTTATATGCTTATATTACGATAATACCTTTTATGATTTACGGAAAATTAAAAGATAAAAAGCAATATCTGTATGCCGGCATTGCTTATATTGCGGAATTTCTATTTATCATAATGTCACTGTCATCTAATTATTTCTTAAAAATAGAAAGTTTGATAATGATATTTGTAGTATATGCGGTATTTTTATATGTGTGCAGGAATCTGGAACTGCCTGCCTTTAAAATAATGGGCTATCTCATACTCTGTTTCATCACGATGTTATGCATTGATGACGTTGCCCATCACTCAATGTACAGATATAACGATACGCATATTACAAATATAGAATATATCGGGATAAAAGCCTCGTTGATTCCGTTTTTCGTTATTGCGCTAATACATCTTATTTTAAACAAACTGGAATACTTCGGCAAAGAAGCTGCCATAGAAAGAATGATGTATATTGTCACCGCCATACTTATGATTACCGGATGTACGGAAATGTACAACGAAGTATGGAGGCTGCCCGTAATTTTGATTACGATACTGCTTTTTATCTCAAATTCCAAAAAGCTTCTTCAAAAACATGAATATGTCGGCTATTATATTGCATTCAAATATACTACACTTATGGTCTGCATCCTAACATCCTACCATACGGTGGATTACGCAATCAGCATATGCCTGCTTCTATTTGCCATTGCCAGCATCATCGCAGGCTTTTACAAAGATACCAGCAGCTTCCGCCTCTACGGTCTGGTACTATCAATGATAAGCATAATCAAACTAATAATGATAGACATCCACTACGACAGCACCCTCGAAAACGCAGTAAGCTTCTTCGTCAGTGGAGTTCTGTGCTTCATAATCAGCTTCATCTATCATAAGATTGATACAAGCTTCAAAAAAAATAGTACTAACTAATTTCTTCTGTTTCAATTTCTAAACGATGGAGGATATCTGAAACAATTCTGATATCCTCTATTAGGTTGATTGCAAAACACCTTTTTCCAGCATCTTTTATAGATGCACCAATATGATACGCAGTCAAATCATCTATAATAATAAATCTGTCATGAAATACATTTGTATAACTTACGGTTAATATTGGATATTGACAGTTAAAATTATCTATATCATGATTTGGCAGTTTATTTTTCTTCATTGTATAAATCGTTACATTTACTCCATCTTGTTTTTTAGAAAGAATATTTAATGTTCCAATATCTATATAATTATCAATCAGCACAATAGATTTCTTAGCTTTTTCAACAATACTCACTAATAAACTAAAAGCATCATATATCTGCCCGTCAAAGAATATTTTCTGCCTAGCCTCTTCATGCTCCGAAATATAATCAAATATTTGTTTAAACTTTTCATTAGACTCTTTTTGATATTCCAACTGTTTCAATTCCAAACTATTAATTCGATCAAACATAAAAGCATTTTCAGCAAGAAAACGTCGCATTTTAACAAAGGTATTAATTATATTTATGCTAACTTGAATTGCTTCATCGCTCCTTAAAACAGCAGAGAGCATTGCTATTCCTTGTTCAGTGAATGCATATGGTAAGTATCTTCGCCCACCTCTTGCAGAAGCGTTTTCCTCTTCCATATTTGAGGTCGCAATTTGCGACTTCAAATATGTATACTCATCCTCTGTAAGCTGAAAACAAAAATTCTCAGGAAATCGTTTAATATTTCGTTTAACACTTTCATTTAGTCGTTTTGTTTCAACATTGTAAAGAATTGCTAAGTCACTATCTAGTATAACCTGATATCCACGTATACAATAAATTAAATTCTCAATTTTATCCTCTTCTAGCAACAATTCATGTTTTTTTGATATAAGAACTTCTGCATTTTCAGCCAAAATAATCCTCCTTTATATTTTATTTTTTGAGGTCGCAAATCGCGACCTCAAAATAAATTTATTCTAATATAACAAACAAGAAGAGTAAACTAGTTTAAATTTACTCTTCTTGTATTTAAGCAACCTTGCGAGAAATTGCAAAGCAATTTCCTGCGGCTCTAATTCGCATAGCGAATTTGAGCAATTTAAATTTGCGTAGCAAATTTAAATTTTTACATCATCCCGCCCATTCCGGCTCCGGCCGGCATTGCAGGTTCAGCTTCCTTGATATTTGCTACAACAGACTCTGTTGTGAGTAATGTAGAAGCAACACTTGTTGCATTCTGTAATGCGCTTCTTGTAACTTTGGCAGGGTCTAAGATTCCGGCAGACACCATATTTACATACTCTTCTTTAAGTGCGTCAAAGCCTATTCCAACCTCAGATTCCCTTACTTTATTGATAATAACAGCGCCTTCCAGACCGGCATTAGCTACAATGTGATAAAGTGGTGCTTCAAGTGCCTTTAAAACAATCTGTGCACCTGTCTTCTCATCGCCTTCCAGAGTATCGGCAAGTTTTGCAACCTCTTTGGATGCGTGGATATATGCTGAACCGCCTCCGGCAATAATACCTTCCTCTACTGCTGCTCTTGTTGCTGCAAGCGCATCTTCAAGACGAAGTTTTGCTTCCTTCATTTCGGTTTCGGTAGCTGCACCAACACGGATAACTGCTACGCCGCCTGCCAGTTTTGCAAGGCGCTCCTGCAATTTTTCCCTATCAAAATCAGATGTAGTCTCTTCAATCTGTTTCTTGATCTGTCCGATTCTTGCGTCAATTGCGGCCTTATCGCCTTCTCCGTCAACTATGATTGTATTTTCTTTCTGAACCTTTACTGATTTTGCACGACCAAGCTGATCTAAAGTAGCATCTTTTAATTCTAAGCCAAGTTCTGAGCTTATAACCTGACCGCCTGTTAAAATAGCGATATCCTCAAGCATAGCTTTTCTTCTATCACCATATCCCGGAGCTTTAACAGCTACAACATTGAATGTACCACGCAGTTTATTTACAATAAGTGTTGTTAATGCTTCACCTTCCACATCTTCTGCAATGATAAGCAGCTTAGCGCCTGACTGTACAATTTGCTCTAAGATAGGCAGGATTTCCTGAATATTGGAGATTTTCTTATCTGTAATAAGTATATAAGGATTCTCAAGTGTAGCTTCCATTTTATCCATATCGGTTGCCATATAAGCTGAGATATATCCTCTGTCAAACTGCATACCTTCTACAAGGTCAAGCTCTGTAAGCATTGTTTTGCTTTCTTCTATGGTGATAACACCGTCGCCGGATACCTTTTCCATAGCGTCTGCTACCAACTGTCCTACTTCCTCATCACCTGCGGAGATAGCTGCAACTCTTGCAATATGCTCTTTTCCGTTAACTTTTGAGCTCATTTTCGCAATAGCATCTACTGCCGTGTCTGTTGCCTTTTTCATACCTTTTCTTAAAATAATCGGGTTAGCACCTGCTGCCAGATTCTTCATTCCGGCATTTACCATAGCCTGTGCCAAAACTGTAGCGGTGGTTGTACCGTCACCTGCCACGTCATTTGTCTTGGTTGCAACTTCTTTTACAAGCTGTGCTCCCATATTCTCAAAAGCATCTTCCAGCTCGATTTCTTTAGCAATGGTCACACCATCGTTTGTAATAAGCGGTGCGCCGTATGATTTATCCAAAACAACATTTCTTCCTTTAGGTCCAAGTGTTACTCTTACTGTATCTGTCAGCTGGTTAACGCCTGACTCCAATGCAGCTCTTGCCTCTGCTCCATATTTAATTTCTTTTGCCATGATGAATTGCCTCCTATATTATAATTTGCACTTTTATGCCTCACAGATTGCCAGAATGTCACTCTGTCTTACGATAATGTATTCTTCTTCGTCAAGTTTTACTTCTGTTCCGGAATATTTGGAGTAGATTACCTGATCTCCAACTTTTACTTCCATCTTTACTTCTTTACCATCTACAACACCACCGGGGCCGACTGCAATTACTTCTGCCTGCTGTGGCTTTTCTTTGCTCTGTCCCGGAAGGACGATTCCTGATTTAGTTGTTTCCTCAGCTACTAACTGTTTTAAAACGACTCTGTCGCCAAGTGGTACTAATTTCATATTTCTTCCTCCTTAAATGATTAAGCTTTTCTATCAGTTCTACTGCTTTCTGCATTTGTTAGCACTCGTCCATATCGAGTGCTAATCATTAAGGATATATTAATTTCATCCCATTCACTTTGCAAATACAAATAGAGTGGTATTTCACAGGGTTTTATTGCTAAATCTCTCATTTGCTTCATTTTTCTCATTTTTTCTTATCATTTCCTAAAATGTGGGATTTAATACTTTTTTTAGAATTTGGGAAATAGCAGTGGTTTTTTTCAAGTCTGAATCATAATACTCCCTAAAATACTACCAAAGTAGTATGGCATTCCAAACATTTTAATTGTATAGTTATAATGTACTTGCAAGTACAACAAACAATAACACAGGTTATTAAATTGAGCGCTTCAATTAATCAAAAGGAGGTATCACTATGTATTTAATTTCAATTATTGCAATTATCATACTAATAAGTTTAGGGTTAGTTTATTCTATGGGTCTTTCATCAATGACCATCGCTTACCTGATTGATTTTCCAACCCTTATATTACTTTTGATAGTATGCGTACCATTTCTGGTTGCATCAGGCCTTGTAAAAGACTTTAACAATGCTTTTCGCATTGCTCTCAGCAAAAAAACTGATGTAAGCCTAAATGAGCTCAAAAGAGCTGTAGAAGCCGTGACACTGGCTATAAAAACACTGCTTGGCAGCGGTTTTCTGATTTTTCTTATGTCTATGATAACAATACTTCATAGATTGGATACACCGGAATCACTCGGCCCGCATATATCAGTTGCTCTTATCGCTTTTATCTATGCGTGTGTATTTGCCCTGCCGCTGCTTCCGCTGAGGTCAATCCTTAACCTGAGAGTGATTGAGTATATGACTGAACCCACGGTATAGCCTATGAAAAATCTTATAAAGCTTACAGCTATTTTAATTTATATTTTTATAATGTCATATTTGCTGGAGTTTGAATTGCTGCCACTGTTTGACTTAAAACAGATATTCCTTGTTTTAATTGGTATGTTCATTCTTTTCCTTCCGGGATATCGTCGCGGAGAAAGTATGCATACCTATACGGGACAGCTTGCCAGATGTGCTATTTTTGCCAGCTATATTCAGACATTTATAATGCTCTTTATAGTCCTGTCTAAATCAATCACTTTAGAAGAGTTACCTAAAGAGGCGGCACTAAGCTGTCGCCCTCTTCTATATGGAATATGTTTGTGGGTAATTCTTTCAAAAGAAGATGCAGGAACAAAATATTCAGCAGAGCCGGAAGACGCAATAAAATATACAAAAACCGGTATGTATACTGCAAATAATGCTAATTCAGCCAATACTAATAAAACTGACGCAAGCCACCTGCTAACAGCCTCAAAAGCCTATGAAAATTTCCACGAGTTAGGTTTGACTAATCGCGAATCAGAACTTGCAGTATTAATCTGTAAGGGACTTAGCAATGCTGAAATAGCCACAGAACTTTTTATTTCAGAAACAACTGTTAAAAAACATATTTCGAATATATTTGAAAAACTTGGAATTAACAGACGGGAGCAGCTTTTACAATTTATACGGGACGATACCACTCCAACTCACCGGCCGGTATTGTAACATAATTGTCCTCGCCCTCTCCTGCCCGCATAATCACATTTCTGATACCGGCCTGAATTATCATCCTTGCACAAAGGGGACAGGGTTTTGCTTTATGTACCGATCCATCCTCCGGATTGATTCCCGTAAGATATAAGTCGGCGCCAATTGTCTGTTCTCTGGAGCAATTAAGAAGTGCATTTGCCTCTGCATGAACTGCACGGCAGATTTCATAACCTTCGCCCTGATGCATATCCAACTTAATTCTCGGACAAACCCCGGTATCGCAGCAGTTTTCAAGACCGCGCGGTGAGCCGTTATATCCTGTAGAAATTACCGCGTCATCCTTGACAATCACTGCACCATATTTACGCTTGATACAGGTACTCCTGTAAGCAAACGTTTCCGCGCAGTTTAAATATGTATCACTTTTTGAAATTCTTTTATTTGACTGAGGTTTTACCATAATATTTCTCCGTTTGTAATAAAGGCGCAGACTCTAACAGTCTACGCCTTTATTGCTAATTAATAACTATTTATTGATAATAATTGCACATTATATAGTTTATTTATAATTGACAATTTTACCAAAATCAGCCTTAAGCGAAGCACCGCCAACCAGACCACCATCGATATCCGGCTGTGAAAACAGCTCATTAGCATTTGCGGCATTTACCGAACCGCCGTACTGAATGCGTACAGCGTCTGCAGTAGAAGCATCATAGATTTCCGCAATAGTATCACGTATAGCCTTACATACCTCCTGAGCCTGCTCGGTAGTAGCAGTCTTGCCTGTTCCGATAGCCCAAATCGGCTCATATGCGATTACCATACCGGCAACCTGTGATGCGCTTACTCCCTGTAAGTCAGACTTAATCTGAAGTCTTATCCAGTCAAGTGTAACACCCATCTCACGCTGCTCCAAAGACTCACCACAGCACAGGATAGGCACAAGACCCGCCTCAAGCGCTTTTTTAACCTTTTTATTTAAAAGAGCATCATCCTCTTTAAAATAATCACGTCTCTCGGAGTGTCCGATAATAACATATTTAACGCCTGCATCAACCAGCATTTCCGCTGAAATCTCACCTGTATATGCACCCTTATCCTCGAAATACATATTCTCGGCGCCTACGGTTACATTACTGCCTTTTACCGCTTCAACTACCGGTACGATATCGATAGCCGGCACACAGTAAACAACTTCCACATCGTCGCTTACAACAAGCGGTTTTAAAGTATTTACAAGTTCAACTGCCTGGCTTGGAGTCATATTCATCTTCCAGTTGCCGGCAACAATTTTCTTTCTTGCCATACTAACAATCCCCCTTAATCTTATTTATCATCCGCTGCTACAACACCCGGAAGTTCCTTACCCTCTAAGAACTCAAGTGATGCACCGCCGCCTGTAGAAATGTGGCTCATCTTATCAGCAAATCCAAGCTGATTTACTGCTGCCGCACTGTCGCCACCACCGATAATTGTAGTAGCATCTGTATCTGCAAGAGATTTTGCAACTGCAATCGTACCTTTTGCAAGAATAGGATTCTCAAATACGCCCATAGGTCCGTTCCATACAACGGTCTTAGCTGATTTTACGGCATCAGCATATAACTCTGCCGTTTTGGTACCGATATCAAGACCTTCTTTATCAGCAGGAATCTTATCTGCATCTACAACCTCAACATCAATAGGTCCGTCAATAGGATCCGGGAAATGGTCTGCAATTGTGGTATCTACAGGAAGCAGAAGCTTCTTGCCAAGCTTATCTGCCTTATCCATCATTTCTTTACAATAATCCAGTTTTTCATTATCTACAAGAGAATTACCAACTTCCATGCCCTTAGCCTTAAGGAAAGTAAATGCCATACCACCGCCAATGATAAGAGTATCACATTTCTCTAAAAGGTTATTGATAACGTTGAGCTTATCGGCAACTTTTGCACCACCAAGAATAGCTACAAAAGGTCTTACCGGATTTTCAACCGCATTTCCAAGGAAATCGATTTCTTTCTGCATAAGATAACCAACAGCATTCTCGCCGCCTTTTGCGGAAATGCACTTGGTAACACCTGCAACTGAAGCATGGGCTCTGTGTGAAGAACCGAAAGCGTCGCATACATAAACATCAGCAAGATCAGCAAGCTCTTTGCTGAACTGTTCACCGTTTTTCGTCTCTTCCTGTCCGCGGAAACGTGTATTCTGTAAAAGTACAACATCTCCCTCTTTCATAGCATTAACTGCTGCTGTTGCAGCTTCGCCTGTAACATTATAATCCGAAACAAAGTTAACTTCCTTACCAAGTTTCTCGGAAAGTCTCTTTGCAACAGGTGCAAGTGACTCACCCTCGTTAGGACCGTTTTTAACCTTACCAAGATGTGAGCAAAGGATAACCTTGCCGCCGTCTTTGATAAGCTTATTTATGGTAGGAAGTGCAGCAACGATACGGGTCTCGTCTGTAATCTCACCATTTTTCAAAGGTACGTTGAAGTCACATCTTACCAGAACGCGTTTTCCGCTTACATTAATATCATCTACTGATTTCTTATTTAATGCCATTTTAATATTCTCCTTTTTAATATTTAATAAGGCCCGGCCCAACCAGGCCGGACCTTGATAGATCTTAGCTTTAATTAACCTAATTCTGCAAAGTATTTGATTGTTCTAACCATCTGGCTTGTGTAGCTGTTCTCATTGTCATACCAAGAAACAACCTGTACCAAATTGTCTTCGCCTACCATAGTCTGTGTAGCATCGAAGAGTGAACCGTATCTCATACCGATTACGTCAGAAGATACGATTTCTTCATCATTGTAACCGAATGACTCATTAGCTGCTGCCTTCATAGCTGCATTGATTTCATCCTTGGTTACGGATTTCTCAACTGTTGCTACAAGGATTGTTGTAGAACCTGTAGGTGTAGGAACACGCTGAGCAGAACCAATCAATTTACCGTTAAGTTCAGGAATAACAAGTCCGATAGCCTTAGCTGCACCTGTGCTGTTAGGAACGATGTTGATAGCACCTGCACGAGATCTTCTAAGGTCACCCTTTCTCTGAGGACCGTCAAGGATCATCTGATCACCTGTATAAGCATGGATTGTGCTCATGATACCTGATTTGATTGTTGCAAGGTCATTAAGAGCCTTAGCCATAGGTGCAAGACAGTTTGTTGTACAGGATGCTGCGGAAATAATTGTATCATCCTTTGTCAGCTTTGTATGGTTAACATTGTATACGATTGTAGGAAGATCGTTTCCGGCAGGAGCGGAAATAACAACCTTTTTAGCGCCTGCATTGATGTGTGCCTGTGCTTTGTCCTTAGAGGTATAGAAACCTGAACACTCAAGAACTACATCTACGCCAAGCTCTCCCCAAGGGCAGTTATTAGCATCGGGCTCTTTGTAAATCTTAAGAGTCTTGCCATCAACTGTTATGGAATCTTCTCCGGCTGAAACGGTATCACCTTTTTCATATCTACCCTGTGAAGAATCATACTTTAATAAGTGTGCAAGCATCTTAGGGCTTGTCAAATCGTTGATTGCTACTACTTCGTATCCGGGTGCACCAAACATCTGTCTGAATGCAAGACGACCGATACGACCAAAACCATTAATTGCTACTTTTACTGCCATTGTTATTTCCTCCTAAATATAAAAATATATATTGTTTTGCCAATCCTGAGTACAGGTTGTCAAAATTTTGTCAACAAGGATATTTTAACCAATTTGTTTTAAAAATTCAAGATGTAATTCATAAATAATTGGAAGTTTGTGCAAAAAGTTTATGAAATACGCAATTGTAGTAAGATTAAATATAAAAATTGAAATTTGTGGCTGAGACGGATGGAGAGGCGTCGGAGCCGGG
>JAFLTH010000050.1 GCA_022510525.1 Lachnospiraceae bacterium | reverse complement strand
AACAAAAACGGGGCTTCGGATGCGGTGGCAACTCACCCCTTATTTTGTTTATTTTGACTAAGTTCTGGCTATCATTAAATATCCAACTCCGCATCCTGTGCATGATGATATATAAATTCCTTACGAGGAAGTACATCCGTTCCCATTAACATCTCAGTTACCTCGGATGCCATACGGGCATCTTCTATCTCCACCAGCTTTAACAGTCTGGTTTCAGGATCGAGTGTCGTTTCCCAAAGCTGGTCGGCATCCATTTCTCCCAATCCTTTATATCGCTGCAATGTAAACGGCCCCTTGTGGGTTTTGCGATATTTTTCCAACGCTTTATCGTCATAGAGGTATTCTTCCTTACCCTTGGACGGCATTGCCTTATAAAGCGGAGGCATTGCTATATATACGTGACCCTCGTAAATAAGTTCAGGCATAAAGCGGTAAAACAGAGTCAAAAGCAGATTGGAAATATGTGCGCCGTCTACATCCGCATCCGCCATAATAATTATCTTATCATAGCGCAGCTTGGAAATATCGAAATCATTGCCGTAGCCTTCCGAAAAGCCGCAGCCAAAGGCATATATCATAGTCTTGATTTCCGCATTGGCCAAAACTTTATCAATGCTTGCCTTTTCAACATTCAAAATCTTACCACGGATAGGCAGAATTGCCTGGAACATACGGTTTCTTGCCGATTTGGCACTACCCCCCGCGGAATCACCCTCCACAATGAAGATTTCACATTTGGAAGGATCCTTGGATTCGCAATTTGCCAGTTTTCCGTTAGAATCAAACGAAAATTTCTGCTTGGTCAACATATTGGTTTTGGCTTTTTCTTCGGCCTTACGGATTTTAGCCGCCTTTTCGGCACAACCGATAATATTCTTCAGCGCGTCAAGATTTTTATCGAAATAACGTACAATTTCATCACCTGTCACCTTGGATACTACCTTGGCGGCGTCCTGGTTGTCCAGCTTAGTCTTGGTCTGTCCCTCAAATCTGGGATCGGGGTGCTTAATGGATATAACGGCTGTCATACCGTTTCTGACGTCCGCTCCCGTGAAATTAACATCCTTTTCCTTTAGGATATTGAGACCTCTGGCATATGTGTTGATTACATTTGTAAACATTGTCTTAAAGCCGGTCAGGTGGGTTCCACCCTCGGCATTATATATATTATTACAAAAGCCCAGTACATTTTCATGAAATTCATTTACATACTGAAAAGCACCCTCCACAGTAATTCCCTCGGATTCTCCCTGAAAATAAATCACATCATGTATGGATTCCTTGGTCTTATTCATATCCTTAACAAAACCAACAATACCCTCCGGTTCATGAAATTCAACATGTTCCGGTTCCTCTTTTCTTTTATCCTCAAAAACAATCGTAAGATTGGGATTAAGATATGCCGTTTCATGGAGGCGGCTCTTGACATCATCCTCCTTGAATCTGGTCTTGTCAAAAATCGTATCATCCGGCATAAACTGAATCTTTGTTCCTGTTTCTTTCGTCTTGCCGATTACAGGCAAAAGACCGTTCTTTAATTCCATTACCGGGACTCCGCGTTCATATTTATCTTCGTAAATATACCCCTCGGTCTTAACCGTAACATGCAGCCACTCAGACAAAGCATTGACAACCGAGGAACCCACACCATGCAGACCACCGCTTGTCTTATATGCTTCATTATCAAATTTTCCGCCTGCATGAAGGGTGGTAAATACCAGACGCTCAGCACTCATGCCTTTCTCATGCATACCTACAGGAATACCACGTCCGTCATCTTCTATCGTTGCGGAACCGTCCGCTTCCAGCGTAACATAAATAGTATTACAATGCCCCGCAAGATGCTCGTCTACCGCATTATCTACAATCTCATATATTAAATGATTAAGACCCTTGGTAGAAACACTGCCGATATACATACCGGGTCGCACCCTGACGGCCTCTAATCCCTCCAGCACGGTAATGCTGGACGCATCATACTTGTTCTCATTTGACATAAAAATAACCATGCCTTTCTCTCAATATAACAATCGTGAACATTTTACCATAAATTTGAAAAAATGCAAAGTGTTGAGGGAACATAATCAAAATAAACAAAAAAAGGGGCTTCGGATGCGGTGGCAACTCGCCCCTTTTTTTGTTTATTTCGCTTATGTTCATTCCATAACCTCATACAAATACTCTCTTGATCGTTTGCCGGGTCTGTTAACCAACTTCATATAATGCAAGATATGAAGCGTCACCTGTGCAAGATCGCGGTGAATATGGGCTGCTTGGGCAAATTCTTTCGCGGTAAATGTCTCATTCAATTCATACGGAATTACCTGTATGAAGTCTTCACACCTCTCAAAGACTATTTCATCATATAGCTCAAGCGGCATCCTGTCATAACGACTGCCTCTTTTGCCCCTGCCTCTACCCTTGTCTTTGCCCGGAAGCAATCTGTACTCATCCATATCAACCAGCGGAAACGCAAACGAAAGGTTTGGATGTGTCAGATAATCTTTTATTTTGTACAATTCAGGAAATGCACTGTATATGCTGCCTGTAATCGGAGACTTGCGTTTTTTTGACAGTTCTCCGCTTTCTTCATCCATATATATTACCCATTTGTTATGCGGAATCGGAAACACTACTCTAACCTCATACAACGGCAGAAAGGTCTTTAATTTTTCCCTTAATCTGTTAAAATTACCGTTCTGTATTTCAATTATACGGTTTTTCGTATATATATCCGCTATATATCCTTCAATCGGCACCTCATGACAATCCATGTCCGGCTCATAATAAAGCTTCATCACAGCATGCACGGTCTTTTCCTGCAATGTACCAAACCCATGTGGATCATGCCGGTTCAACAGAACTTTAATTTTTGCCTGTTCAAACGCTTCTTTATCCATTGTGTATTCCCTTTTTAGCTTTTTCAATTTATTATATAACATAACTGAATATTTTGAAACAAGAGAAACCCGAGAGAAATTATTTACATTATCAATTTTTAGGTATATAATTTGATTGTACACAAATTATTTTATTATAAATGTTATTTAGAGGATAATGAATTAATGAAAAGATTCCCCAAGATAAGAGAATATTTAATTAATAATATTACATCTAATAGATTCAAATTCTCCTTAATTTTATATGCTGTAACTTTCGTACACTCTTTTTATATTGTACTTTTTGCCTTACTTGGTGTTGTGCCTCTTGTTATTTTCAATATTTTCAGCGTGGCTTTATACATAGCCTGTATACATATTATTAAATATGGTTATGAAAAAAATAGTATCAATGTTTTCTATGCTACCTATATTGAAATCGTTTTACATTCACTTGCTGCAGCCATCTGCATTGGCTGGAGCTTTGGTTTTTCTCAATATTTGATTGGCATTATTCCATTTTGTTATTATATATGTGTAACGATGATGGAAAATAAACAAAGATATTCAATTGCTACTGTTTTAGGGTTTATTGCATATATTTCATTTATTTTCTGTCGTATGATCACTCTGATCATCGGCCATATATATGTTTTAGATATATCTCCAACTACGGAATTTCTTATTTATACCTTTAATGCTACCAGCAATTTTATTTTTCTATTCATGGTAACATTTATTTTCATTGTAGATATGCAGATAACCAATAATAGGCTGCACATACAGAATGCCAAACTTGACACTATGGCAAGTATCGACCCGTTGACCGGCTTATATAACCGCCGCAGTATGCAGGTCTTTTTGGATGATGCACTTGCCTCTGATGAAACTTTTTCAATGGTTATGTGTGACATTGATAATTTTAAAAAGGTTAATGATACCTATGGTCATGATTTCGGAGATGTGGTGTTAAAAGATATTGCCGCCATCATAAAGCAGCTCATAGGCGTAAACGGCAACGTATGCCGTTGGGGCGGTGAAGAAATTCTTATACTCAGCAATGATAGTATGGATAACACCTGTCAGATTGCTGAAAATATCCGTAAGACTGTAGAGAATCACGTTTTCAGTTTACGTGACACATCAATTCACTGTACACTCACACTGGGAGTCGCAACGCATAAAAAAGGCGCTCCTATTGACGAAACAATTACCCATGCCGACGGCAGACTGTATTATGGGAAACAAAACGGAAAAAACAGGGTTGTTACTCCGTATGATACGGCGTAACAACCCTTATGAAATTATAATTTACGTGTATTACCATCTCCATGAAGGATTCTTTCACGGTCTGAAGCATTAGGTTCTACCATTCTTCCGGTCTTATCGTAATAAGTCAAGAGGCTGGAATTTCTGGCAATACTTTTTCTACCATTATCCGTAAGAAGATTAATAACCTGATTCAGATCACCGCTTTTAAGATATGGCTGGATTCTTCGGTCCAGCTTCTCATTATTCATACGGTAGGTAGTACGGGCATCAATATCCGTATTATTTGCACCTTCTGCAGGGTTCGAAAAGTCGTGTATTTCTGTACGTTCTAACGCAGTTCCCAATTCATCATACTCATTTGCGCTCTTCTGTGTTTCCTCTACTTCTGCATTATCTATCGCAGCATGTATATTCGCTTCCGGTCGTGGGCTATCATACCATAAATTATAAAAGAAATCCTTAACGGCTGCAATCGCCGTCGATATAAATTCCCTAATCGTGTCAATAATGGACTGAACGTCAACCGTATCCTGAGACTTCGATTTATTGTATGACTGCGTTCTTCCGGCTGCAACACTCTGACCCTGTCTGGAAAGTTCAAGCTTGACTCCACCATTGTCCTCTGTATTATTCTGTACAGCGGATGCTTTATCATCCTTATCCTTATTTTCTTTGGATTCGGACTGCAGCTCATTCTGCTTATAATCCAGACTAAACTTCTCACCGGTATCGGGAATATTAACATTCTTTAGTTTTTGATAATCATAGTAATTGTTACCGTCTATTTTATTTACCATATAAATTAGTATATCTCCTGAATATATTCTGATGCCATATAATCATAAGCCGCATCATTAACTTCAGTTATTTTTGATTAATATAATTTACCAGTCCTTCTGCAGCAATTATCTTCTGCATAAATTCCGGAAAGGCCTGACCCTGATATGTAGTCCCTTTAGTCACATCAGTTATGACACCTGTGTCATAATTAACCTCTACTGTATCTCCGGCGTCTATCCCTTTTGCAGCCTCCGGACATTCGATAATCGGAAGTCCTATATTAATTGCATTGCGATAAAAAATCCTTGCAAAGGTCTCTGCAATAACACAGCTTACACCGGCCGCCTTGATTGCTATAGGCGCATGCTCTCTTGAGGAACCGCAGCCAAAATTCTTGGTTGCCACGATGATATCTCCTTTTTGCACCTTGTTAATAAACTCTTTATCAATATCTTCCATACAGTGGGTTGCAAGTTCTGCCGGATCGGAAGAATTCAAATACCTTGCCGGAATGATTACGTCTGTATCTACATTGTCACCATATTTAAAAACTGTTCCTTTTGCTGCTTTCATGTTTATTCCTTTCTCATCTTAACTTATATACAACTTATTATTTGTACAAAATTGCGTTTTCTATTACACTTTATTATGAATATATCATCACAACTGACACGGACAGGAAATCTTACCCGTTATTGCACTTGCAGCCGCAACCGCCGGACTTGCAAGATAGATTTCAGAATCCACGTGTCCCATTCTACCTACAAAGTTACGGTTTGTAGTTGATACACAGCGTTCTCCCTCAGCCAGTATACCCATATAACCGCCAAGACAAGGTCCACAGGTTGGAGTACTAACAATAGCTCCTGCCTCTATAAATATCTTTAACAGTCCCTCTTCCATTGCCTGCATATAGATTGCCTGTGTTGCAGGAATAACAATACATCTCATTCCTTTTGCCACATGTCTTCCTTTTAAAACCTCTGCGGCAATTCTTAAGTCGTCAAGTCTTCCATTAGTACATGAACCTATTACAACCTGGTCGATTTTGATATCTTCTTTTATTTCGTCAATCGTCTTGGTATTTTCAGGCAGATGCGGGAATGCTATAGTCGGACGAAGTGTACTTAGATCAATTGTATATTCCTCATCATATACTGCATCTTCATCTGCTTCGTAAATTGTATATATTTTCTTGGAATGGTCTTTCATATATTCAATCGCAAGATCATCTACCGGAAAAATTCCGTTCTTTCCACCGGCTTCTATTGCCATATTGGCAATTGTGAAACGGTCATCCATAGACAGATTCTTTATACCCTCTCCCACAAATTCCATTGATTTGTATAAAGCTCCGTCTACACCAATCATTCCGATTATATGTAAAATTACGTCTTTGCCGCTTACCCATTTATCAGGTTTACCTACTATATTGAATTTAATAGCCGAAGGAACCTTAAACCAGGCCTTTCCGGTAGCCATACCTGCCGCCATATCGGTGCTTCCCACACCTGTTGAAAATGCTCCAAGTGCTCCATATGTACAAGTATGTGAATCCGCACCTATTATAACATCTCCTGCCACGGTAAGACCTTTTTCCGGAAGCAGGGCATGCTCAATTCCCATCTCACCCACTTCAAAATAATTCGTAATTTCATTACGGTAAGCAAACTCCCTTACACATTTACAGTGTTCTGCCGACTTAATATCTTTATTGGGAACAAAGTGGTCCGGTACAAGTGCAATCTTATCCTTGTCAAAAACTCCGTCCACATTCATCTTTTCCATCTCTTTAATAGCAACCGGGCTTGTAATATCATTACCCAGCACCAAATCCAGATTTGCTTCTATGAGCTGTCCGGCCTCCACACGCTCCAGTCCCGCATGTGCTGCCAATATTTTCTGGGTCATAGTCATTCCCATGGTGATGTCCTCCTGTTTTAATTTAAAAATTTGTTAAAATATTCTTTATCAATAAGCTTATATTATATTTATAATCCAAAGACAATTTTATCATATTAAACAGATTTTTGCAAAGATGCTTGATTTCATATATCAATTCTGTATCTGGATCTGCTGACCCTGAACAAGCGGGTAGCTTATAAGAGTACTACTATCCAGCTCCTCCCGGTACATATCCACACCGGTTATACGGCTATTCTCATAAGTAGTGTAGTAATAAATGCCTTTATCTACATTGCAGCAAGATGAATAAATGGTATACTCAAAACCATGCTCTACCTTACAACATCCCTTTTGCTGAGCAACGGAAGCAAGAATATGAAAAAATTGGCTTACACTTTCGGATTCCGACTCTCCTGAAATGGAATTAAGTTTCGTAAAGGCTGCCTTTACAAAACGAGATGCAGAGGATAAATCCCCCGGCAGTCCAATTGCACCCATGCCACGGCTATAGGGAATAAGTGCCAATTCATCAGAAAACCGACTCACCGGCTCGTTTCTGGTCAGCCCCATATAGTTTGACAGATTAAGCATATGAAAATCAAAGGTAGGATTATTGGTCATAACCCCTACAGGGTTTTCATAAACCTTTAATCCGTCCTTAACCGACTCCACCACAATGCTCTCATCCCTATCTGAAATCATCCAGTGCAAAGGAGACAGCGGAAGTTTGGGGCTGAAATCTTCTTTAAAAAGGCTAAGCATGGAAAGTTTATCACGAGCCTCAGAAACCGTAGCGCACTGTCCTAATATCCATGGTATAAATTCAAAAGGTGTAATATTATCTTTGTTTGGGTCTTCCGGCTTGTAATCGGCATTTCCGGGGAAGTTCAATCCCGCCATACTCAAACCCTTTTCATTCGTGGCATCGTAATAAAGCGGATAGTCCTCCTGCACGAAAGCCATACCAATCATGGCATAATGGTTTGGCATATCTCCCATACGTCGAAAACGAAAGGGATAGTTTCTGGGTGTCACAGTGACTGTCTCATTATATGAAAACTCATAATCCAGATTGCGTCCAAAATAGTGATCTTTCGTTTTATAAGCTACCGCTGTGCACATAACAGCTTTTACCTCCATTATCTTACAAACAAATTCATAAGCCACAAAATATGATACTTTCGTATTGTTACAATTATACTTGAGTGCTTTTTTGAAGTCAATACTCCCCCATAATGATAGGCATAAACCGAAAGTTTGCTAATTTTATAGCAAACCTCCGGTTTTGTAATCAGTACTTAGTTATAATCCTGCATAATATCGTGCAAAAAGTAAATTATATGCTGCATTCCCCGCTTATATAGGTATATTCTAATCAACCGAAACAGTAAAGGTAAGTGTGTCGGTATAGTTTCCTGCATATTTGGCATGTTTTTTATCCAGTTCGGTGGTAAATCTTAGAATTACCCACCCCGCAGTATCTCCGTTACCAACTGTCAAAATTGTATAATTATTCCCTTCCGTAGCTTCGTTGGAATTATACAAAATAGAGTAATCAATATATCCATCGCCGCATTTCATTTTAAAATCATTACGACTTGAAATTTTTACATTGAGGGAAGTGCCTTCATTGATGAATACATTGCTTGCCTGTAGTCCTCTCTCAACCAATTTTTCAGAATCAGTAAAAGTTACGCTTGCGGGAATAGTTACAGTATAAGTTAAACCTATATTATAATTTACATTAGTTTCCCCGCTTTGTTCCTGAGAATCCTGCGTTATATCTTCAGCAGCCAGTGAAATAATTGACATATTAATAGTAATTAAAGCAAACAGGATAACTGCTAACAATTTTTTCATTTTAATCCCCCTTTCAAATAAATTGTTTCTATTTTGTCTTAACTTAAATCTGCTTTATTTAACGATCAAAGCAATTTTTATATCTGCATTATTGGTAAGCGTTTTCTCTTCATTCATACGGTATGGCTGAACGTGTATTACTGCATCATATTTGCCCTTTTCAAGTCCATGTGAAAGTGTTATCTGTTCAATGTGTTTTCCAGGCTCAACAAGTCCCGAGCTATACAACACCTCGTAGTCCTGACCGTTGTCATTATAAAGCCTTAATTCAAAGGTCAGGTAATACAGTTCGGCATTTTCTTCCGGATTATAAAAATCAACTGTTATTTTATCTGTATTGGCAGGAACGGTCATAGAACTATAACCGGAAATTGCCACACCTTGTTCCGGAGTATTATCATTTTCGCCCAACATACTATTCTCCGCATCAGGATCGATTACCAGACCTACCCCGCCACTTATATTTTCGTTGGGAACAACAACTATGGCAGTATTATCACTATTAATTCTTATCAGAAAAAGTATTATGACTGTTGATATTATAAGAATTAATAAAATCAGTAAAATAAGAAGGTCCAAGCGTTTTACCTTGCTGCTATTTCCATCTTGTTCACATTCCCTATTCACCGGTTTACCTCCTTTCCAAATATTCATATGCCAATTATCTTCTTTTAATTATGATATGTTATGACTATTTAAGACGATACATCCTAAAATATTACTTTTTTCTAAATTTTTCACTGTAAATATTTGTCATAAAATGTAAAAAAACACCCCATCCCATAAATACAATCATTTACAAGACAGGGTATTAATTATTTGCAAATACTTTATTTAATTTTAGTTATTAATCAACTTATCCTCACCGTTCCAGCTATACAGCTTCCTTATTTCCTCTCCGACTATCTCTGAGGGATGCTCGGAAGCAAGTTTTCTCATAGCTTTGAAATGTACCTGTGAACCTGCGGAAGACATATCAAGCAGGAAGTCCTTAGCAAAGGTTCCGTCCTGAATATCGGAAAGAATCTTCTTCATAGTCTTCTTGGTCTCTTCTGTGATAATCTTAGGACCTGTGATATAATCACCGTATTCAGCGGTATTGGAAATGGAATATCTCATTCCTGCGAAACCTGACTGATAGATGAGGTCTACGATGAGTTTCATTTCATGTATACACTCAAAATATGCGTTTCTCGGATCATATCCTGCTTCCACAAGAGTTTCAAAACCAGCCTGCATAAGTGCGCATACGCCGCCGCAAAGTACAGCCTGCTCACCAAAGAGGTCTGTTTCCGTCTCTGTTCTGAAAGTAGTTTCAAGTACGCCTGCTCTTGCGCCGCCGATTGCCAGTGCATATGCAAGTGCCATATCCTGAGCTTTGCCTGTTGCATCCTGATGAACCGCTACCAGACAGGGAACACCTTTTCCGGCCTGATATTCGCTTCTTACTGTATGTCCGGGTCCCTTAGGAGCTATCATAGTAACATCCACATCCTTAGGCGGTACGATACATCCGAAATGGATATTGAAACCGTGTGCAAACATAAGCATATTTCCGGCTTCCAAGTTTGGCTCAATATCTTTCTTATACATTGCAGCCTGTAATTCATCATTGATAAGTATCATAATGATATCTGCTTTTTTTGCAGCCTCCGCAGCAGTATATACTTCAAATCCCTGTGCCTCAGCCTTTGCCCATGATTTAGAACCTTCATAAAGACCTATGATTACATGGCAGCCTGACTCCTTTGCATTCAAAGCATGTGCATGTCCCTGACTTCCATAACCGATAACTGCAATTGTTTTGCCTTCCAGTAAGGATAAATTACAGTCTTCCTGATAAAAAATATTAGCCATTTTCTTATTCCTCCACTTTCTTTATTTGAAATTTCATTATTTTATTAACGCTTTTGCGTCTGTATTTACATTATAAATAAGTAACATTCTCAGTTCCGCGTCCAAGACCGGCAATACCTGTTCTTGCAAGCTCCAGAATCTCATATCCTTCAAGCAGCTCTATAAACGCCTCTATTTTAGCCTGATTTCCTGTAAGTTCAATAATCAGGCTGTCATTGGAAACATCTATAATCTTGGCACGGAAAATATCCGCTACCGAGATAACTCCTTGCCGCTGTTCCGCAGATGTCTTTACCTTAATCATCGCAAGCTCGCGATATACACTCTCATCAGGCTTCAGTTCCTTGATATCCCTTACGTCTACCAGCTTGGCAACCTGTTTTTCAATCTGGTCAAGAATCTCGTCATCTCCGGATGTTACAATTGTAATACGTGTATATCTGGGATCTGCGGTCACACCTGCCGTAATGCTTTCAATATTATATCCACGCCTTGAAAAAAGTCCCGATATACGGCTAAGTACGCCTGACGTATTATCAACCAACAGCTGAAGCACCTTTCTATGCATTGAGAATCCTACCTTTCTATAATACTACATCTTTGCAATGTATACATCGTAATATACAATACTTTCAAAACAGAATTTCACATTTTAAAAAATCTCTGATTTTCAAAATTATGCACTGACAATAATTTTAACAACTATAAATTAAAAAGTCAACTGTCTACTCCGTATCCACACATTTAGGCAGAGCCAGTGTTCCTGTTCTTGCTACTTCAATCACGCTGATTGACTGGAGCATATTGATAAGCAGTGTAATCTTCTCCGGCACGTCGCAAATCTGAATCATCATCTGGTTCTTGGACATATCCACAATATCAGCCTTAAGTATTTCGCAGGTCTCCATAATGTCACGTCTGTTGCTCCTGTTATATTTTACCTTAATAAGCATAAGCTCTCTGCTGACACTGTCCGTTTCATCAAAGGTCTTAACCTTTATTACATCTATCTTTTTATTAAGCTGTTTTTCAATCTGTTCTATGGTTCTCTGGTCACCGCTGCTGACAATCGTCATACATGACACCTGCGGATCATCAGTCTCTCCAACCGCTAATGAATCGATATTGTAGCTTCTTCTTGAAAACAGTCCCGATACCTTGCAAAGCACACCCGATCTGTTTTCTACCAAAACTGAATATATTTTCTTTTTCATAGTTAAATATCCTCCACTTATTCACTACTCAGAAAAAATCGTTTATGGTGATTCTTTCAGACAAGATCCATCGGGTCAATAACACATTCCAAAAGTACCGATTCATCGTTAGCCAGAAATTCCCGAACAGTTTCCTCTGCCTTTTCCATAGTAAAAAGCCGCATAAATTTCATATCATATGCCATTGCAAGTTTCTCTAAATCCGGACTTCCGCTTAAATCTACAACAGAGTAATTGTCTTTGTAATTATAGTGCTGAAACTCTCTTACCATTCCCAGATAATTATTTTTCAGCACAATTATTTTTACCGGAACCTTGAACTGGCGCATAGTGGCAAGTTCCATCATGGACATCTGGAAAGAACCGTCACCGCATACGGCAACCACCTGCCTGTCCGGACAGACCAGTTTGGCACCCATTGCAGCCGGAATGGAATATCCCATTGTTCCCATACCTCCGGTGGTTAAAAATCGTCCGTTTTTCACTATATGATAAGCACAGGACCAGATTTGATTCTGTCCCACATCTGCAACATATATGGCATCATCAGCCATCTTTTCGGACAGCATTGTAATAAAGCCTGCCGGGTCCACATAATCGGGATTAGGATTTCTTTTCTTTTTCATAGTATCTCTGTAATCATTCAACACCTTTATCCATTGATCATGATTACAGGTTATCTCTTCCTTGGCAAAATCCTCAAAAATATGCTTTGCATCTCCTACAAGCGGTATGGATGCACCAACATTTTTGCCGATTTCCGCCGGATCCACATCTATATGTACCAGCACCTTATTTTCCGTGATAAGATCCGGTTGACTGACCGCACGGTCGGCAACTCTTGCACCCACCATTATAAGCAGATCCGACTCATTCATCGCTCTGTTGGCATAAGGTTTACCGTTATTTCCAACCATCCCGTAATACATAGGATGATTGGTGGGCATAACTCCGATTCCCATCATAGTAGATACAACGGGAATACTGTATTTCTCTGCAAGTTCTCGCAGTTCTTTTTCCGCACCGCTAAGGAGCACGCCGCCGCCTGCACAGATAATAGGCCTCTTAGCCTTGGCAAGCTCACCTACAACCTTCTTGATCTGTACCGCATGTCCCTTGATTGTGGGTTTGTAGGTACGCAGATTGACTTCTTCCGGATATTCAAATCTCTTAAGTGCCGCATTCTGTATATCAATCGGTATATCAATCAGAACCGGACCTTTTCTTCCGGAATTGGCAATATAAAAGGCCTCTTTAAAAATTCTCGGTATCTGATTTACATCTTTTACCAGATAGCTGTACTTGACAAAAGACTCTACCGCGCCCGTAATATCAGCCTCCTGGAACACATCGGAACCAATAAGCTCACTGTTCACCTGTCCGGTTATACACACAAGAGGAATACTGTCTGCAAAAGCCGTTGCAATACCGGTAATTACATTGGTCGCTCCGGGACCGGATGTTACGGCACAGACACCTACCTTTCCGCTAACCCGCGCCAGTCCGCTTGCCGCATGTGCCGCATTCTGCTCTGTACGGATTAAAATAGTTTTTATATCGGAATTTAGTATGCTATTATAAAACGGACAAATTGCAACGCCCGGATATCCAAAGACATATTCAACCCCTTCTTTTTCCAGACACTTTACTATTGCCTCTGCACCTATCATATTTTGTTTACTCCTCTCAATATAATATGTTGACCAACTTAGTCAATGCCCAATATTCTCTGTGTTACTTTTATAGCATCTGCCGCATCTTTGGAATAGCCGTCCGCACCGATTTCATCTGCATATTCCTGTGTAATTACGGCACCGCCGATTATGATCTTGGCATTAACTTCTTTTTCCCTGGCATAATCTATTACTTTTTTCATCTGCTGCATAGTAGTTGTCATAAGCGCAGACAGTGCAATCACCTGTGCATTATGCTCAAGTGCCGCTTCAACAATCTTTTCTTTTGACACATCTTTTCCAAGGTCAATGACTTTGAAGCCATAATTTTTAAGCATCAATGTGACAAGATTCTTGCCAATGTCATGAATATCTCCCTCTACCGTTGCTATTACTACGGTAGGCATATCTTTACCCGAGTTGTTCTCCATAAGCATCGGCTCAAGATATTCAATGGAGGCTTTCATAGCCTCTGCACTGGCTATCAATTGAGGCAGAAAATATTTTCCCTTATCAAAAAGTTCTCCCACCTCGTTAATTGCCGGAAGCAAAACATCATCCAAAATCTGTTTTGGCACATTTCCCTCTTCTATTGCTTTTTTGGTATCCGCCACGATGCTATTTATATTTCCTTTAAGTACATCGGAACGAAGCTTATCTGAAATTGATACAGGCATTTGCTCCCGCACATTGTTTGTTGCACTAATAAGTCCTACGCCGCCAACAGTACCCTTGCCTGCACTATTTATGCCGCTTTGCTTAACTGCGGTTTCTCCAAGAGCTTCTCTTTTGGCCTTTACGGCATCCATAAGCTGTATATAGCGTATGTCTGCACCCTCTTTATTTAAAAGCAGATCTGATGCAAATGCAAGACTCACCAACAATTCCTGAGACGGATTAGCTATTGCCATTGTAAGACCCTCGCGTATTGCCATTGTAAGAAAGGCCGTATTTACATAGCTTCTTTCCGGCAAACCGAAAGAAATATTAGACAGACCGCAAATTGTTGCAAGACCGTTTTCTTTACAGTAGCGGATAGTCTCTAAAGTCTCAAGGGCTGCCGTCTTGTTTGCTCCGACTGTAGTAACAAGACCGTCTACAATTATATCCTCCTTGCGCATTCCAAGTTCATATGCGCGTTTCTGTATTTTCTCTATTATATCAATCTTTTCTTCCAGATTTTTGGGTAAGCCTTCATCCGATAAAGGAAGCAGGATAAACATTGCGCCATATTTTTTTGCAATCGGTAAAAGCGCTTCAAATTTTGCCTTCTCATAAGAGATTGAATTAATCAAAGCTCTTCCCGGATATCTGCGCAGGGCGGCTTCAATTACGTCCACATGGCTTGAATCTATCGCAAGTGGCAGATTTGTTAAACTTCCTACAGTTTCGAGTGCCTTAAGCATCATCTCTTTCTCGTCGATGCCGCTCATACCCATATTTACATCCAGAATGCTTGCCCCACAGGCCTCCTGCTCCTGTGTAAAAGACATTACCATCTCCATAGATCCTTCTCTAAGCTCTGCCTGCAATTTATTCTTTCCTGTGGGATTAATCCGCTCACCCACTATCATAAAATTATCATCAAGAGTGAAATCAACGGTTTTTCGTTCACTTGTAAGATATCTGTGCGTAGATGCCCTGCCTGCGGAAATATTGTCTGTCTGTTGCTTTTTACATTTACTAAGCTGCATCTCTCCTACAGCTTCTTTCAATGCTCTGATATATGCGGGTGTAGTTCCGCAGCAGCCGCCGACTATTGAAGCGCCGGCTTCTATTATGGCTTTCATGCCTTCCGCAAAATCATCTTCACCCATATCATAAACAGTCTGCCCGTTTTCATTCAAAGCAGGAAGTCCGGCATTGGGCTTGGCAATAATCGGTATGCTTGTCACTTCTGCCATACTCCGTATTATGTCAACCATTTTATCCGGACCGGTTGAACAGTTTGCTCCAACAGCAGCTGCTCCAAGGCTCTCCAACACAACTGCCGCCGTCTTTGCATCGGTTCCAAACAGGGTCCTGCCGTCTGCTTCAAATGTCATAGTCGCCATAATCGGCAGCTCGCAAATCTCCTTAGCTGCAATCAGTGCCGCCCTTGTCTCCTGCAGACTCATCATAGTCTCAACAACCAGCAGATCAACGCCGGCTTCAACAAGATAGCCTATCTGTTCCTTATATATTTCAATAAGCTCTTCAAAATCCAACTTTCCTATAGGTGCAAGCTGTTCACCTGTCATAGTAATATCGCCTGCTACATAAGCTTTTCCGGCTGCCGCTTCTTTCGCCACGGCAACAAGGTCATGATTCATTTCCCTAATCCGTTCCTCAAGCCCGTATTCTTTTAATTTAATGCGGTTGGCGGAAAAAGTCGGCGCATAGATTATATTGCTGCCGGCCTCAATAAATTCCCTCTGCAGCCCGATAATTACTTCCTTATTCTCCAATATCCATTTCTCCGGACAGACTCCGGCGGGCATCCCTCTTTTTAAAAGATTGCTTCCTGTTGCACCATCCAGAAATATTGGATTTTCTTTTATAAGATTGATAAATTCCTTTTTATTCATCTACTTTATCCTCTGACTTATTCATGTATCCACCGCCAAATATCTTATCCTCTTCCGTATATGTAACACCCTCTCCCTCAGGGATTTCACCGTGTAGGATTGTTATTATATACTGAATTATGGTATTAGCTCTGTCATAGTACTCACCGGCAGCGCTTTCTATATTTTCATCATATTCTTCTCCTTCATATGCAAGATGATAATAAGATACAGCCTGTGACATACTCTCACTTGCCTGATCGGCCAGACTGTCAACTGCGGAAAATTCATCCGGCACTTCAAGCTCTGCCATCCATGCCACCTCTTCATCAAGCGCATCCAGATAACTTAGCAGTTCCTCAATATATCCTTCTGAGCTTACATCAATTGAATTCATATTGTCATTTATTTCCGCTATATCATTAAAAAAAGTTTCCATGTTAGTCTGGTACTCATCTAAAGCCTCGTCTTTTCCGCATCCGATAAGGAATAAGACAGATAAATATATTACACATAGACCTTTAAACTTTTTAAACATTTTATACCTTGCCTTTCTCTTAATTTACAAGCTTTGTACTTTATGTCAGTTTCCTGTTACCGTATCAACTGAATTTTACTACATAAAAAAATACATTCCTAAGTAACCTACCTAAGAATGTACCACAAACTACGCGTCAAATCAAGCGAACAAGTTTTGAATCATAAAAACATCTGCATAATCAGTTCATATATAACAGGAACACACAAAGCCGGAAGCATATTTCCCACTCGAAGCTTTTTTTCCCAAATCAGATTGACTCCCACCCCAAATATAAGCGCCGAACCGACAAGCGACAGGCTTGAAATCATAGAATCTGTCATATACGGAGCGATAAAAACTGCAAGCAGTGTTATAAGCCCTTGGTATATGCCAAGCGGCAGTGCCGAAAACAAAACTCCTATTCCCATTGTGGATGCAAATACTATTATTATAATAAAGTCCAGAACCGACTTTGAGAGCAGCATGCTGTAGTCACCTGTAAGTCCGTCCTGAAGCGAACCTACAACCGCCATTGCGCCTATGCATATTACCAGAGACGCTGTAACAAAACCATCTACGAAACGGCTGTCATTTCTTGACTTTATCATTCCTTTAAGATTTTCCCCAACAGCTTCTAGTTTAGCCTCTATATCTATCAATTCACCGACAAAACTGCCGATTACAAGCGAGCAGATAAGAAGAAGGGTTCCCTGAACACTAATCCCATCATCAGATATAATAAGCATATTTTGAAGCGTTCCACTTATACCTATAAAAAGAGTAGCCAGACCACAGGCCTGAACCAAAATATTCTGCAGTTTTTCCTTCATGCCGCCCTTAATTAATATTCCAAGGGTTCCACCCATAAGAACTGCTATGACGTTTATTATTGTTCCAAGACCCTTCATTCGTTTTTCACCTGCTGAACCTGTTATGTAAACTATTCTATTAGTCAGAAACGCTGCTATCCTAATCTCTATACCATACTAGCACTTTTATGTCAATTTCTTAGTATAGAGCGTACGTGTTGCATTAATAACCGCAATTACCATAACTCCTACATCCGCAAAAATCGCAATCCACATATTGGCGATACCAAGTGCTCCCAAAATAAGGCAGAGAGCTTTTACCGCAAGTGCAAAGACAATATTCTGGTAAACAATTCTTAAACATTTACGTGAAATTTTAATTGCCAACGATATTTTTTGCGGATCGTCATCCATAAGCACTACATCCGCAGCCTCTATTGCCGCATCCGAGCCTAATGCTCCCATTGCAACACCTATATCCGCTCTTGTGAGTACCGGAGCATCATTAATTCCGTCTCCAACAAAGACCAGTTTTTCTTTATCCGCTTTTTCTTTTAAAAGCTCCTCGACACGCGTCACCTTATCTGCCGGAAGCAGCTCACTGTGAATCTCGTCAATTCCAAGCTCTTTTCCTACTGCTTCTGCCACCGCTTTATTATCACCGGTTAGCATTACGGTCTTTCTTATTCCGGCTTTTTTCAAAGATTCAATTGCATCTTTAGCATCTTCTTTTATAACATCGGATATCAAGATACAACCTAAGTATTTCTGTTCAAGTGCGACATATACTACTGTTCCCGGCTCCGCACATTCCTTGTATGAAATCTTCAGCTTATTCATCAGCTTGGCGTTTCCGACAGCGGCTTCCTTGCCATCAATGAGTGCAGTAACTCCATGACCGCTTATTTCTTCTACCTGACTTACTCTTTCTTTATCAGGAATATTTGCACAGGCTTCCTTAAGACTGTTGCTTATAGGGTGTGAGGAATAACTTTCCGCCAGCGCGGCTATTTCAAGCACATACTCATCTGCTGCATCTTTTGCATATACATTTTTAACACGAAAAACACCCTCTGTCAATGTTCCCGTTTTATCAAAAACAATGTATCCGGCCTCTGACAAGGCCTCCAGATAGTTAGAACCTTTAACCAGAATACCGCATTTGGATGCAGCCCCGATTCCTCCAAAGAAACTGAGTGGAATTGAAATAACCAACGCGCAGGGGCAGCTAATGACCAGGAAAGTCAATGCCCTGAATACCCATACTCCCCATTCCGGCTCCATATTTAAAATAAACATCCGTACAAGAGGCGGCAAAACCGCAAGCGCAACTGCACTGTAACAGACTGCAGGCGTATATACCTTTGCGAATTTGGATATGAAATTCTCCGAGCGGGATTTTTTCATACTCGAATTTTCAACCAGATCGAGGATTTTACTTACGGTTGATTCTCCGAATTCTTTTGTGGTTTTAACCTTTATCAGACCGGTCATATTGACACAGCCGCTTATTACCTCATCTCCTGTTTCCGCATCCCTTGGAACGCTCTCACCTGTGAGTGCACTGGTGTTTATGGTTGAATTGCCCTCAATAATGACACCGTCGAGAGGAATCTTTTCCCCCGGACGTACAACGATGGTTTGACCGATAGCTACCTCTTCCGGTGCAACCTGCTCCAGTTCTCCATCTTTTTCGATATTGGCATAATCGGGGCGTATATCCATAAGCGCGGTTATATTTTTACGACTCTTCCCAACCGCATAGCTCTGGAACAGTTCGCCAATCTGGTAAAAAAGCATAACTGCTACGCCTTCGGAATACTCACCCAGTCCAATTGCGCCTACAGTTGCAACCGCCATAAGAAAATTTTCATCAAACACTTCACCATGTATAATACCGAGTATTGCCTTTCTTAAAATATCATATCCTATGATGAAATACGGAATCAGATATAATAAGGAAAACCAACCATCCGGTTCGATTAGATGTATAATAATTAACAGTATTGCGGAGATTATGATTCTGAATAATACTTTTTTCTGTTTTCTGCTCATTGTGTTATACCTCGTTGTGTTTATATAATTAGTCTAACTCTCTGTCATCTAATTGTGTCTGCATAACTCAGCAATTGTCTTGCACTTTATTATGTACTTAAAATTCTATATCACAATCAGGCTCTACTTTTCTGCATGCTTTTAGAACTTTCTTCATAACCGATTTTTCGTCTGCACCCTCATCAAATACAACTTTCATTTTCAGAGTCATAAAGCTGACCGATGCGTCTGCAACGCCCTCAGTCTTTTTAGCTGCATCTTCCATTTTTTCTGCGCAGTTTGCGCAATCAACTTCGATTTTGTATGTTTTTTCCATAGTGTTCATTCCTTTCAGATTATTTTTATTTTTTGTTTAATTTTTATATTGACTCATTGGGTCAACTTACTATTCTTCAACATGATCCATTCCCATACTGATAATTGAACGTACATGTTCATCATCAAGGGAATAAAAAACCGATTTCCCTTCACGTCTGAACTTTACCAGCTTAGAAGTCTTTAAGATTCTGAGCTGATGGCTGACTGATGACTGGCTTAGATTCAAGAGTCTGGCAATATCGTATACACAAAGTTCGGTTTCAAATAAGGAATATAAAATCTTAATTCTGGTCGAATCACCAAATACCTTAAAGAGCTCTGCCAAGTCGTATAGGATTTCATCATCCGGCTGTTGTGAAAGAACCTTTTTTACAACATCTTCTCTTGCCGCTATAAAGTCTGTTTCGGGAAGTTCTAGAGGGTCTAAAGCTGTATTTGATTCAATCTCCTGTTCTTTCCTGTTTGTCACGTCTATCTCCTTTCCCAGTTATTAATTTGTATTATGAAACAACATATGTTCAACTGTTCATATGTATAATATTACAATTTTATGGTCATGTCAACTGTAATTTATAAAATTATTCATGCTTCCCCTCTTTTTATACACTCTCCGAAAACAGCGCCGCCTAATATCATTACTGCACCTACAATCTGTATAGGCAACATGGTTTCCTTCAAGAGCAAAACAGAAAACAGTACCGCTGAAAGTGGTTCTAAATAACCACAGATTGCAACAGTCTGTACAGGTAAATTTCCGATAGAGGAAAAATAGAAATAGCATCCAATGCCTGTATTGAGCAGACCGAGAATAAGAATCGGCAAAATACTTGATTGTTGAATGTGTATTTCAAAACCTTGTTTAAAACCAACAAAAGCCGCTACTGTCAGAAAACTGATAAGAAGCTGAAGGGCAGCGTTTTCAAGTCCTGTAATGTTGTACGCTTTCTTATTGAAAATCACCATCAATGAATACATAACAGCAGAAAGTAACCCACAGAAAATACCAAAGGTATCACCGTTTCCGTCAAATGCGTTACCATTGACAAGAAAAACACCGCAGAGAACAGACAGAAAACCGACTACTTTAATAGCGGTCAGCTTTTCTTTGAACAATAACGGAGATAATGCCATTACAATAACAGGGCCACAATAGTACAAAAGTGATGAAATGCTGACACCGATCCTGGCATAAGCCTCATAAAGAAACATCCAGCTTGCGCCCATTGCAATGCTGGAAACTACAAGACAGAAAAACTGCTTTTTATATTGATAAAAAGTCATCGTTCCTTTGCCCATAAAGAAAAGGATTATCAACAATAAACTACCGATCAGTGTACGAAGCAGGACGATTTCATAACTACTCAAGTCAATATAACTTGCAACAATGCCATTTGAGCCGAAAAGCAGCAATCCGAATATATATTTAAAGTATGAACGTTTCATATTAATAACCATGCCTTTCTCACTTTGGTTTTTCAATCTATACCTCTGCTTGATTTTTTTGCAAATTCAGAATATCATGATAGAATAAATGAGTAAAACGAATATATCAGATAATAATTATGACAAAACCAGATAGCAGGTGAACTATATGGATAAAAATATCCAAAAATATATGTCTTTCGTGAAGACAGTTGAGTATGGCAGTTTTACAAAAGCCGCCGAGATACTGAATTACTCTCAATCGGGAATAAGTCGGATGATTAGTGATCTTGAAAAGGAATGGAAAGTCGTTTTATTAGAGCGAAACAAGGGTGGTATCAAACTAACTTCAGATGGTTTGAAGCTATTACCCTATGCAAAGAGTTTGATTGCTGAATATGAAAAGCTACAAATGCAGGTAGATGAACTCAACGGCTTACAGTCGGGGTTAATTCGTATTGGCACTTTTTCAAGTGTAGCCACTCATTGGCTGCCGAATATTATTAAAGAATTTCAAAAAAACTATCCTTATATTGATTATGAATTACTTCTTGGTGATTACACCGAAATAGAAGAATGGATTTTAGAGGGGCGGGTAGATTGCGGTTTTCTACGCCTGCCGACACATCCTGAACTAGAAACAATATTTTTGGAGCAGGATCAACTAATGGCAATTATTCCTGAAAACCACTATCTTTCCGATTGCACAAAGTTCCCTGTTACGGCACTTTGCGACGAGCCGTTTATGCTGCTTGAAAAAGGGGCAAAAGCAGAAGTGTCAGAGATATTTGAAAAATATAATTTAACACCTAAAGTGCATTTCACTACTTGGGATGACTATGCTATCATGTCAATGGTGGAAAGCGGACTTGGTATCAGCATATTGCCACAGCTTATCTTGAAACGAGTACCTTATAAAATCATTGCTAAAGAGTTGGATGTTCCCGCATACCGAAATATTGGACTTGCACTCAAAAACAAAAACACAGCCTCACTAGCTGTAAAACGATTTATGGACTATTTGCAGTATCGCTAAAAAGCATTTCCAGTGTTCGATTACAACTGCCTTTGCTACATTTGCGTCAGAAGTAATCGAATCACCAGTATGCTTTGTAATAAAATTTACAATTTAAAAGTTTCTTTTATAAATACCGCAACTTCCTTAGGTGTTTTATCAGAATTATCAATTCTCAGGTAATTATTAGATATTTTTAAATTTCTCCAACCTATAATGCCGTTCTTCGTCCAGTTCTTTGATACCATTTTTATATTCGTATCCTTTTTTCCTATAAAAATCTACTGCCGTAATTGATGCCGGTATTTCTATTCTCTCTGCCCTTAAGAATAGTTCGTCAGCCTCAAGGGTATCCATAATCAAACTGCCTATTCCCTGGTTATGCAGTTCCGGGAGAACAAAAACGGTAAGTATTATACTTTCTGTAAGACTCCCCCAGAAAGGGGCTATAGAACCAACGCCGACAATTATGCCATCATTTAGAAAAACATATACGTTTGAACCGCTTGCTATGCTCTTGAACCAATTTACATCATGGTGTTTAGCAAGCTTCTCCATCGCTTCTACCCCGTAGTCCCTAACATTTACTTCCTTAAAATTTCTTACAATCAACCTGACTATTTCTTCAGCATCAGCTTCATTGTAAGTTCTGACTGTGACTTCCGTTCCGTTTGCTAATCTCATATTTAATCCTCCATTCCAAGCATAAAAAATGCACCAAACATACGATATGTCCGGTGCATTTATATATATCAGTTCATTTATTTACTAAGTTTATTAGTATTTTGGATGTTATAAAATATACAATACTAAAAAGTTTTAATAAGATTAATCCCTAAATACCTAAACTTACATTCACCGACTTATATGCACAGACATATCAGACCTATTTATTATCTGTAACCGTGCATCCTGTCGGGCATCAATTACAGATTAATACGTCTGTAATACATGTACATATAGTTCATTGTGTTCTGTAAGTTCGGCATTCTATGCTCTCCTAAAATTATTTTATAAAAAATTATCATAATATAAGCTTAATGTCAAGCTTAAGTTTTTGCGCTTCTGGCTTCAGCTAAAGGCTTGTAAAAATACTAAGTTTTCTTTGCGCCTCTGGCTCCGACAATAAGCAAAGAAAACTTAG
>JAFLTH010000005.1:4753-66527 GCA_022510525.1 Lachnospiraceae bacterium | reverse complement strand
ATGCCCCGCCCCGACTCCGACGCCTCTCCATCCGTCCCCCACAAATTTCAATTTATTGCAGATAAAAAAGGATTTTGGAAAAAGAAGCAGAATATTATAATCAGAGTTGTTTTTTATGGACAGGCATAGTATGCAGAATGGAGATGCTGTATGAATATACGGGAAAGTTTGGAGCAGTGGGAAAAAGAATATTTAAGCCCCTATGCGATGCTTAGCATGAACTCCGCGGGACGGCAAAGACCCGAGGAACAGTGCGACATCAGGCCTGTGTTCCAGCGTGACAGAGACCGGATCATACATAGCAAATCTTTTAGAAGACTGAAAGATAAAACACAGGTATTTTTAACTCCTGAGGGTGACCACTACAGGACCCGCCTGACGCATACTTTGGAAGTAAGCCAGAATGCACGTACAATAGCCAAGGCATTACAGTTAAATGAGGATCTGGTAGAGGCGATTGCACTTGGACATGATTTGGGACATACTCCTTTTGGACATGCCGGAGAACGTGCACTAAACCGTATATGTCCATACGGTTTTTCGCATAATGAACAGAGCGTAAGAACCGTGGATATCTTGGAAAAGAACGGGCAGGGAATAAACCTGACTTATGAGGTAAGGGACGGTATTAGGAATCATCAGACTTCGGGTATGCCAAGCACCTTAGAGGGCAGGGTGGTAAGGTTTTCTGATAAGATTGCCTATATCCATCATGATATGGATGATGCAATAAGGGGCGGCATTCTTAAGGAATCCGATGTACCTAAGGAAATAGGGGATGTTATAGGTTATAGCTGTGGAGAGCGGCTGGACTTTTTTATACATGATATTGTAACAACCAGCCGTGGGAAGAATGATATTTGTATGTCTCCCGATGTGGAGGCTGCGATGCAGAAACTCAGGCAGTTTATGTTTGAAAGCGTATACCAGAATCCGATTGCCAAGAGTGAAGAAGGTAAGGCGGAGGAACTTATAGAGACTTTGTACAGTTATTATCTTGAACACATAGACAAACTCCCCAGATTCATACTTGGTAAGCTGGATGAGGGAGAAGAGCCGGAAAGACTGGTATGCGATTTTATAGGTTCAATGACCGACAGGTTTGCAATTGCCACATATCAGGAGATTTATATTCCCAAGACGTGGCACGGTTAAGACGAAAAAGAAGAAGGTTAGGGTATGTATTATCCGGATGAACTGATAGAGGAAGTAAGGATTAATAATGATATAGTGGATGTGATTTCCGGTTATGTCCGTATCCAGAAAAAGGGCAGCAGTTATTTCGGGCTCTGTCCTTTTCACAGTGAGAAATCTCCGTCATTTTCCGTATCTCCGGGAAAACAGATGTATTATTGCTTTGGCTGCGGGGCAGGCGGTAATGTTTTTACGTTTTTGATGGCATACGAGAACTATTCGTTTCCGGAGGCGGTCAAGCAGCTGGCGGAGCGGGCGGGAATAAACCTTCCGGAGGTGGAATATTCCGAGGAAGTAAAGAAGCGTGAGGGTAAAAAGGCAAAGCTCCTTGAGGTAAATAAAGAGGCGGCAAGATATTTTTATTATGTGCTGCGTTCTCCTAAGGGTGCCGTTGGATACAAGTATTTATCGGGCAGAGAACTGAGCGATGAGACAATGAAAAAGTTCGGTTTGGGTTTTGCCAATGTGACGAGCAACGATCTGGTCCAATACCTGAATTCCAAGGGATATGATGACGAACTTATCCGTGAAGCCGGACTTGGGGATTTTGACGAGAAGTACGGAATGCATGATAAATTCTGGAACAGGGTAATGTTCCCGATCCAGGACATAAATCATAAGGTTATCGGTTTTGGCGGCAGGGTTATGGGAGATGCTAAACCGAAGTATCTTAACTCGCCGGAAACCATGGTTTTTGACAAGAGCCGGAACCTGTACGGACTGAATTTTGCAAGAACCTCACGCAAGAATAATATTATTTTATGCGAGGGATATATGGATGTAATAGCCATGCATCAGGCCGGGTTTACGCAGGCGGCGGCCTCACTCGGTACTGCGTTTACTGTTGGACAAGCCGCATTACTTAAGCGTTATACGGACGAAGTCCTGCTTGCCTATGACAGTGACGGTGCAGGCATAAGTGCGGCGCTCAGGGCAATAAGTATTCTGAAAGAGAGCGGACTCAGGGGGAGGGTCATAGATATGTCGCCCGCCAAGGATCCGGATGAGTTTATTAAGGCAAATGGGGCGGAGGCCTTTCAGGAGCGTATTGATAAAGCGCAGAACAGCTTTTTCTTTGAGTTAAAGATTCTGGAGAGAGATTATGACCTTAGTGAACCTGACTCAAAAACACGGTTCTATCGCGAGATTGCAAAAAAACTTTGTGGTTTTGAGGAGGCGGTAGAGCGTGAGAATTATACGGAGTCAGTTGCTGCGAGATATAATATAGGTCTGGAAAATATGCGGAAAATGGTAGCGTCTTATGCCGCGCAGACAGGCTATATTAAGCCGGTGGAGAGACCTAAACCTACACAGGTGCAGAAAAATATTCCGGAGGAAAACACCAGAAAATCACAAAGGCTTTTGCTTACCTGGATAACGGAGGAACCGAAGTTATATCAGAAAATAAAAAAATATATTCAGGTGGAGGATTTTACCGAAGATTTATATAAAAAGGTGGCGGAAAGGTTTTTTGATGACCTGGAGCAGGGAACTTTTAACCCGGCATCAATTATAAGTATGTTTCAGGATGAAGAGGAGCAGAGGGAGGTGGCATCCCTTTTTAATACCAGACTGGATGAAGTGACTTCCGATGCAGAACGCGAAAAAGCGTTCCACGATATAGTTTATTCAGTCAAAAAAAACAGCTTTGAATACTATTCGAGCCGTACGGGTTCGGATATAAATGCCTTAAATCAGGTGATTTCGGGCAAAAAAGCACTGGAAGAACTTAGCAAAACGCATATTTCCTTGAATTAAAGGCAAAAATAAGGAATAACCCCCAAAAGGAAGGATGGGCCAAGTAATGGACGAGAATGTACAGGCAAAGTTTGAAGAGCGTCTTAAAGAACTCTTAAATATTGCTAAGAAGAAGAGAAATGTTCTGGAATATCAGGAGATTAACGACTTTTTCCATGATTTATCACTGGAGGAGGAACAATTTGACAAGATTCTGGAAACATTGGAACAAAACGGTGTGGATATTCTGCGTATCACAGAGGGTGATGACGTAGATGATGAGGAAGTTATTCTTGCAGATGAAGATGAAGTAGATGTTGAGAATATCGATCTGTCTGTGCCGGACGGTGTCAGTATTGAAGACCCTGTCAGGATGTATTTAAAGGAAATCGGTAAGGTTCCCCTGCTCAGTGCTGAGGAAGAGATTGAGCTTGCCAAGAGAATGGAAATGGGAGATGAAGAAGCCAAGAAACGTCTCGCAGAAGCGAACTTACGTTTGGTTGTAAGTATTGCAAAGCGGTATGTTGGACGCGGAATGCTTTTTCTGGATTTGATCCAGGAGGGAAATCTGGGTCTTATTAAAGCTGTAGAAAAGTTCGATTACAGGAAGGGCTATAAGTTTTCCACTTATGCAACCTGGTGGATACGTCAGGCTATTACAAGAGCCATTGCGGATCAGGCAAGAACTATCCGTGTGCCTGTTCATATGGTGGAAACCATCAATAAATTGATTCGTGTGAGCAGACAACTCTTACAGGAGCTTGGAAGAGAACCAACCCCTGAGGAGATTGCCGAAGAAATGAATATGCCGGTTGAGAGAGTTAGAGAGATTCTGAAAATTTCTCAGGAGCCGGTTTCTTTGGAGACTCCTATCGGCGAAGAAGAAGACAGCCATTTGGGAGATTTCATTCAGGATGATAATGTGCCGGTACCGGCGGATGCTGCGGCTTTTACCCTGTTAAAGGAGCAGCTGGTTGAGGTGCTTGGAACTTTAACCGAAAGAGAGCAGAAAGTATTGCGTTTACGTTTCGGTCTGGATGACGGACGTGCAAGAACACTTGAGGAAGTGGGAAAAGAATTCAGCGTTACTCGTGAGCGTATCAGGCAGATTGAAGCCAAGGCACTCAGAAAACTGCGTCATCCGAGCAGAAGTCGTAAATTAAAGGATTATCTGGATTGATGAGGGATAAGATAGTCATTTCAGATAGAATGGAAGCGGTAGCCTCTATGGTTACAAGAGGGAACCGGGTATGTGATGTCGGCTGCGACCACGCTTTTGTACCGATTTATCTTATAAATCAGGGAATAAGTCCATATGTGATTGCAATGGATGTAAGGAAAGGTCCGCTTGGTCAGGCTAAAGAACATATAAGAGAATATGGTCTGGATACCTACATAGAAACAAGACTTTCCGACGGTTTGGAGCAGTTTGAAAGCGGAGAGGCGGATTCTCTTATCTGCGCCGGTATGGGTGGAAAGCTGATGATGAATATTCTGGAAAAAGATGCTGAAAAGACCGCTTCTTTTAAGGAACTGATTTTACAGCCTCAATCGGAGCTTCAGCAATTCCGGTGTTTTCTAAGAAGTCAGGGATATATGATAACTGATGAGAATATGATAGAGGAAGGCGGGAAATTTTATTCCGTTATAAAAGTAGCTAAAGCAGCAGAGAGAGAAGTTGCATCTGAAGTATTTGACGGAGTATCAGAAGAGAAGTTTGGAGATGTAGAACCTTGCAAAACTCTACCATCAGAGGAGAGTTTTAACGGTGATTGGCATAAGGACATGGCGGACAGATACGGTCCGGTTTTAATAGCGAATAAGCATCCTGTGTTATGTAAATATATTAATTGGGAAATCGGAATTTATGAAGAAGTTTTGTCCGGGCTTGAACTTCAGGATGTTTCTAAACCCAAGATTAAGAAACGTTATGAAGAGGTTTCGGAGAGGCTTAAAGATTGTAAGAAGGTATTAAAAGAAATAGCAGGTTGATTGCTTAAATGTACTAAGATACAGCAGAAACAGGAGGGTGATGTAATTGGTAAGAATTAAAATCAACGGTGATGAGAAACTGTATGAAGAGGGCATAAAGTATGAAATCATAGCCAAGGAATATCAACATCTTTATGATGAGCCTATTGCCCTTGTATTTGTTAACGGTAAAATACGTGAGCTTATGAAAAGGGTTGACAGAGACTGTGCCCTGGGTTTTGCGACGTACGGAGATTCAATCGGACATAAAACTTATGTACGTACAGCAATTATGATGTTAATGAAGGCCATAAAGGATGTGGCAGGATATGAGGTTGCAGCGGCGACCAAGGTGGAGTTTGCAATAGGCGCCGGATATTATTGCAGGCAAAAGGACGGAGCGGAATTCGATGATAAGCAGATTGAGCTTATAAAAAAGAGAATGAATGAGCTTTCGGAAGCCGACCTGCCCATCACCAAAAAGGCATATCCTTCCGAAGAGGCTATTGCTATTTTTGAAAAAAATAATATGTTTGATAAGGTAAAGCTTTTCCGTTACAGAAGAAGCTCAACAATTAATGTATATTGTCTGGGTGATTATTTTGATTATTACTATGGATATATGCTGCCAAGCACAAGTTATGTAAACCAATTTGATGTATTGAGTTATGAGGGCGGTATAATTTTGCTTTTACCTGAGCAGAGTGAGCCGGATGTTCTTCCGGTATTTGAACCCAGGAAAAAGCTTTTCCAGACCCTGCTGCAATCTTGCAGATGGGGAGAGCAGATTGGTATAGATACCGTAGGTGATTTGAATAATCAGATCTGTGAGGGCAATATTGCGGATATGGTGCTGGTACAGGAGGCACTTCAGGAGAGAAGAATCGGCGAGATTGCAAGAGATATTGCAAGGAGAGAGGGAATTAAATTTGTAATGATAGCAGGTCCCTCTTCTTCGGGTAAGACTACTTTTTCACACAGATTATCCATACAGCTTAGGTCTTATGGCCTGAATCCGAAGCCCATTGGTCTGGATAATTATTATCTCAACCACGACAGTACGCCGCTTGATGAGGATGGTAATCCGGATTTTGAATGTCTGGAGGCATTGGATGTAGAACAGTTCAACAAGGATATGTTAGAGCTGCTTTCCGGGAAAAGTGTGGAACTGCCTACCTTTAATTTCAAAACGGGCAGGAGAGAATATAACGGTAAAATAACAACTCTTGGTGAGGATGATATTCTCGTTATAGAAGGTATACATGGATTGAATGAGAAGATGTCACATTCGCTTCCGGCAGAGAGTAAATACAAGATATACATCAGTGCGCTGACCAGTCTGAATATTGATGAACATAACAGGATTCCGACCACTGATACCAGACTGCTCAGACGTTTGGTAAGGGATGCAAGAACAAGAGGGGCTACGGCTCAGAGAACCATTGATATGTGGCCGTCTGTGAGACGCGGTGAGGAAAATTATATATTCCCCTTCCAGGAGGAGGCAGACGCAATGTTTAACTCTGCATTGATTTATGAACTGGCAGTTCTTAAACAGTTTGCGGAGCCGTTGCTTTTCAGTATTAAAAAAGGCGAACCGGAATATTATGAGGCTAAGCGGCTGCTCAAATTCCTTGAGTATTTCCTGGGTGTAAGTAGTGAAAATCTTCCGAATAATTCTCTGTGCAGGGAATTTGTGGGCGGAAGTTGTTTTGAGGTATAATAAGGTTTAAGATTATTGTTAAGTTAATAGTTAATGCCAAGTAGAATAAATGATCGCACCGGTATACGGTGAGGAAAGTCCGGGCTTCGCAGGGCAGGATGCCGGATAACGTCCGGTGGAGGTGACTCCAAGGATAGTGCAACAGAAATTATACCGCCGCAGTTTTCTGCGGTAAGGGTGGAATGGCAGTGTAAGAGACTACCGCTTCTTTGGTAACAAAGAAGGCTGTGTAAACCCCATCCGAAGCAAGACCAGACGGAGGGCTACAGGCTTGCCCGGCCTGCTCTCAGGTGGGTCGCTAGAGACTGCCGGCGACGGCAGTTCCAGATAGATGATCATTCACGACATAACCCGGCTTATCGTTCTGCTTGGTGTTGACAATAACTCTCCCATACGGGGAGAGTTATTTGCATGGAAATTATAAAATTCTATTACTGGAGGGGTAGTATGAAAAACGGTATATGGTCTGGTATCAGACTGTATATTTTTTGCTATATAATGCTTATTGCGGCAGCAGTCCCTATGCGGGTTAGTACGAGTGAGCCGACAGTTGACATTAATATCCATAACGATGTAGAGGCACCTCCCAAAACCGATGAAAAACCGCCGCATCTGATACAGACGGTGACGGAACAGGATATTTACGAGGGGATGCTTGAGCTTGGGCTTCTGGAATGCAAGGTGCTTACGGAGCCTGACTGTGATAAGGCATATGAGAACGTAAGAGACTGTGTTGTGAGCGTCAATATGGGGAAGGCTTATGGAAGCGGGATAATATGGGAGATGACGCCTACACAGATAGTGATAGTAACCAATAAGCATGTACTTAAATACTGGAGTGAACATGTAAGTTATATACATTTTCCGCAGGGATATTATATTGATGCGGAGATTCTTGGAATATCGGAAGAACATGATGTGGGATTTTTGACCGTAGATAATACTAAATTCGATTATAGTGAGCTGGAAAATTTAAGATATGTCAGAAAAGATAAGGATGTCTATAATGCGATGAAAAGCGGAGACGAGATGTTTTGTCTGGGTACGGAATTTGATTCTGAATCAAATGATATAACGGTAAATCATACTGCGGAAGATGCACCAAATTATTATAAAGGCAGCGTTGGTGATATGGAGCGCTATATTGATGAATTCGGAGAATATATGATATACGGGCTGGGATATGCCAGACCGGGAATGTCAGGCGGCGGGACTTTTGACGCAAGCGGAAATTTTATAGGTATGATATCGGGCGGAACTTCAAACGGGGAAACCGCAAGCGTACCGCTTCCCGTTATAAATGAAGAATATAGGAAGGTAAAGCGAAACAGGAGATAGTATGATCAAGATAGAAGTAAGTGAAGGAAAGCTTCCCTGGATAGTCGGGATCGGAACCGTCTTGTTCGGGATATTACTGAGCGTTCTGTCGATAATTTATCCGGGTGGTTCCGAAACCATTATGAAATTTTCATATCTTGTGATTTTTTTGATTATTGTATTGGGTATGCGCCTGTGTCTGATTGGCAGAAATTTGAAACTGACGGTGGAAGATGAGACATTGTGTTATACTGACCGGATTGGCAGGAAAAAGAATTTTACGCTTAATGAAATAGCATATTGTAAAGCTGCGCTTGAAATAAAGAGAGGAAATAAAAATTATCTTAAATTATATAATTCACAGGATGCCTTGTTATGTAAACTGGATTTCAATATGAGGCATATTTTTATATTTCTGCAATATCTGCTGGATAATCATATAAAGATTGAATGCAGTGAAACATCGGACAGGCTGTTAAAGGAATTAACAGGTATTGTGGAAATCCGTCCGGAGGAGATAGCGGATAAGGTAAACTCCGTTTATAATGATGCGGTGAAAATGGTCAGGGAATGGGCTGAAAAGAATAAGCAGTTTAGTGCGGAATGGAAGATTGGCATTGCAGTCTATAATGAATCGGAGAGGCTGCAGGAGGGATTTTTTATTATGCTGGAAGCCTATCTGCAAAAAGACGGCAGATTTGTATTTGATAATAAAAACAGACCGGTTGCAATATCAACGGAACTTCTTTTTGTGGACAAGGCGCTGCGTATGAATAAAGAGTTAAAAATATGTTTTCATAGCAAAGTATTGGAGACCTTATCTGATCATCTTTCATATTATGAGAATATTTTACCGAAGAATCGTTATCATATGGATGAGCTGACTTTAGATCATGAGCTGAAAGAAAGATACTTGGAAAAGTAAAAATTATGATATATAATAAAAGGTAAGTCAAAAATAGTACAAGCTATGTTGCGGAACGGAGGAGTCAATGGCATTATTTCAGATTGGTAACGGGCAGATTACCATACAGGTGGATAGTATGGGCGCCGAGTTAAAATCCATGAAAAGGACCGGCATAGAAACAGAGTATATGTGGAACGCGGATCCAAGATTCTGGAAAAGAACTTCTCCGGTGCTGTTTCCCTTGGTGGGAGCTTTACATAAGGGTGAATATAAGTGTGAAGGCAAAACTTTTAGTATGGGACAGCATGGTTTCGCAAGAGATATGGAGTTTACGTTAAAGAGCCAGACCAATAAGGAAATCTGGTTTTCTTTGAAATCCGACAAGGAAACATTAAAGAAGTATCCGTATGAATTTCTTTTGGAAATAGGTTATGAGCTTGATGAAAGCACTCTCATAGTAAAATGGAAAGTGAAAAATCCCTCAGATAAGGTACTGCATTTTTCAATAGGCGGTCATCCGGCATTCCGCTGTCCGATAGCTGAGGATGCAAAACAGGGAGATTACAGGCTCCGGTTTGATGCTAAAGAAAAGATTACGGCGGGAATACTTGAAGATGGTCTTATGAGTAACCGTAAAGTTGATTATGAACTTGAAGACGGGTATATGTGGATTGATAAACACTTATTTGATAATGATGCGCTTGTGATAGAGGATGATCAGGCGCATGAAGTGGCGTTGGTTAAACCGGACGGCACTCCTTATCTTACGGTCAGGTTTGGCGCACCGCTTTTTGGAGTATGGTCTCCGCCGGGTAAAAACGCACCGTTTGTGTGTATTGAACCATGGTATGGCAGATGTGATGATGCGGATTATGAAGGTACCTGGGAAGAACGTAAATGGGGACAGCAGCTGCCGGCGGGAGATAGTTTTGAAACATCTTACAGTATTACAATATGATAGAAAGGAAAGGATGATTAAATGATACCTATAGTACAATGTATGGGGCTTACCAAGACATATGGCGGTAAACTTGCATTGAATCAGATAAATCTGAATCTGGAGCCCGGCAGGATTATCGGTCTGCTTGGACCTAACGGTAGCGGCAAGACTACATTGATAAAGATTATGAATGACTTGCTGGAGCCGACAGCCGGAGAGATACTGATTGCCGGAGAAAAACCCGGAATCGATACAAAATACAGAATATCATATCTTCCGGAGAGGACCTATCTTCATTCAGGTATGAAGGTTATTGAAATGGTACGGTATTTCGAAGATTTTTATCCGGATTTCAGAGTTGACAGAGCCTTTGATATGCTTCACAGGCTTCAGATTCCACCCAATGAGAGACTTAAGAATCTGTCTAAAGGCACCAAGGAAAAAGTACAGCTCATTCTGGTCATGAGCAGGGATGCGCAGCTTTATATTCTGGATGAACCGATTGCGGGTGTGGATCCGGCATCCAGAGACTATATTCTCCATACGATAGTAAGCAATTATAACAGAAATGCGACAATATTGCTTTCCACACATCTGATTTCCGATGTGGAGAGTATTCTGGATGAGGTTATTTTTCTAAAATACGGTAATATTATTCTGCATGCACCGGCTAATGAGATTAGACGGAGGGAAGGCAAGACCATAGACCGTTTCTTCAGGGAGGTGTTTGCATGTTAGGTAAATTAATGAAATATGAGTTTAAGGCAACATGGAAATTACTCGTTCCCATGGATATTTTTCTTATTCTTATGTCAATACTTGCATATATAACGGTTCATATGACCTTGTTTTCCTCGGAGAATGAACTTGTAGAGGTGACGGGAACGCTGGTTCTGGCAACATATGTAATAAGTATGTTTGTTATCATGATCGTGACCATAATATACCTTATATATAGATTTTATGTATCGGTATACGGGGATGAGGGATATCTGCTGCATACTCTTCCGGTGGATAAGCATCATATCATTATTGCAAAGGTGCTTGCAGCCGTAATATGGATTGTAGGCAATTCCATATTGATATATCTTTCTGTTGTATTTCTTTTTACCAGCAGTGAAGAAGCTATGAGAGGCTTTAAGGAGGCAATGGAATTTTATGTGGATATTATAAACAGTTATAGCAGAGTAACCGGTTTTTCGATATTTATGACATTTGTGGCATCACTTATCACAGTAATTGCCAGAATACTTAAGGTTACCGCCTGTATATCACTGGGGCAGTTATCTTCCAACCACAAAGTACTTGCATCATTCGGTTTCTATTATGGTATTTATGTTGTTCAACGGATATTTACCATAATTTATATAATGACAATTTCTATTGTAAACAGAACAAGTAACAACGGCTCATTGACATCATCACTTTTCGGGGTGGGATGGGAATTTGCTTTGATTTCCGGATTGATATACAGTGTTATTTTCTATTTCCTGACATGGTATGTTATGGAGAAAAAGTTAAATCTGGATTAAATTTAGAAAGGTAAGGCGTTAAAATGACAAAAATTGATATTGTGTCCGGCTTTCTTGGAGCCGGCAAGACTACATTGATTAAAAAACTGTTAAAAGAGGCACTTTCGGATACAAAGGTAGTTCTGATTGAGAACGAATTTGGCGAAATCGGCATTGACGGAGGCTTTTTAAAGGAGGCCGGAATAGAGATTAAAGAGATGAATTCCGGCTGTATCTGTTGTTCGCTGGTAGGTGATTTTGCAACCTCACTTAAGGAAGTTTTATCCACCTATACACCGGAAAGGATTGTGATCGAACCTTCGGGAGTAGGTAAGCTTTCGGATGTTATGAAGGCGGTTCAGGGAGCTATGAAAGACGAGAGCGTTGAGCTGAACAGTGCAGTTGCCGTTGTAGATGCTTGTAAGTGCAAGATGTATATTAAGAACTTCGGAGAGTTCTTTGTCAATCAGATAGAACATGCAGGAACGATTATACTTAGCAGAACCGATAAGTTGAATGAGGAGAAGTTGTCGGCCTGTGTTGATATGATAAGAGAGCATAATGCCAAGGCTACTATTATTACGACTCCCTGGGATGAGCTTGATGGAAAGGATATCTTACAGACCATTGAGGGTGCTAAGGATTTGGAGGCTGAATTAATGAAAGAAGTGATGGCGCTTAAAGATGAGGATGAGCATGATCATCACCATCACGATCACGACGGTGAGCACGAGCATGGGCATCATCACGATCACGACGGTGAGCACGAGCACGATCATCACCATCACCACGATGATGAACATAGCCATCATCACCACCATGACCACGACGATGATTATGACCATCATCATCACCATGACCACGATGACGAGCATGATCATCACCATGATGACGAACATGGCCATCACCATCATCACGACCATGACCATGATCATCATCACCACCACGCAGATGAAATATTCACAAGCTGGGGTATTGAGACTCCCACAACATATACCAGGAGTGAAATTGCTGATAGACTGAAAGAACTTGAACACGAAGAAGAATACGGTATTGTACTTCGTGCCAAGGGTATGGTTTCATCGGGAGGCGGAAACTGGGTTTACTTTGATTATGTTCCGGAGGAATCCGATATCAGAGACGGAAAACCCGATGTTACAGGGAAAATCTGTGTTATCGGTTCGGAATTAAAAGAGGATAAGCTGGCGGCTTTATTTAAAAAGTAAGGAGTGAAAAAATATGAAACCGGTATATGTTATCAATGGTTTTCTTGAGAGCGGTAAAACCGAGTTTATTACTTACACGCTGGCACAGCCATACTTTCAGATTCGAGGCACGACTCTGCTCATTCTGTGTGAAGAAGGGGAAATTGAATATGATGAGGAGCTTCTTAAAAAGAGCAGAACAGTGTTGGAACTCATAGAAAATGAAGAAGATTTTAATTCACAGCATCTGATTGAGATTGAGAAAAAGCATAAACCGGAGCGCATTATCATTGAATATAACGGGATGTGGAACTACAAAAATATGAAACTACCCTGGCACTGGACGGTAGAACAGCAGGTAACTACAATTGATGCTTCCACTTTCCCGATGTATTTCACCAATATGAAATCTCTGCTTGCCGAGATGCTGCGTAAGTCGGAGCTGATTATTTTTAACCGTTGCGACGGTGTGGAGGATTTAAGCAGCTATAAGAGGAATGTCAAGGCAATCAACCAGAAAGCGGAGATAGTTTTTGAGGATTCCAACGGTGAAGTCAATGAGATTATGGAAGACGATCTGCCTTATGATTTGTCCGCACCGATACTGGAATTAAATAACGAGGGTTATGGAATCTGGTATCTGGATTCGCTGGACCATATCGGAAGATATGAGGGCAAGACCGTGCAGTTTACGGCGATGGTACTTGTGCCTAAGACTTTTCCGAAAGGATATTTTGTGCCGGGCAGGATGGCTATGACCTGCTGTGCAGACGACATGGCATTTTTGGGTTTTGCCTGTGAATATGACAAGACGGATACATTGACTGACAGACAGTGGGTAAAAGTGACGGCTAAGGTATCCAAGGAATACTTTGCGGATTATAACGGAGAAGGGCCTGTGCTGCATGCGATAAGCGTCGAGCAGACCAAGAAGCCTAAGGAAGAGGTTATTAGTTTTGTGTGAGACGGTATTGCCAACCGTAATTGTAGAATATATAGAAAATCAATAGTGCCATTATAAATTTAAAACCCGGATAAAGAAACCTGTTTCAGGATTTATCAGGGTTTTTAAATTTTACTCTTTTAAGTTTTTGATCTATAAAAGTAAAATATATAATAATTATGGTAAAATATACTTGACAAAATGTAATATTAGTATTAATCTATTCCCAGAACATAGCGATTTAGTGACTTTCATTACTTGTATTATAAGAAGTATTGTATAACTAAATTGTGTTTCGTAAGCTTTTAATGAGGTGATGTAATGTCTAAAAATCTTGCAATTAAAGCGGCAAGGGCACATAAGGATATGACGCAGAAAGATTTAGCGGAAGCTGTCGGAGTATCCAGACAGACAATAAATGCGATTGAAAAGGGAGAATATAATCCGACAATCAAGCTCTGCCGCTCCATATGCCGTGTACTTAACAGAACGCTTGACGAATTATTTTGGGAGGATGATAATGATGAAGAAGTCAGTGAATAGTGAAACAGCCAATACTAAAGTAAAACGTAAATTAAAGAATAATTTAGATGAAATGCAGGAACAGAAAATGCTTAAGATTGAGCATAACGGATGCTGGCTGGCATTCTGGGGGCTGTTTGCGTCAATGATAATACAGTCATTAGCATATGGAAAGCTGGATTGGAAGTATTTTATTGGTGAATGGGTTGTTTTTACGTGTCTGGCACTTTATATTGGCATTGATTGTATAAGAAACGGACTATGGGATAGAAGACTTTCCCCCACCCCCGCCGTTAATTTATTTGCAAGTTTATTTGCCGGAGTTGTGGTAGGAGTTTTTAATTTTACGTTATCTTATATGAGTTCTAATGAGATATATGACGCAGCAATTGTAGGAATAATCTTAGGCTTGTGCTGCTTTGGATTTTGCTTTATGGCGCTTACATTTTGTGTATCTATATATAAAAAGCGTGTGAAAAGTCTGGAAAAAGAAGATGATAAGGAGACTTAACCTTATGAATGAAAATAGGATCATGGCTGACAACCTGGTAAAAACCTTTACCAGAAACGAGAAAAAGAGTAAAAAAGTCGATATCAACGCGGTGGACGGAATTTCGTTAACAATCGGACGGGGAGAAATAGTCGGAATCCTTGGTCCAAACGGGGCCGGAAAGACTACTCTGTTGCGAATGATGTCCAAACTTATGAAGCCTACAAGCGGAATTGTCAGCATACGGATAGGTGATAAAGAGATTACGGACGATATAGAGATAAAAAGGCATATAGGCTACCTTTCCAACAATACAAAACTCTATGGCAGATTTTCCACAGGCGAATTTCTAAGGATGCTGGGTGTGATGTATGGCATGGAGAAAGATGCTGTGGAAAATAAGATAGAAGAAATCAGAGAACTCCTCTCAATGGACGACTTTATAGACAACCGGATTGAAAAACTCTCTACCGGTCAGACTCAGCGTGCTTCCATTGCCAGGTGCCTTATACATAATCCTGAGGTCTATATTTTTGACGAGCCGACGCTTGGGCTGGATATACTTAGCAGCGCCGCAATTATTGATTTTATGAAAAAAGAGCGTGAGGCCGGAAAGACCATACTGTATTCAACCCACTATATGGAGGAGGCTGAGTATCTATGTGACAGGATCATTATGATACATCAGGGCAAGATCATAAGCGAAGGAACACCTGGGGAGCTGAAGTATGAGCTTGGCAAAGATAATCTGCGGGATGTCTTTTCCGAACTGATCGTAAAGGAGGGCATGGCAGATGAACACTAAGATTATACAAACCTTGGTTAAAAAAGAAATGCTGGATGTTCTCCGGGATAAAAAAACAGTTGTCATGATGCTGGTTGTACCTGTAATTCTTTATCCTCTTATTTTCATAGGAGCAATGCAGGTAATGGCAATGGTTTCATCCGGTATGGCAGCACAGAACTACAGGATTGCCATAGAGGCGGAGGATGACGGTGCCTTTTTGCACAAGCTGACTGAAAATAATGATAAGTGGAGAGATAAAGGAAGCCGGGGTGAAGTCGATACGGAAGATAGGGCGGAGGACAATGATGAGGGGAATGTATACACAATTACAATATTAGATGCGGAAAGCATAGATGATTATAAAGCTGCACTGGAGGCCGAAGAACTTGATGTATACATACTCGGGACAATGCAGGAAGGAAAGCTTAACTATGATGTTTACTATATATCCTCCGTAACAAATTCCGCTTATGCAATGAACATAGTTATGGATGTGTTTGACGATTATCTTGAAGAGCTTACACAGGCCAAGATTAAAGATGCCGGACTGGACATACATGAAATATTGGAGCCTGTACATTATGAAAATAAGGATACTGCAAGCAGTGAGCAGTCATTGGGCAGCATAATGGGTTCGGTCCTGCCGTTTATGCTGATAATAAGCCTGCTTATGGGAACTATGTATCCTGCCATTGACACAACGGCGGGAGAGCGCGAAAGGGGAACCCTGGAAACGATTCTGACACTTCCGGTAACCAACAGACAGCTTATAGTTTCAAAGTTTATAACGGTTGCGATAATCGGTATGATTTCTGCACTGCTAAATATTATTTCAATGGGCGGGATTGCTTTTTATTTGTATAAGATCATGGATATGCAGACCGATACCGCAGGCCTTGATATGGCCAAATTTTATCCGGCAATTTTGGTAGGAATTCTGGCAATTTTTGCATTTTCTCTTTTTATAAGCGCGGTTACCATGTGTGTGACTTCCTTTGCAAAAAGCTATAAGGAGGCCAATAATTATATAACTCCGTTGACTCTGGTAGTTATGTTTACAGGCTATATCGGATTCATTCCGAATATAGAGTTGACACAAACAATGGCAATGATACCAGTAGCAAACATATGTTTGCTTATTAAAAATATGTTGATTTTCAAAATCGACTATACAATAATTGCGGTTGTGCTTATAAGCAATGTCGCCTATGCCGTATTTGCTATTTTATTCTTAAGTAAGATTTATGATAGCGAATCAATACTGTTTAGTGACGGGAAAGGTGGGCTGCAGCTGTTTGAAAAACGTGAGAATCTGAAAAAGGGCGGTGTGCCTACCGTATCAGATGTCTGGTTTGTGGTTGCGCTTAGTATCGTACTGGTGCTTTATGCAGGAAGTATGCTCCAGCTTAAATTCGGCCTTTGGGGTGTGTTTGGAACTCAGCTTATTTTACTGCTTGTGCCGCTTGCGGTTGTACTTTATACAAAAAAGGACATATGCCTGACATATGGCTTTCATAAGACCGGAATTATGAGCTTCATAGGCGCGTTTTTCGTGATACTTGGAATGTATCCTATAAATATGGTATTATCATTGATTCTGGTTTCCCTGTTTCCGCAGAGTGCTGAAAATGTAGAACTGACTTTTTCGACAATAATGGACGGTAATGTGTTTAGCGTATTCTTTGTTATAGCTCTGGCGCCTGCCATCTGTGAGGAAATGCTGTTTCGCGGACTTATATACAATTCCATGAAAGCAAGATACCGTGTATCTACGGCGATTACGATTGTAGCGGTGTTATTTGGAATCTATCATATGAGTCTGGTGAAGTTTATCCCGACGGGGCTTTTGGGACTGGTGCTTTGCTATGTGGCATATAAGACAGGGAGCATTTATCCGTCTATGATGATGCATTTTATAAATAATGCGGTCAGTGTGGCGGTGTCACTTTATCCTGAGAGGATTGAAAAGGTGTTTCCGATATTGTATAAGGAGAGTGTGTCGGTTGCAGAAGTGTTAATACTTATGGTAGTTGGACTTGTACTCTTAGGTATCGGAGGAATATTATTAAGGAACAGGAAAGTTATTGCTAAATAGTATTTCGAACACCGGTTTATCAGGATGTTAATTACCGGATTTATTTGTATTTTTATGTTCTGCACGCGCAAGCTGTTTTGCCCATGTTTTTGACGTCTGTTCCTTAAGAAATGCACAGAGTGGCTCTAGGTCTTGTACGGAGTCCCAGACTTCAAGCGCGGTATAATAAGCCTTGCGGTCTTCTTCATGGATAATAATCGGCGGATGGTTGTGAACGATAAGAAAATAGTTCATTGCCAGCCTGCCGGTGCGCCCATTTCCGTCTGCAAATGGATGAATGTTTTCAAATTTAGCATGAAAATATGCCGCAGAAATCAAGGCATTCTTATTTTCTATATCTTGAAGTTCATCGAGCAATTCGGAAATTTCTTCCGCCACATCTTCCGGAGCAGCTCCTATTTCATCTTTTCCTGTTACATAGTCATGTAATTTATATTCTCCGGGGCGTTCTCCAAGCTGCCAGCGGCGTGTATCATAGGTGTTCTGTGTAAGACTTTTATGGAATTCTTTTATAAGAGATTCATCAAATGCAAGTTTTTTGTTAAAGGCAGACAGGAGCAGCTCATTTGCATTCTTAGCATTACGGATTTCAAATAATGTCTGTAAATCTCCGGTATAGGATGTTACCCCATCATGCTCAAAAATTTCTCTGGTATCATTGTAGGTGATATTTTCATTTTCCAGTTTGCCGGAGTGATAGGCAAATGCAATGCTATGTCCGTTTAAAGCCTCTGCAAGCTCGGCATCGGTTGTTATATTTTTTTGTTGCCACAGGGCTATAGATTTTTCATAATTGGTCATTTTGATAGCAATGCTCCTTTCGCAGACATTCATTTATCTGTCAGTACCCATTGTATCATATAAAGGGTTGTTTGTGGTGGTGTAATTTATAGAAAAAATAATTCACGTCCTTAGGAACATTTACTGATGATATGAATTGCCGGATGTGATTTAAAAGGAAGGTCCATCTGCCGTAGCAGATGACACCTTCCTTTATAAAATTAAATTCTTAAATAAATATAAAAAATAGTGTTGTAAAATTTATAAGAGCATAAATATTAAAATACCTTAAAATATTTCAATATTTTTATATATCTGATATAATTACCACATTGATGCTATTTAAACTAAGTAAATATTTCACTTATAAGCAAAGCATAGCAAAACTATGCTATTACGGAGAAAACCATGCCCCTAACCGGTGAAAAAGACCTGCAACAACTGAAAAAACGCATACTGGAGCTTGCCGACAAATCCTATACCCGCGGCATCTACACCTACACTCCCTTTTTAGGCTTATCAGAGCAGCAGGTTTTCTATGCGGTTGAAAGGGAAGTCTCGTATGCCGGTTACAGTATGAACGGTGGTTCGCCCATGTGCGAACGCAAAATCGTACGCTTTGGCAGTCCCGATAATCTTGGCTATGATGAGCCGTTTCCAATCACACACATAGAAATACGCCCTTCAACACCCAAATTTGCCGAACATTTAACACACAGAGATTTTCTTGGTGCATTAATGAACCTTGGGATTGAGCGCAGTACAATAGGAGATATTTTTGTTAGGGGCAAAGAGCAGGGTGCCATCCTGTTTTGCCATGAAAATATAGCTGACTACATTATCGATAATCTGAATCAGGTTAAGCATACTAACGTAATATGCCGTATTCCGGAAGGGGAAGCCATGCTTGAAATGCCGGAACCAAGAACGGAATCTCTGACAGTCGCTTCTCTTAGAATTGACGCAGTTGTCGCTAAGATATATAATATTTCAAGAAACAGTAGTCAGGACCTGTTTTGTTCCGGTAAAATCTTTGTAAACGGAATTCTTGTAGAAAATACCAGTTATCAGCTAAAGAAAGACGATGCCGTAACGGTAAGAGGGTACGGAAAGTTTTTGTATTATGGGCAAAGCGGCGTCAGTAAAAAGGGAAAAGACAGGGTAGAGGTAGGCATATTCGCATAATATACAATAGAGAAGGATAGCAAGATGCACATTTATAGTATGATTCAATGGCTTTTTATATTTTACACATACTGCTTTCTTGGTTGGTGTTTTGAATCTGCAAATGTTTCTATCAGGAGCAGACAGTTTATCAATCGTGGATTTATCAGAGGTCCGTTTCTGCCTTTATACGGAAGCGGAGCCACTATGATGTATATAGTTTCCCTGCCGTTTCAGGACAATGTTATTTTGACCTATATTGCGGGCTGCATAGGCGCAACGGCGCTTGAATTTGTGGTCGGAGTTATTATGGATACTCTGTTTGATGTCAGATACTGGGATTACTCCAAAAGAAAATTTAATTATAAGGGGCATATCTGTCTCCGCTCAACAATCGTTTGGGGATTTTTGACTATATTTATGACCAAAGTCATACATCAGCCGATAGAAGCCTTTATGTTGTCAATACCGCCCAATATATTGGGCTATGTTACATTTATACTGACAATCTATATTGCGGGAGATTTTGCCCTGTCCTTTAAGGCTGCTCTGGATCTTAGGGATGTTCTGGCCAAGATGCAGAGAGTTAAGGAGGAAATGGAAAGGATGCAGAGAAGGCTGGATGTCATTATTGCTATAAATAATGAGGAAAAAGAGCAGAAAAGACAGGTGCGCGAGCTTAAAATGGATGAGCTTGCAGACAGTCTTGCACAACGCTTTAGCAGTATAAAAGAGACAATTCAGAATAAGCCCGGAGCTTATGTAAGCAATGTTCTTGATGAAATAGCGGAACTGCGGGCACGTTACAATCTCTATATGGAGAACCGGAAGAATTACAAGGAAATGCTTGACTTTTATGAGCGTGACATGATAATCAACAATCCTGACATGGTATCAAGTAAATTCAAGGTTACATTTGAAGAATTAAAAAATGTAGTAATGGAAAAGATAGGCAGATAGCAATGCTTTAATCATCTTCCGATAAATCTATATATTTCACCTTGCGGTATCTGACAGGCTGAAGCTGTTTGTTATTCTTAAGTTCAAACGTTCTGGCATTACTCCTCATAAATGCAAGGAATCTATTGTAGAACCAGAAAGAATATACCAAAACATTATTTACTTTTCCGAGTTTTTGTTTGGTTGTAAAGAAATAGTGTGTTCCGTCAGCTTTGGTTGCTTGTCCTTCTTTTACATATTGTATGAGCTCGCTTTCATTTGCGACGTTTTTCTTCAGGATTGTGTAGCCACAGCCCACACAATCTTCTTTATGCGAATCGCTGCCGCCAAATTCGGGAAGGTCATATTTTTTGGCGAGCTCTTTTGCATCAGAGTTGGAGTAATCGTCTTCGCAGGCATTGTAGGTCTCAATAAAATCAAATCTTTTGATTAAATCTTCTTTCAGTTTTTTCCCGATTCGTGTGTTAAAAGTGCTTAAAAATTTTTCTCCGCATGGATGGGCAGGCCCCAATATTCCGCCATAGTGATGCACTATTTCGATTAAAAGTCCCACAGGAAGACCCCGCAGCTCCATGATCTTTGGGAAGACATCGGTTGGAAGAATCACTATGATATGTCCGGCGTTTAACGTATCGTACTCAATCCCACAAAGTACGGTAAAATCCTCCGGTTTATTTTCCAGATTTTTATAATAACGGCAAGCCTTATAGGAATTATGGTCAGTGATCAGCATTCCGTTAAAACCGCGTTCCTTAAGTAATTCAATGTTATCCAGAAGAGTAACTTTTCCGTCGGGAGACCCCTCTTTAGTGTGACAGTGCATGTCTATTTTCATCTATAACACCCCTTGCCTTTCATAATGAGTTCCTTAATGAGTAGCAAGAATTGCATAGCAATTCTTGTAGCGTTAGCCGTAGGCTTACGTTTATATTACCATATTTTCTGAAAAAATAGTATTGACAATTTGTAACAGATAGATTATGGTAGAATAAGTTATAATGTAAGAATTTAATAAAATTAAACCTGTGAGAAAGAGTAGTAAGTATAGGAGAGCCGTCACAGAGAGCTGCCGGTGGTGGAAGGCAGTATGGTGCTTATACCGAATGGACTTTTGAGGCCGGGCTGAATATCAGTAGGTACCGGCGGGAACCGTACCCGTTATCAAGGCGGCATATATGGTGAGTATATGGTAAAAGGTGGACTTAAGGCAGATTCTGTCTTGTCAATTTGAGTGGTACCGCGATAATAATTTAGTTTATTACCGTCTCAGGCATTGTGCTTGGGACGGTTTTTTGATATTTAAAAATAGGAGGAAAAATTATGAAAAAGAAAACTTTGGCACTTTTATTAACGGCAGCAACCATGGCTGCAACACTTGCAGGCTGCGGTTCTAATGCAGCAGACGGAAATTCGTCAAATAATTCACAGACAGAAGATAACACGGTAAATGACGGGGCACAGACTGATACCGACTCACAGACGAATAATCAGGATAATGCTTCCGAAGGCGGAGAAGAGCAGCTCGTAGGCGGAGATCACGACGGTGCATCTTACAAAGTAGGTATTGTACAGTATGTAGATGATGCTTCTTTGAATCAGATTGTAGCTGCAGTTCAGGCAGAGCTTGATGCAAAGGGCGCAGAGCTTGGAATAGAGTTTGATTATGCGGATTATACCTATAACGGTCAGGCCGATTCCACAGTTATGAACCAGATTGCTACAGATCTTATTGCTTCTAATGTTGATATTATTGTTCCGGTGGCAACACCGACTGCTATGGTGATGCAGAATGCAACCGCAGAGAATCCCAAGGATGACGGAAGCCTGATTCCGGTAGTATTCTCGGCAGTATCTGACCCTGTAGGCGCAGGTCTTGTAGAAAGCATGGATGCACCGGGCTCCAATATAACAGGAACTTCGGATGCGCTTGACACTAATGCAATTTTTGATTTAATGCTGGCAGCTAATCCTGACATATCCAAAGTAGGACTTCTTTATGATAAAAGTCAGGATTCCTCAACGGCAGCTATTGCGGATGCAAAGGCTTACTGCGAGGACAAAGGAATAGAGGTAGTTGAAAAAACAGGTACCAACAACGGTGAAATCTCACTTGCTGCAGATGCACTGGTTGCTGCAGGAGTTGACGCAATTTTTACACCGACTGATAATAATGTAATGACAGCAGAGCTTGCAATCTATGAAAAATTCATTGATGCAAAAGTTCCCCACTATGCCGGAGCCGATTCCTTTGCACTTAACGGAGCTTTTATGGGTTATGGCGTAAACTATGAAGAACTTGGAACTGCCACCGCAGATATGGTAGTGGAAATACTGGTAAACGGTGCAGACCCGGCTTCTACGGCAGTTGTAACTCAGGATAACGGTATTGCCACGGTAAATACCGAAACAGCAGAAGCTATTGGCTTGGATTATAGTATGTTTGAGAGTATGTGTTCAAAATTAGTTGAAATTCAGACAGCGGAAGAGTTTCAATAATAAGCAATAGTATTTAGTATAATATAATTGAGCAATTAAATAGCGTAAGTTATTTAAAATAATTAGGACAATCGAATGAGGGATTAAATGAGTTCTATATTTACATTGTCAATTTTACAAAGCGCACTGGAGCTTGGCTGTATTTATTCGCTGGTTGCGCTGGCCTTGTTTATATCTTTTAGTATTTTAAATATTGCGGACCTTTCCACCGACGGCTGCTTCACCCTGGGGTGTGCGGTGGGTGCGATGGTCACGATATCAGGACATCCGTTTCTTGCGCTTTTTGCGGCTATGGGAGCGGGGATATGTTCAGGCTTTGTTACGGCTTTTTTACAGACCAGAATGGGAGTTCCTTCCATTTTGGCCGGTATCATAGTCAATACAGGACTGTATACAGTCAATATAGCGGTAATGGGCTTTTCATCCAATGTCAATCTTTTTGCCTGTGATACGATTTTCAGTCTGGCAAAAGATAAAATATCGGCATCATGGTATAATAGCTGGTATAAATTTTTGATCGTGTTTGTAATCGTACTTATTATAGGCATACTGCTGGCCTGGTTTTTAAATACAAGGCTTGGTTTATCAATTCGTGCTACAGGCGATAATGAATATATGGTTCGCGCATCAAGTATCAATCCCCTTTTTATGATTACGGTAGGACTTTGTGTGGCAAATGCACTGACTGCACTTTCAGGAGCGATTCTTGGACAGTATCAGAAATCCTGCGACATTAATCTGGGAACCGGTATGGTTACAATCGCGCTTGCGAGCCTGATCATAGGTGAAACCCTTATAGGAAAAGGCAGTGTACTTAGAAAAGTCATTGGTGTCGTGCTTGGAAGTTGCCTTTACCGCTTTATAGTGGCATTGGCACTTAGAATGAATGTACCGGCGGAGGCGCTTAAGCTGGTTTCCGCAATTATCGTTGCAGTGGCGATTGCCTTCCCGTACTTAAAAGAGAAAGCACTTTTTTACAAACAAAAAAATGCGATAATCCGTGCAAACAGAAAAGGGGGTGAAGTTGATGCTGACAATTAAGAATGTCTCCAAAACATTTAATCCCGGTACGGTAAATGAAAAAAAGGCGCTTGATAAGGTGAATCTTAAACTTGAAGACGGCGATTTTGCAACAATTGTGGGCAGCAACGGAGCCGGGAAATCCACTCTTTTTAATGCGATTACGGGTAATTTTTATGTGGATGAAGGACAGATCATATTAGACGGTGAAAATATTACCTACAAGAAAGAATATCTAAGAAGTAAGGTGATAGGACATCTTTTTCAGGACCCGCTTAAGGGCACCGCACCGCATATGACAATTGAGGAAAATATGGCGCTTGCGTATCTTAGGGCATCTACGGCAAGACATGCATATTTCAGCAGGATAAACAGTAAAGAAAAGCAGAAGTTCAGGGAACAGCTATCCTTGCTGAATATGGGGCTGGAGGATCGGATGAAACAGCCGGTGGGACTGCTTTCAGGCGGTCAGAGACAGGCACTTACGCTGCTTATGGCAACTATGGTGACGCCTAAAATTCTTCTGCTTGACGAGCATACTGCGGCTCTTGATCCGGCAACGGCTGCCAAAGTGCTGGAGTTGACCAAAGAGATTATTGCCAAGAGGAAGATTACCTGTCTGATGGTTACACACAATATGCATCAGGCGCTTGAAATGGGAAATAGGACGCTTATGATGGATGGCGGAAATATAGTGCTGGACGTCAAAGGGGAAGAAAGAGAGCAGTTGACGATAGATGATCTGCTTAAACAGTTTCAGATATGTGCGGGCAGGCAGCTGGATAATGACAGGATATTGTTGTCGAGATAGAGTTGAACGAGGGGTTTTACGATGGTTACTCTGTATGGAAAGAGCGTATTTAAGGATATCTGTATAGGAAAGATTCATTATTATGACCAGGATGAGCCAAGGATAGAGCGGTACAATACGGATAATCCCGAAAAAGAAATAGAACATTACAGAGAGGCAAATAAAAAGGCGGTCTTACAGCTAAAATCATTGTATGACAAGGCTTTAGCGGATATAGGTGCAGAAAATGCCGCTATTTTTGAGGCTCACCGTATGATACTTGAGGATGGTGAGTTTATAAAGTCTGTAGAGAAAATGATAGCTGATGAAAAGATTAATGCCGCATATGCAGTATGGCAGACCGGGAAAAAGTTTTCCGGTATGTTTCAGGAAATGGACAGCAGCTACATGAAAGAGCGTGCCTCGGATATAGAGGACGTGTCAGGAAGAGTAATACGGCTGATTTCCGATAAGGATAAAGCCGATCGGGATGTAAGCGATGCGGTTAAAGTTATAAATCTGGACGAACCCGCAATATTGGCGGCTAAGAACCTTACGCCGTCCGATACGATTCGCTTTCCGGGAGACAAGCTGCTTGGTTTTATGCTGGAACAGGGTTCACCTGATTCCCATACATCTATTCTGGCAAAAAGTATGGCGATTCCCGCAATTGTTTCGATTGAAAGTATTGAAGGGCTTAAACCGTATGATGGACATACGGCTATTCTGGATGGTGAAAACGGAGTGGCCTATATAGATCCTGACGAAGATATGTATTCGGAATATCGCGAAAAAATAAACAGAATACAAAAGCGGAAGAAAGAACTAAGTACTTTTAAAGGAAAAGAAAGTATAACCCTTGATGGGAAAAAAATACGCCTTTATGCAAATGTCGGAAATTTGCGGGATGTTGACGCCGCTATAGCGAATGACGCCGAAGGCATAGGGCTTTTCAGAAGTGAATTCTTATATCTTGAGAATAACGATTTTCCGACAGAAGAACAGCAGTTTAGCGTATATAGACAGGTCCTTGAAAAAATGGGTGATAAAAAGGTTATAATCAGGACGATGGATATAGGAGCGGATAAGAAAGCCGATTATTTCAGACTGGATGATGAAGAAAATCCGGCACTTGGGTATAGGGCTGTCAGAATATGTCTAAGCAGTCCTGAAATTTTCAAAACCCAGCTTAGAGCGTTATACAGAGCGGGAATATATGGAAATCTGTCAATATTGATACCGATGATAATTGCACCGGAGGAAATCCAGATGGTCAGGGAAATAGCGGGACAGGTTAAAAGAGAGCTTAAGAAGGAAGGAATAGCCTATAAAGAAGGGGTAGAGATTGGTGTTATGATTGAAACACCGGCAGCAGCCCTGATAAGCGATAAGCTGGCGAAGGAAGCGGATTTTTTCAGTATAGGGACTAACGATTTAAGCCAGTATACACTGGCGATAGACAGACAGAATCGGAATGTCCAGCCATTTTTTAATCCTCATCATGATGCAATATTTAAACTTATAGAGATGTCCGCGGAAGCTATCCATAAGGAAGGCAAGTGGATAGGCGTATGCGGGGAGCTTGGAGCGGATACCGAGGTTACGGAAAGACTGATAAGAATAGGAATTGATGAGATTAGCGTGTCACCTGGAGTGTTTTTGGAAGTACGCAAAAAAATTAGGGAGAGTTCATATATATGGAACAGATAACATTGTTTGATTCAATGCCGGATAGTTCAGCGAAAATGATTCCGCTTGCAAGTCGCCTTCGCCCGCAGAAACTGGAAGACTTTATCGGTCAGGAGCATTTGCTTGGGCAGGGGAAGATGCTTAGGCAGCTTATAGAGAAGGACCAGATTTCTTCTATGATATTCTGGGGACCTCCGGGAGTCGGAAAGACAACGCTGGCAGGAATCATTGCCGAAAGAACCAAGGCAGATTTTATCAATTTCAGCGCTGTAACAAGCGGAATAAAAGAAATAAAGGAAGTTATGAATCAGGCTGATTTAAGCCGCAGAATGGGTGTCAGGACAGTGCTTTTTGTAGACGAGATACATCGCTTTAATAAGGCACAGCAGGACGCCTTTTTGCCTTTTGTGGAAAAAGGAAGCATTCTCCTTATCGGAGCGACCACGGAAAATCCCTCCTTTGAGATTAATGCGGCGCTTCTTTCAAGGTGTAAAGTATTCGTACTCAAAGCATTGGAGGAAAATGACCTTATACGCCTTTTGCAAAATGCCCTGCAAAATCCTGCAGGCTTTGCAGGTCAAAGGATAGAGATAAAAGAAGAACAGCTAAAAGCAATTGCCGTTTTTGCAAACGGTGATGCCAGAATGGCGTTAAATACTCTGGAAATGGCGGTTTTAAACGGCGAAATCACACCGGAGGGCAGTATTGTAGTAACGAACGAGGGACTTGCTCAGTGTATCAACCGTAAATCGCTGATGTATGATAAGGCTGGAGAGGAGCATTATAATATTATTTCAGCCCTGCATAAATCCATGCGCAACAGCGATCCGGATGCCGCAATTTACTGGATGTGCAGGATGTTAGAAGGTGGGGAAAATCCCCTTTACATTGCAAGAAGGCTCATACGTTTTGCCAGTGAGGATATCGGTATGGCAGACAGCAATGCATTGACTGTTGCAGTCAATGCCTATCAGGCCTGTCATTTCCTTGGAATGCCGGAGTGTGACATACATCTGACGCATGCGGTAACTTATCTTGCAATGGCCCCTAAGTCCAATGCACTTTATATGGCCTGTGAGAAATGTAAGGATGATGTTAAGAATAAGGTTGCGGAACCGGTGCCGCTTCAGTTAAGAAATGCACCGACTAAGCTGATGAAGGAGTTAGATTATGGTGCAGGGTATCAGTATGCGCATAATACTGAAGAGAAGATTACCGATATGGAGTGCTTTCCGGAGTCTATGCAGGGGACCAGATATTATTTCCCGACAGAGCAGGGGGATGAGGCTTTAGTTCGGGATAGGCTGGATAAGATTTTGGAGTGGAAGAAGGGGAAGAATATTAGAAATATAGAAAGATTATAAAAAATATTCCGTTGGTTATTATTGTATTATTTAGTATAATATAAGAGTAATAATATTTTGTTTTTTGAAAGCATAGTGAATGTATGAATAAAGATTTAATAGATAGTATTATTGTGGAATTCGTGCAAAAGATTCAAGAGTGCATTGGAGATGACGTAGTACAATGCCGTTTGTTTGGCTCCTGTGCACGTGGCGATTATCACGATGATTCAGACATTGATATTATTCTTTTAACAAATTGTGATAGGAAAGAATCGGAAAGGTATACAGATATTTTGATAGACATAGTGACAGATATTGCAATGAAGTATTTTGTTGTCATAAATGCACTTTGCATTCCATTTAATGAATTTGAAGAGAAGAAGTCCTGGTATGATTTCTTTGTCAATATTGAAAAGGAGGGACAGGTGATTTATGGATGAGAGTAATTACATTAATTTAGCGAAATCAAGGATTGGACGCGCTAGATAGTTGTTGGATGATGCAAAGATATTATTGGAGAAGGATTCTTATGCATCGGATAATAACAGAGCATATTATGCCTTAGAAAAAGCGTGTACGGCGTTGCTTGCCAGTGAAAAAATACCAACTAAATCACATAGAGGAATCATCTCACAGTTTAATCAATATTTTGTAAGTAATAATAATACACCGTTTGATGCAGAAGACTATAAGATTGTGGCTAGGGCCGAGACAATTAGAAGTAAGTCAGATTATGATGATTTTTACGTTGCTAATAAAGACGAAACAAAGTCGTTGGTAAGCAATGCCACTACATTGATTGCAAAGGTTGAAGAATATTTACTAAGAAAAAAGTGAATGCATTAAAATATAATCCTCCAATTCAGGCATTAAAATAACTGCCCGTATTGGAGGATTTTTTATGCCCTAAATTACGTCGCATAAACCGACTTTTTACAACGAAAATATATAAAATAATTCAGTCATAACTTGGACAACATTTCATATATTGAGATAAGGGGGCGAGGAAGATGCAGAAAGAAGAAATCCTACATATTTTTCCGGACTTCATGCGCTCCGCCTGGGTAAAAGTGGCAGAACAGGCAGAAGATTTGCAGGAAATACGCCTGCGGGTCAACCAGCCTGTTACAGTACTTATGAATAACAGAGAATGGTTTCTTAATGAGAGCGGAGATGTGAGCGAAGAAGTGTCGGAAGCAATGATAAGCAGCGAAAAAGAACTGGAAGCGGTACTTACGCATGTGTGTCATTATTCAATTTATGCTTTTGCGGATGAAATCAGACAGGGATTCATGACAATTCCGGGCGGACACAGGATCGGGCTGTGCGGACAGGTTATTTTAGAAGAACACAACAAGATAAGAAATATAAAATACATACGTTATTTAAATATCCGTATCGCCCATGAGGTCAAAGGAGTATCCGATAAGGCGCTTCCCTTCCTGTATGATAACGGGGAAATCTTAAATACACTTATAATATCACCTCCGGGCTGCGGCAAAACAACTATGCTGCGCGATCTGGTACGTAACTTTTCCGAAGGAAATGCCTATGGGAAAGGCCGGAACATTGGAGTGGTGGATGAAAGGTCTGAGATTGCGGGCAGTTATCTGGGCGTGCCGCAGAATGATATCGGTATACGTACCGATGTGATGGATGCCTGTCCAAAGTGCGAGGGTATGATGATGCTTATCCGCTCAATGGCGCCCGAGGTACTTGCGGTTGATGAGCTTGGGAGCATTCAGGATGTTGAGGCAATGCATAATGCTATCCGGTGCGGTTGTAAGCTGCTGGCTACCATTCATAGCTTTTCTATCGAAGAGATGTGTAGCAAAGACTATATGAAAAATGTGATAAAAGAGCAGCTTTTTGAACGTTATATGCTGCTTGGGAAGAAAAATAACAGGTGTAATATTATTGGTATTTATGATAAAGAGAGGATATTATGCTCAAACTGGCAGGAATCATCTTACTTATGATGGGGTGTATCGGTCTGGGTATTAACAGGGTGTCCGATGAGAAAACGCGTATTATTGAGCTTCGGCAAATACGGAGAATGATACTCAGAATGCAGAATGAAATGCAATACGGAAAGCGGACTTTGCCTGAAATCTGCATGATAATGGGACAGTGTATGGAAGAGCCGTTTAAAGAAGCCTTTAATGATATTTTCAAGAGACTTGAAGAAAATGACGGAAGCATGCTTGATAATATCTGGAAAGAGAGGCTTGTTGAGTGCATGAAAACTATGCCGCTTAAGGAAGAAGAAAAAGCAGTCTTGATTGAAATTCCGGAGCAGCTGGGAATATTGGACGAGACTACTCAGGCGCAAAACATAGGACAATCTCTGGATATGATAGAAGAGCGCATACACCGCACTGAATCGGAATATGAAAGTAAGAGTAAAGTAATTATGAGCATAAGCGTCATGGCAGGTTTGTTTTTGACTATTATATTATTATGACATACATGAGGGGGAAGAGATGGGCATAAGTCTTATTTTTAGAATAGCAGCAGTCGGAATACTGGTTACAATGTTATGTCAGGTACTGAAACACAGCGGCAGGGATGAACAGGCATTTTTAGTAAGTCTTGCCGGTTTGATTCTGGTACTTACCTGGCTTGTACCTTACATATACGACCTATTTATAATGATACAGGACCTGTTTACAATTTAATTATGATTTAACAGGAGGCGGATTTCGCATGGATATTGTTAAAATTGCGTTAATTGGACTGGCAGGAGTGCTGATTGCCATTCCGATCAAGAGTCAGAAAGCAGAATACGGAGTTTATATTGGACTAGCCGTGTGCCTGCTAATACTCACATATTCAATCAATTATTTTACCGCCATACTTACGGGGATGGAAAGGCTTCAAGGGTATCTTGGAGACAGCTTTCAATATCTATCGTTATTGTTTAAGGCTGTCGGTGCCGCTTACATATGTGAGTTCTGTTCGGGAATCTGCAAAGATGCCGGTTATGGGGGTGTTGCAGGACAAGTTGAGACAATGGGTAAGATGTACATCCTGTTGATTGGTATGCCGGTGCTGTTTGCCCTTATGGAAAGCATACAGGAACTGGCGGGATAGTAGGGCTGTTATGAAAAACAAAACATATGTTATTATATTATTTTTAATAATAATCCATATAATGATGCCCCCGCTTACAGTAGAGGCATCGGCAACGGAGGGTATCTGGCAGGAGATGGATCTGGACGTTGCCGAAAAAACTTTGCAGGACATGTTTCCGGAGTATCATTTTGATGGGAAACAAGTGTTATCTTTAATAATGCAAGGAAAGATATTAAAGGCTGTAGGAGCGCTGGTATCGGGGATTGGCGATTCTTTTACGGCACAGGTCGGGGAAATCAGAGCATTGTTTGTGATGATACTTATTCTTGGTATAACGGCTGCCTTGTTCTCCAATTTTGCAGATGTTTTTCAAAGCCGGCAGGTATCCGATATTGCATTTTACTTTATATATCTGCTGTTGATTGCCATATTGGTTAAGGTATTCGGAAATGCTGCATCTATTGTAAAGGGAATGTTAAATCAGGTTATAACTTTTATTCAAGTGCTCATTCCTACGTATCTTCTGGCAATAGGCACAGCCTCAGGGGCAGCTTCGGCAGTAGCATACAATCAACTTTTTTTTATTGCGGTTTACATAATCCAACAATGCTATTTGTCAATATTGATTCCGCTGATTAACAGCTTTGTCCTGTTAAGTATCATAAATGGTGTATGGATGGAGGAAAAGCTGAATATGATGCTGGATCTTGCTGATAAATTCATAGGAGGCTGCATTAAAATAACACTTGGTATCATAACCGGTTTCAGCATTTTACAGTCTATGATTTCTCCGATAGTAGATGCTTTGGAAGCATCGGCATTAAAAAAGGCGGTTTCGGTCATTCCGGGAATAGGAAACCTGACAGAGGGAATGTTTGAAATGGTAATAGGCTCTGCCGTACTTATCAAAAACAGCATAGGAATTTACATAACAATTGTTATGATAATCGTCTGCACCCTGCCTATACTGAAAATCCTGCTCTTAGCCGGTGTGTTGAAGTTTAGTGCAGCATTGATAGGAATTGTCAGTGACAAAAGAATGACCAACTGCGCAAACCGTGTGGGAGACGGAAGTTTAATGCTTTTGAAGCTGGCGCTTTCGGCTATTGCCCTTTTTATAATAAGTATAGCCATAGCGGCATATTCGACAAATCGGGGGATGTAATGAATGAATTTGTAAAGCTTATCGGCAAAATAGGTATTTTTATGATTGCGGGGCAGGCTGTGATTCACTTTGCTCCGGAGCAGAAGTATGCAAAATATATGAAGCTCATAGTCGGTCTCGTAATATTGATTCAGTTTTTGTCACCGATATATAAGCTTATAGGTGGAAGTGATGAAGAATGGAATGCACGGCTTTCCGGAATGGCGGAGGAATTAAATGCGGGTTTGTTCACAGGTGATATGGCGTCAGGCGATTCATATGGAGAATTGATCAATGGTCAAGGTTTGGGAAGCAATTCCTTGAATGCAGGCTTAATATCGGGGATGGAAAAGGAAATTAAATCCAAATTAAATAATGAAATTTCGGGCGAGGGATATTCGGTTATAAAGGTTTCGGTGGATGTCAGTATATCCGATAAATCAGATATTTCTACTAAAAGTTATTATAACAGTTATGCCAACAATGATAACAGTAGTTATGAAAAGTATAAACTCTCAATGATACGGGTTGCGGTAAGGGTACTGGAAGGTTATGAAAATACGAATGGCGCATATGGGTATTCCGATAATTGGAGCGATAATGAATTGGATGATAACAATTCAGATGGCAGTAATATTGTCAGAGTAGAGAAAGTATCAATTCAGAAGATTACTACAGATAAAGAAGAGGAGCAAAGCTATGAATCCGCTCATGAATCTGACCATAAGGAATATCCTGACAAACAGAAGATGAGCGACACATTAAAGGAAAGGTTTTGTACAGTGCTCGGAATTGAGGAAGAGTATATGGAGGTGAGTATATATGGAACGGTTGAATAAGCTGATAAATAAAATAACAGGTGGTAGGAAATTGCGTAAAGACCAGCTTCTTATTATGGTATTATCCGGTATATTGCTGTGTATTATTGCGCTGCCTGTTAATAGCAATGATTCAAAACAGAAAACTTCCTCAAAGAAGTCCGATATAACGGACAATGGTTCTGATATAGTTGAAAAAAACACTCAGAGACAGGATACGCTTAGCACTACATCATACCCGAACGAAGATTATGACCTTTCCTATACAGGGTACTGGGAGGAGAAGCTGGAGCAGTCCTTAGCCTGTATTGAAGGCGCAGGAGATGTGGATGTACTTATTACATTGAAGGAGTCCGAAACACGGATTCTGGAAAAAGATATACCGATAGAGGTAAATGAAACCGCTGAAGAGGACGCAGAAGGTGGTAAGAGGACAATCAGAGAAGTACAGCAGGAAAGTGTCACTGTATATACCGTAAATGAAGAGGGGCAGAATGTTCCTTATGTCAGTAAAATTATACAACCTGTGGTGGAAGGAGTTGTGGTAATTGCACAAGGCGGAGATTCCGCAGTTGTAAAAGAAAATATTATTGAGACAATACAGGTATTATTTGGAATTGATGCGAATAAGATAAGAGTAGTAAAAGGGAAATCCAAATATTAATTAAAGGGGAGAATAGCTTGAAAAATATGATTAAGAAGAATCAGGTGATGATAACAGCACTGGCAATTATGATTGCGGTAGCGGGATACCTGAATTTCGCAGGAACAAAGGTAACAGATGAGGAAATCCTGACAGTAAACGGTGTGATTGCAACAGATGATATGGGCAATCTGGCATTGTCGGATGAGGAAACCGATTACAGTGTCCTCCTGGATTTGTCGGATGAGGATCTTGAACAGGCTTCAGGCGATATCTTAAGTCTGGACAGTGATGTGGAGGTAATAAGCTCGGATACATCAGATGAAGGTACTCAGATGCTTGCAGAGACAGAAACTCCGGGAGAAGCTGTATTTACGGCATCAGCAGGAATGTCTACATTGTCCGGGGCCAAGCTGCAGAAAGAGCAGACAAGAGCGCAAAATAAGGAAACCCTTTTAGAAATCATTAACAATGCCAATATCAGCGAAACCCAGAAGCAGGAAGCCGTAAACAATATGATTTCAATGACTGATATTGCAGAGAAAGAAACTGCTGCCGAAATCCTGCTTGAAGCTAAAGGTTTTGATGATGCGGTTGTAAGCATTGACGGAGATACCGTAGATGTTGTGGTGAATACCAAAGAATTGTCCGAAGCACAGCGTGCACAGATTGAGGATATTGTAATACGTAAGACAGGCGTCAGTGCAGATGCCATTGTTATAAGTACTGTCAATGCAAATTAGAGAATAGTGCATATTCGTCGGTTTCGTGATATACTAAGTTCAGGGAAGAACCCTGAACTGCAAGAATCGCTTTGCAATTCTTGCGAAGTGGATTACTGAATATAAGGAGGCAAAAGATGAAAAGAGTTTTTCTGATTGTATTGGATAGTTTTGGAATAGGGGAAATGGAAGATGCGGCGGACTATGGTGATAAGGGAACCAATACTCTTAAGTCCGTATCTTCCAGTTCCTATTTTTCCATGCCTAATATGGCAAAAATGGGTTTATTTAATATAGACGGCGTTGAGTGTGGGGAAAAGGTCGCAAATCCCACCGCCAGGATTGCACGAATGAAGGAAGCCTCAAAAGGGAAGGATACAACCATAGGACATTGGGAAATAGCGGGAATAATTTCCAAGAAACCGCTGCCGGTATATCCGGATGGTTTCCCTGCCGATTTGCTTGAGCGGTTCAGTGAAATGACAGGCAGGGGAGTCCTTTGTAATAAACCGTATTCGGGAACCGAGGTCATTAAAGATTACGGTGATGAACATGTGCAGACCGGAAAGCTCATCGTATATACTTCAGCGGACAGTGTTTTTCAGATTGCGGCACATGAGGATGTGGTTCCTGTAGAGACTTTATATGAATATTGTCGTATGGCAAGGGAATTATTACAGGGAGAGCATGGAGTAGGAAGAGTGATTGCAAGACCTTTTATAGGTGAAAACGGCAATTATACAAGAACTCCAAGGAGACATGACTTTTCGCTTAAGCCACCGGCGGTGACTATGCTGGATCAGTTATCCGCAGCAAGTAAGAGTGTTATTTCGGTTGGCAAGATTTATGATATTTTCGCAGGAGCCGGAATTACGGAATACACTTATACAAAGGGAAATGAAGAGGGGATTGAGAAAACTCTTGAATATATGGACAAGGATTTTGAGGGCTTATGCTTTGTAAATCTGGTAGATTATGATATGCTTTACGGACATCGTAATGATATTGACGGTTATGCCAAGGCTTTGAGCTACTTTGATGCCAAACTTCCCCAAATCTGTTCCAGGCTTCGTAAAGATGATATACTTATGTTAACCGCAGACCATGGCTGCGATCCGGGATATACGGTATCTACCGACCATTCCAGAGAGCATACGCCATTTATTATGTATGGTGCCAATGTAGAACCGGGCAATATCGGTACCAGAGACCAGTTTTCTGACATTGGTGCCACCATTCTCGACTACTTTGGAATAAAACCGGAGTTTGAAGGTAAATCGATTATTACATTTTAATTACGGACATAATAATGGAGGATAAAAACGTGGGCAATCATGCAGACGAAATCAACAGAAGAAGGACTTTTGCAATTATATCACACCCGGATGCAGGTAAGACAACCCTGACAGAGAAGTTTCTATTGTACGGAGGTGCAATCAATCTTGCGGGAAGCGTCAAGGGAAAAGCAACCGCAAGACATGCAGTATCCGACTGGATGGAAATTGAGAAGGAGAGAGGTATTTCGGTAACTTCTTCAGTACTGCAATTTCAATATGACGGGTTCTGTATTAATATACTGGATACACCGGGGCATCAGGATTTCTCGGAGGATACTTATCGGACGCTTATGGCGGCGGATTCCGCAGTCATGGTCATTGATGCTTCCAAAGGAGTTGAGGCGCAGACCAGAAAACTGTTCAAGGTCTGTGTTATGCGAAAGATTCCGATTTTTACTTTTATAAATAAAATGGACAGGGATGCCAACGATACATTTGAGTTACTGGACGATATTGAGAAAGAACTTGGAATCGCCACCTGTCCCATCAACTGGCCTATCGGTTCCGGTAAGGGCTTTAAAGGAGTATATGACAGAGAAACAAGAAGTGTAATCACCTATTCCGATACCGAAAAGGGTACAAAAGAAGGACAGGCTACAATTATTCCGCTTGAAGAAGAGGACAGGCTTTTGTCTTATATAGGAGATGAGGCTAAGAACAAACTTACGGATGAGATAGAGCTGTTAGACGGAGCCAGTGCAGAGTATGATTTGGACAATATACGTGCGGGCGAGCTGACTCCGGTATTCTTTGGCTCCGCACTCACTAACTTTGGTGTGGAAATCTTTTTACAGCACTTTTTAAAGATGACAACGCCGCCGTTGCCGCGTAAGGCGGATATAGGACCTGTAAGTCCTGTGGAAAATGAATTTTCCGCTTTTGTGTTTAAGATTCAGGCCAATATGAATAAGGCGCACAGGGACAGGATTGCGTTTATGCGCATATGTTCGGGCAAATATGAGTCCAGCATGGAGGTTAAGCATGTACAGGGCGGTAAGGTTATGAGGCTTTCACAGCCGCAGCAGATAATGGCTGATGAGCGTAAGATATTAACGGAGGCCTATGCCGGAGATATCATAGGTGTTTTCGATCCCGGAATATTTTCAATCGGCGATACGCTCTGTATGCCCAAAGAAGAGTTCAGGTATGAGGGGATACCGACCTTTGCACCGGAACATTTTGCAAGAGTGAGACAGCTTGACACAATGAAACGTAAGCAGTTTGTTAAAGGTATTACGCAGATTGCACAGGAAGGTGCAATTCAGATTTTCCAGGAATTTAATACGGGTATGGAAGAAATTATTGTAGGTGTTGTAGGTGTACTGCAGTTTGATGTCTTAAAATACCGGCTGGAGAATGAATATAATGTGGAAATTCGTCTGGAAAATCTGCCTTATGAGCATATCCGCTGGATTGAAAATAAGGATATTGATCTGGACAGGCTTACAGGCACTTCGGATATGAAAAAAATCAAAGATTTAAAGGGTGATCCGCTTCTATTGTTTATTAATCCGTGGAGCATAGGAATGACGGTAGAGAGGAATGAAGGGCTGATACTTTCCGAGTTTGGCAGAAATTAGCATACTTAAAGACGGAAGGGCAGTCCCAAAACACCCGGAGATAGAAGGTGATTTCATGAAAAGAGTACTTTGCTTATTTTTGACTATGGTAGTTTTGACAGTGGGACTTGCCTATCTAAGAGAGACAGGGGAGCTTGCCATGCATCCTGTGCCGGATAGCGATATGTCGGAGCCTGATATATCGGACAGTGGAATAACAAGTGTTATTGAAACAGGTGTTGAAGGTAAGAAAGCAGCATCTTATTCCGCATCGGAGCAAACCATCCATATATATGAAGGCTCAGATATTGTCGTGTCAAAAAAAGATGATCTCTTAAATGAAATCGGAGAGCTGACTGATGATAACAGGAAGGTCATTAAGGAACAGCAGAAAGATTACTATGCATATAGTGTCTTAAGCGAAAACGAACAGGATTTATATATAGAGATTTTGTGGGCATTGCAGGGATTTAATGATGACGTGAAACTTTCAAGTATAGATAAAGAGGAAATTTCACGCATATTCCAGTGTGTGCTAAACGATCATCCCGAAATATTTTATGTGGACGGTTATACCTATACTCAGTATACTCTGGGGGATATGATTAAGAAAATCACTTTTACCGGGACCTATAATATGGATGCCGAGGCTGTGGAAGTATGTCGGAAACAGATAGATAGTTATGTAAACCAATGTCTTAAGGAACTATCTTCCGAAGCAGATGAATATGAAACCGTAAAATACATTTATGAATATTTAATAAATCATACTGAATATAGTGATTCTTCAGATAACAATCAAAATATATGCTCGGTGTTTATAGATGGAAAATCGGTTTGTCAGGGTTATGCCAAGGCGACACAGTATCTGTTACAAAGAGTCGGCTTAAAAGCGGAACTGGTATTGGGAGAGGTATCGACAGGTGAAGGTCATGCCTGGAATCTGGTGGAAATAGACGGGAATTGGTACTATGTTGACACAACATGGGGAGATGCTTCATATCAGACTGTCGGTAAGGGACAGGATCATTCCGAAGACAAGATACCGACAATTAACTATGACTATTTATGCGTTACTACGGAGCAGCTTAACAAAACCCATACTATAGATAATGTGGTAGAGCTGCCTCATTGTACATCAATGGATGCCAATTACTATGTAAGAGAGGGGCTTTATCTACTCTCAGTTGATGAAGAACAGCTGTCAAATATCTTTAAGGACGGATACGATAAGGGCAGAACCTATATTACACTTAAATGCGCTTCTGAGGAAATTTATGATAAGCTGCATAAACTGCTTATCCGGGAACAGAAAATTTTTCACTATCTTGACTGCCCGGAGGGAGTGGTTTCGTATACCGAGAATATGGAACAGTACAGTATGAGTTTCTGGTTGTAAAGAAATACAAATTTTGGTATACTTATTCCAAATTGATATCGTATAAGTTACAAATATTTCAGGTTTAGGGAAAGGAAAGGTTATTTATATGGATCAGGAAACAGGTAAGAATACACTGGAATTAAATGAAGATGAGAAGCTGGGGTCGGTGAAAATAGCCGATGATGTAGTTGCAATGATTGCGGCGCTTGCGGCAACCGAGGTAGAAGGTGTTGCAGCCATGTCCGGAAATGTAACTAATGAACTCCTTAGTATGGTAGGCGTAAAAAATATTGCCAAAGGTGTAAGGGTGGAAGTATTGTCCAAAAAGGTAAGAATAGATTTGGCTATTATGATTGAATATGGCTATAATATCCCTGCAACCTGCCAGCGTGTACAGACCAGAGTTAAAAATTCAGTTGAAAATATGACAGGTTTAGATGTGACAGATGTTAATATTCGAATAGCGGGTGTTAAAGTGTCAAAAGACAAATAGGACTGATTAGGAGCTTACATGAGCAGAAGAGAATTGAGGGAACAGATTTTTAAACTGCTGTTTCGTATAGAATTTAATACATTGGAAGAAATGACACTGCAGCAGAAGCTGTTTTTTGAGGATGATTGTGCTGCAGATGCCAAAGATACGGAATATATTTCTTCCAAATACCAGAAAATCGTGGATAAACTCGAAACTATAGACAGTATGCTGAATGAAAAAGCTGAAAACTGGGACACTGCCCGAATGGGAAAGGTGGATCTGACTATATTAAGACTTGCGGTTTATGAAATTAATTATGATGAGGATGTTCCCACAGGAGTGGCGATAAATGAAGCGGTAGAGCTTGCCAAGAAGTTCGGTCAGGATGCTTCACCAAGTTTTATAAACGGCATTTTAGCCAAATTTGCATAATGTTATAAAGCTAATTGCAAACAAATAGCAGGTGTTATTATGCAGAATGTATATACGGTCACACAAGTTAATTCATATATCAAAAATATGTTCACACAGGATTTTATGCTGAACTCCATTTCTGTAAAGGGGGAGGTCAGTAATTGTAAATACCATTCATCCGGACATATTTATTTTACGTTAAAAGACTCAAAAGGTGCAATAGCCTGTGTTATGTTTGCAGGAAACCGGAGCGGACTTGCCTTTAGAATGATAGACGGGCAGCAGGTAGTTGTAACCGGCTCGGTTGACGTATATGAGCGTGACGGCAAGTATCAGCTTTATGCAAGGGAAATCAAACAGGACGGAGCGGGAGCATTATATGAACGCTTTGAACGCTTGAAGGCAGAACTTGAAGAACGCGGGATGTTTGCAAAGGAGTACAAGCAGCCAATACCGCAATATATAAACCGCCTTGGAATTGTTACGGCGGAAACCGGGGCTGCGATCCGGGACATAATTCAGATAGCAACGCGTAGAAATCCATATGTGCAGCTTATTTTATATCCTGCAATAGTTCAGGGTGATATGGCCGTGCAGAGCATAGTTAACGGAATTCGGGCAATGGAACGCTTTAATGTAGATACTATAATCGTAGGAAGAGGCGGAGGTTCCATAGAAGACCTGTGGGCTTTTAATGAAGAGGCTGTTGCGCAGACAATTTTCGACTGTCCTATTCCGATTATTTCCGCAGTCGGACATGAAACGGATACAACAATCGCAGACTTTGTGGCCGATCTCAGGGCTCCAACACCTTCTGCGGCTGCCGAGTTAGCAGTCTATCCCATAGAACAATTGAATGATAAAATAAAAGAATATGCATACACTATGCAGCATATGTTCAAAAACCTCATAGGGCAGAACAGGAGTCGACTGGAGAATTACCGGATGAGGATTAAATATTTAAGTCCCGTCAATCAGATCCGTGAGAAACGTACCTATGCTCTTAAACTCGAAGAAGCCCTTCAGGATGCAATAATGCGTAAGATTTCCGACAGACGTCACAGGCTTGCGCTCTATGTTGAGCAGATGAAAGGCTTGTCCCCGCTTGAAAAGTTAAGTCAGGGTTATTCCTATGTATCGGATATTCAGGGAAGAACGGTCTACAGCATAGAACAGATCAAACCGGAAGATGAGCTTAACGTTTATGTAAAAGACGGCATAATCAATGCAAAAGTTATGAGCAGGCAAAAGATTTCATTGGAGGAGTCATATGAGTAAGAAAAATGAGGAGCCCGATATTTCATTAGAAGAGGCTTTTGATCAGATAGAGACTGTCATTGAGCAGTTGGAGGAAGAGGATATTACCTTAGAAGAGTCATTTCGGGCTTATCAGGAAGGGATGAAACTTATAAGCTACTGCAACGGCAAAATAGACAAGGTTGAAAAACAGGTTCTGAAAATAAATGAAGACGGTGAACTGGATGAATTTTGACGAAGAATTGAAGGAAAAAACACTTCATATGGAAGAGGTTCTTAAGGCTTATCTGCCTAAGGAAGAGGGATACCAGAGAACCGTTATTGAAGCAATGAATTATTCGGTAACGGCGGGCGGGAAAAGACTGCGCCCAATGCTTATGGCTGAGACCTATGCAATGTTTGGCGGTAATAACCCGCTTATAGAGCCATTCATGGCAGCGATTGAAATGATACACAATTATTCGCTGGTCCATGACGATCTTCCGGCTATGGACAATGACGAATACAGGCGTGGCAGGAAGACAACGCATGTGGTATACGGTGAAGGTATGGCGGTACTTGCCGGAGACGGTCTGCTAAATTATGCATTCGAGACAGCATGTAAGTCATTTGAGTATGCGGAAAATTATGAAGAATATCGTAAAGTAGCCTCCGCACTTACTGTTTTAAGTAAAAAGGCCGGAATCTACGGAATGATCGGAGGACAGTGCGCAGATATTGAGGCAGAGTCCGCCAAGGAAACAGAAAGTGTAACCGGAGAGCTTTTGCTTTTTATCCATGAGCATAAGACGGCAGCGCTCATACAGAGCTCAATGATGATAGGGGCCATACTTGCAGGTGCGGATAAAGAACAGATAAAAGCAATTGAAAAATGTGCTTATAACATTGGCGTTGCATTCCAGATACAGGACGATATCCTGGATGTTACAGGTAATATGGAGATACTTGGGAAGCCCGTAGGCAGTGATGAAAAGAATAATAAAATAACACATGTTACTATATATGGACTGGAAAAGTCCAAAGAGAAGGTAGAGCAGCTGTCAAATGAGGCGATTGGTATTTTGCAGTCTTTTCCCGGGAGAAATCTGTTTTTGGAAAAATTAGTGGAGCAGTTAATTTACAGAGAAAAATAAAGGTGAGCACTATGTTTTTGGAAAAAATAGAAAAAACCAATGACATAAAGGATATCGGAGCTGAGAATTATAATGCGCTTGCACAGGAAATAAGGCAGTTCCTGATTGAAACGATAAGTGTAACAGGGGGACATCTGGGTTCCAATCTGGGAGCCGTGGAGCTGACAATGGCGTTGCACTTATTCTTGAATCTTCCGGAGGATAAGATAATCTGGGATGTGGGACATCAGTCCTATACACACAAGATTCTTACCGGAAGAAGAGATGGTTTCATAAATTTGCGCAAATACGGCGGAATAAGCGGATTTCCCAAGCGCAAGGAAAGCGATTGTGACTGCTTTGATACGGGACACAGTTCTACTTCGATTTCAGCAGGGCTTGGAATGGTCAAGGCAAGAGATATAAAAGGTGAAAAAAACACTATAATCTCGGTGATCGGTGACGGTTCATTGACAGGCGGTATGGCTTATGAGGCCTTAAATAATGCGTCACGTCTGGAAACTAATTTTATAATCGTATTAAATGATAACAATATGTCAATTTCTGAAAATGTAGGCGGAGTTTCCAAATATTTAAACAGTATCAGAACCGCTGATATGTATCTTGATTTGAAGGAAGGAGTCTACAATTCCCTGCATGGTAAATCCAAATACGGTGATAAAGTAGTATCCCAGATACGACGTGCCAAGAGCAGTTTCAAGCACTTAATAGTACCGGGAATGTTTTTTGAGGATATGGGTATTACATATTTAGGACCGGTGGACGGTCATGATATTCCGGCTATGCTGCGTATGTTAAAAGAGGCCAGAAAGGTAAGAGGTGCGGTGCTTATCCATGTCATTACCCAAAAAGGTAGAGGCTATGCACCTGCGGAGCGTCATCCTGCAAGATTTCATGGTGCGGAGCCCTTTGATATCGAGACCGGAATACCCAGCAAACCAAGAAATAAAGCTAATTATACCGATATTTTCTCAACGGTTATGTGCAAACTTGGACAGAGAGATGAAAAGGTTGTTGCAATTACTGCGGCGATGCCCGACGGAACCGGTCTTAAAAGATTCAGGAATATGTATCCCGACCGCTTTTTTGATGTGGGAATAGCTGAGGAGCATGCGGTTACCTTTGCAGCAGGACTTGCTGCGGGCGGACTGAAACCGATTGTGGCAGTCTATTCATCTTTTTTACAAAGGGCTTATGACCAGATATTGCACGATGTCTGCCTTCAGGATCTTCCGGTCATCTTTGCTATTGACAGGGCAGGCTTAGTGGGAAGTGACGGAGAGACCCATCAGGGTATATTTGACCTATCCTACCTTTCCAACATTCCCAATATGCATATTATGGCGCCCAAGAATAAATGGGAGCTTTCAGATATGATTAAATTTGCGGTTGCATATTCCGCACCCTTTGCAATACGCTATCCGCGCGGTGAAGCCTTTGACGGGCTTGCGGAATACAGGGAACCGATGGCTATGGGTAAGAGCGAGGGTATCTATAAAGAAAAGGATATAATGCTCTTTGCAGTCGGAAGTATGGTAAAAGTAGCTCTGGATGTACATAGCAGGCTTAAAGAAATGGGCTATTCCTGTTCGTTGACCAACGCAAGATTTGTTAAACCCATTGATGAAGAGGCAATCAGAGAAGCCTGCAATGAGCATAAATTAATAGTAACAATGGAAGAAAACGTCGCAAACGGCGGCTTTGGTGAAAGTGTCAGAGGGTATGTGGATTCTTTAAATACCAATGCCAAAGTACTGTGTATTGCACTGCCGGATGAATACGTAGAGCATGGCAACGTGGAAATGTTAAAACAGGAGACCGGAATAGACGCAGAATCAATTATTGGCAAGATAACAGGTGCTATTTAATGAAAGAAAGATTGGACATGCTGCTTGTAAAGAATGGACTTGCGCCTTCAAGGGAAAAAGCCAAGGCAATCATAATGGCAGGCAGCGTTTTTGTGGACGGACAACGGGAAGACAAGGCCGGAACCGCTTTTGAAGAGGGCAAAGTTCATATTGAAGTAAGAGGTGAGACTCCCAGATATGTGAGCAGAGGCGGTCTGAAGCTTGAGAAAGCTATGCAGGAGTTCGAGGTAGACATTACCGGAGCAGTTTGTATGGATATAGGTGCTTCCACAGGCGGATTTACGGACTGTATGCTGCAAAACGGCGCACTAAAGGTCTATTCCGTGGATGTGGGGCATGGACAGCTGGCATGGAAGCTGCGTAATGACGAGAGGGTAGTCTGTATGGAGAAGACCAATTTTCGTTATATGCAGCCGGACGATATTGAAGACAGGCTGGATTTTGCCTCCGTGGACGTTTCTTTTATTTCCCTGACCAAAATTCTCATTCCGGCGAGAAACCTGTTAAAAGATAATGCACACATAGTTTGCCTTATAAAACCCCAGTTTGAAGCGGGAAAAGAGAAAGTCGGGAAAAAAGGTGTAGTCAGAGAGCCGGAAATTCATGAAGAAGTTATAAAAAAAGTGCTTATTTTTGCGGATATGATCGGATTTGAAGTAAAAGGACTATCTTTTTCACCAATCAAGGGACCGGAGGGAAATATTGAGTATCTGGTCTTTCTGGAAAAAAGAGAGAATATTGAGCAGACTGTTATGTCCATAACAGAGGCTGAAGCCGAGGCACAGCTGCAAATGCTCATTGAAAGCGGGACCGGAAGGGACAGTGAAGATACCGGAAATGAACTTGTGACTGATGTTGTGAGCAAAGCTCATCGAAATCTGGATTAAAAATAATGTTAGAAAGCATGACACAGCCCGTTATGCAGATGGAGTTGATATTTGATGAAGAATATTTTTCTAATAACAAATAAACAGAAAGACCCCTTAGGCAGCTATACCGAGAGGATCAAATCCTATCTTAGTTCACACGGGGTTAATGTTGTATGCGATTTTTATAATGAAGTTTCAACCGCATCCATACCGGACAACACAGACTGCGCAATCGTACTTGGCGGAGACGGGACTCTTCTTAGAGCGGCAAGAGATATGATTAATTACGGAATTCCGTTACTTGGTATCAATCTGGGAACCCTTGGCTATCTGGCAGAAATTGAAAGCAGCAATATTGAGATGGCGCTTAGTCAGCTTATGGCAGGAAATTTCACCAGAGAAGAGCGTATGATGCTTGCTGGTACGGTATATAGTGATCCTGCTGTAATCAATGATGTTGCCCTTAATGATATTGTAATTGCAAGATGCGGTACGCTGCAAATGCTGAAATTTGATATTTATGTAAATGGACGTTTTTTAAACGGATACAGCGCAGACGGTGTAATAATAGCGACTCCCACAGGTTCGACCGGATATAATATGTCGGCGGGTGGTCCTATAGTTGAACCTGCCGCCAACCTTATCATGCTTACACCAATCTGTCCGCATACTCTCAATACCAGAAGTATAATATTATCACCTGAGGATGAAATTGTTATCGATATTCCGACAGTAAGAGGCGGACTTGTACAGACCTTAGAGGTCAATTTTGACGGAACACACAATATGCCGTTAAAGACAGGGGATAAAATCGTTATAAAGAGAGCAGACAGTACAACCGGGATACTAAAGCTCAATTCCGACAGTTTTTTGGAAATACTGCGTAAGAAAATGGCGGAATAGTATCGCAAGAATGGGAGATTAATATGTTAATAAGCCTGCATGTGAAAAATCTTGCATTAATTGATGAAACCGAAGTGTATTTTGGAAACGGTTTAAACATAATGACAGGGGAGACCGGAGCCGGTAAATCCATCATAATAGGTTCTGTTAACCTTGCCCTTGGAGCTAAGGCTGACAGAGAAATGATACGTACCGGAGCAGATTATGCTTTGGTTGAACTGGTTTTTCAGGTGGAAAAAGAAGAGCAGTTGGCCAGGATACGGCAGATGGAGCTTCAAATAGAAGATGATGGCACTATAATCCTTCAAAGGAGGATAATGGCCGGTAAATCTATATGCAAAGTATGCGGAGAGACAGTCAGTGCCAAACAGCTTAAAGCACTGGCTGAAATTCTGATAGATATACATGGTCAGCATGAACATCAGTCTCTGCTTTCACATCTAAAGCAACTGGAAATACTGGACGATTATTCCGGAGAAACCTTATTTGAAAAAAAGAAGGCGCTCAAAGAATGTTATGAACAGTACAAAGAAATAGAAAAACAGCTGTTATTGAATGATGTGGATGAAGAAACCAGAAAACGGGAAGTTTCACTTGCCGAATTCGAGGCTGCCGAAATAGAGGAAGCTAAACTTATAGTAGGAGAGGATGAAGAGCTTCAGAAATCTTATCAGAAGCTTATAAACGGACAAAAAATACAGGAAGCAATGTCAATATCCCACCGGATGAGCGGATATGACAACGGAGGTGCCGGAGATGCTATCGGAAGGGCGATAAAAGAAATACGTTCCATCGTTTCTTTTGATGAGGCGTTGCAGGAATTTGAGAAACAGCTGCTTGATATTGACAGCTTACTTAATGATTATAACAGGGCTGCCGCAGACTATCTTTCCGAGGCAGGCTTTGATGCCAAGCTCTTAGATCAGGTTGAAAAAAGACTGGATGTCATCAATCATCTTAAGTCAAAATATGGGAACTCAATTGAAGATATCCTTGTATATTACGAAAAACTGCAGGAAAAACTGAAAATGTACCAAAATTTTGATGAGTACAGGCAAAAATTGCAGCAAAAAGAAAATAAATTAAAAACAGAGCTTCTTAAATTATGTGCCGAAGTATCGTCAATACGCAAAAGCAGCGCTGCCAATCTTGCCGACTCTATGAAAAAGGCATTGATAGACTTGAATTTTATAGATGTTGAGTTTGAAATCAGAGTGGATTCTTCGGAGGATAGAATCGGGGCAGGCGGTTATGACCAGACAGCTTTTATGATATCCACCAATCCCGGAGAGGAGCTGCGTGCGCTTTCTCAGGTTGCAAGCGGAGGTGAATTGTCCAGAATAATGCTTGCCCTCAAGACGGTACTTGCGGATAAGGATGAGATTGAAACTTTGATCTTTGACGAAATTGATACAGGCATAAGCGGCAAAACCGCTTGGAAGGTTTCTGAAAAAATGGGAATTCTCGGACAAAAACACCAGCTCATCTGTATTACTCATCTTCCTCAGATTGCGGCGATGGCCGACACTCATTTTTTAATCGAAAAATCGTTAAAAGATGAACGAACCACAACGCAGATATGTGAGCTGGATGAAAATAAGAGTATAGAAGAGCTTGCAAGAATGCTTGGAGGCGCCGAAATTACGGAGAATGTCATTAATAATGCAAAAGAGATGAAAGAATTGGCAACAAAATCAAAGCAATATTAAATTAAAATTTTAGATTTATCACATAATAAAAAGGACATACTTATGATGTATGTTCTTTTTTTATGTAATTAGTCAGAAGGGAATTAATCGTAATGAGTGAATATAAAATAAAAAATTATCGCAGATTTTTATATATATTTCTTACTGCATCCGTTGTGACTCTTTTAACGGCAGTGTACATGGACTACTGGAAAAAGGTACCATCTACAATAAAAATACGTGCAGGGGTGGAACAGCAGCTGGATTTTCATGTACCGGCCTCCGGAGAAATATATCAGGGTGAGGCAGTGGAAAGTCTTTCCACACAGGTACAAAGCCTGCATGTGGACTTTACAAAAGGAGTAACGCTCAAGGCAAATCAAATCGACCACTATATAATGAATTTGAAGCTTTTTGGGATTTTTCCGTATAAAAGCGTAGATATTCAGGTTATTCAGGATAAAATGCTGAGTCCCTCAGGTCTTCCCATCGGAATCTATGTAAAGACGGAGGGAGTTTTGGTTGTCGGAATAGGAGAATTTAAAAATCAAAACGGAGATACGGTTTCCCCTGCCAACTACATTCTTCAGGCCGGAGACTATATTCTTAATGTAAATGGAGAAAAAGTTGAAAATAAGAAGCAGTTTATCTCAATGGTAGAGACTTCCGAAGGCGGAGAAATGATAATGAGTATCAACCGTAATGAAGAGATTACCGAAGTAAAAGTAAAACCTGAAAGTAATCAAAACGGTGAATGGAAACTTGGTATATGGATCAGAGACAATGCACAGGGCATTGGTACTTTGACATATATTGATGAAAATAACACCTTTGGGGCACTCGGACATGGAATTAATGATATAGACACTTCAACGCTTATGCAGCTTGAGGAAGGAACCTTATATAAAACCGAAATTATAGGAATTACAAGAGGAAAAGACGGTTCTCCCGGCGAATTGACCGGATATATTGAATATGAGAGCGATAACGTCATCGGTGAGATAACCAAAAACACCCCGGAAGGAATCTTTGGTATATGTGGGGAGGAAATAGCAGCGAATAAAGTCTATGAACCAATTCCGATTGCCTTAAAACAGGAGGTGGAAACCGGTCCGGCTAAAATCATCTGCTCTGTCACAGGCGAACCTAAGTTCTATGATATTGAAATTGAGGAACTTCATCTTGAAAATGACAATGTTAACAGAGGTCTGGTTATAAAAATTACGGACGAGGAACTTTTAACCCTCACAGGCGGCATAATTCAGGGAATGAGCGGAAGCCCCATTATCCAAAACGGTAAGCTGGTCGGTGCGGTTACTCATGTGCTTGTGCAGGATGCCACCAGCGGATACGGCATTTTTATCGAGAACATGCTGGTGCAGTAACATAAAATTTAATGCGATGCCTAAATATTCCATGGAACCCTAGCATTGTTTATAATATTACTAGCATAAAATGGAAATAAAAGGAAACTTGTTATTTCCTAAAAAAATTGTGGGAAATCTGCAGGATAATGGGGAAACTGATTGGAGGATATCTATGGAACAATTAAATTTAACTGTAACCAGAGACAACGAAAATGTGTATCAGATACTGAATAATCTGATGAATGGAGACAAAGAATTTCAGATTATGATAACGGTGCCGTCAAGCAGGAACGATAATAATGTTGAGGAAATAAAGGCAGCATCCAGGCCGGATACGACACATGATCTGGAGCGGGACGTCACTAATATGATACATGAAATAGGAGTACCTGCGCATATCAAAGGATATCAATATCTGCGCGAAGCAATTATGATGTCAGTAGAGGATGTCGAAATGTTAGGCTCAATTACCAAGATTTTGTACCCTACGATTGCAGGCAAATACCAGACTACTCCGAGCAGAGTGGAGCGTGCCATAAGACACGCCATTGAAGTAGCATGGTCAAGAGGCAAAATGGAAACACTGGATGCATTGTTCGGATACACAATTAATACCGGCAAAGGAAAGCCGACAAATTCAGAGTTTATTGCCCTGATTGCCGATAAAATACGTCTTCAGTACCGTAATTTATATTGATATATTGGAAAATAATCCTTTTATTACATCCCAAAATGAGTTATAATAAACGCAGGCCTTATGGCTTTCATTTAAGAAGAGTATTTTGGAGGGTTATTTCATGAAGAAGATTTTATTTGTTGCATCTGAGGGTGTTCCGTTTATCAAAACCGGCGGATTGGCTGATGTTGTCGGTTCGCTGCCCAAATGTATTGATAAGGAGTTTTTTGATGTAAGAGTAATTCTTCCCAAATATACCTGTATGTCACAGAAGATGAAAGATCTGCTGCAATATAAGACACATTTTTATATGGACTTTCATTGGAGAAATGAGTATGTGGGTATTCTTGAGGCAGAGGTAGACGGAATTAAATACTATTTTGTTGATAATGAATCTTTTTTTAACGGATTTAAGCCATATGGCGATAATGCGCTCTTTGAGATTGAAAAATATGCTTACTTCTGTAAAGCTGCGTTATCCATACTTCCGGTAATTGATTTCAAGCCCGATTTAATCCACTGCCACGACTGGCAGACAGGACTTATTCCGGTATATTTAAAAGAAAGATTCCAGGGCGGAGAGTTTTATCGCGGTATCAAGACCGTAATGACTATACATAACCTGAAATTCCAGGGTAAGTGGGGAGTTAAAGAGGTACAGGAGATTACCGGACTTCCGAACTATTTCTTTACAGCCGACAAACTGGAGGCTTACAAGGATGCCAACCTGTTAAAAGGCGGTCTGGTTTATTCGGACGCAATTACAACGGTAAGTGATACATATGCTGAAGAAATTAAAACAGCATTTTACGGTGAGGGTCTGAACGGCTTACTTTGTGCAAGAGCAAACGACCTGCGCGGTATAGTTAACGGAATTGATTATGAAGAGTTTAATCCTGAAACAGACTCAAATATAGAATTCAATTATAATGCAGTGAATTTTCGCAAGGAAAAAATTAAAAACAAGCGTGCACTGCAGGCTGAGCTTGGTCTTACACAGGATGACAAGACAATGATGATAGGTATTGTCTCAAGACTGACCGGCCAAAAAGGTTTCGATTTAATAGCATATGTTATGGATGAACTTTGCAATGATAATGTACAGATTGTTGCACTTGGAACCGGTGAGGAACAGTATGAAAATATGTTCCGTCATTTTGACTGGAAATATCATGGTAAAGTATCCGCCAACATTTATTATTCAGACGCTTTGTCCCATAAGATATATGCGGCAAGTGATGCATTCCTGATGCCGTCGTTGTTTGAACCCTGCGGTTTAAGCCAGTTGATGTCACTTCGTTACGGAACTGTGCCGATTGTGCGTGAAACAGGCGGTCTGAAGGATACCGTTCAGCCTTATAACGAATATGAAAGTACCGGTACGGGCTTTAGTTTTGTGAATTATAATGCACACGAGATGTTAAGTACGATTCGTTATGCAGAATCAATATATTATGATAAAAAGAGAGAATGGAATAAGATAGTTGACCGTGCTATGTCAGCAGATTTCTCATGGCACGTATCCGCTAAAAAATATCAGGAAATGTATGACTGGCTGATTGGTTGATAATAAGGATGGAATTTCAACATGGCACAACAGAAGAAGAAAGATAGCTTTGTGCTTCAGGCCGGAATCCTGGCGGCAGCCGGCATTATTGTAAAAATAATAGGCCTGTTATACCGCAGTCCGCTGACCAGTATAATCGGTCTTGAAGGAAACGGCTATTATAGCAGTGCAATCAATATTTATACCATAATTTTACTGGTTTCTTCGTATAGCATACCCTCTGCCATTTCAAAAGTCATTGCGCAGCGCTTGGCTTATAAGGAATATCGAAATGCCCAGAGGGTATTTCAGTGCGCTCTGATTTATGTAATTGTGGTGGGCGGCATAGCCTCTTTAATCACATTTTTCGGAGCTTCTTATCTGGTAAAAGTGGATAATGCTACGCCTGTACTGCGCGTATTTGCTCCGACCATATTCTTTTCGGGACTGCTGGGTGTCCTTAGAGGATATTTTCAGGCGCATAGAACCATGGTTCATACCTCTATTTCACAGATTCTTGAACAGATTTTTAATGCAGGAATAAGTATACTTGCGGCATATCTGCTGATAGGTATGGTCTCAGACAGGGACGAAACCACGAAAGCAGTCTACGGTGCCTCAGGCAGCGCCATTGGGACAGGCGTCGGTGTGCTTATAGCGCTTTTATTTATGTTTGGAATGTACCGCCTCAATAAAGACATAATAGATAAAAGGATAAAAAGAGACAAGACACCTCTTACCGAAAGCTACGGAGAAATCTTTAAGGTAATAATAACAACTGTTACCCCATTCATTCTGAGTACCTTCGTATATAACTGCTCCACTGTCGTAAATATGTACATTTATCAGCACATTATGATAGACGCCGCAGGGATGGACGAGTCATTGGTAGTAATAAAATACGGAATTTTTGCCACACAGGCGATTTCCATAGTAAATATCCCCATAGCGATTGCTTCTGCCATGTCTTCAGCCTCCATACCGTCGATATCCGCAACTTTTGCAGTCCATAATGAAGACGAAACCCGCCACAAGGTACGCCAGGCAACCTGGATGACCATGTTAATCGCAATCCCTTCGGCGGTAGGACTGCTTGTACTCTCCAAACCGGTAGTACAATTCATATATCCCCAGAAAGAAGCCCTCGATACCGCAGCCAGTATTCTAATGGTGCTGTCCGTCACCGTGATCCTCTACGGCCTGTCCACCCTTTCCAATGCAGTGCTGCAAGGCATCGGAAAAGTCAATATTCCGGTAATACACTCAGTTATTGCATTAATAGTACAGGTAATCATCCTGATACTCCTTCTGCTATACACCAAACTGGACCTATACGCCCTGGCAGGCGCCAATATTGCCTATTCCTTCATGATGTGCCTGCTAAATCATATTTCAGTCAAAAAATACCTGCAATACAAAGAAGACATTATGAAAACCTACCTAAAACCCCTGATAGCAGCAGCATGTATGGGAGTTGCCGCATTCGCATCCTATAATGCGATTTACTATTTTATCCGGATGAACAGAATATCATTGTTGGTAGCAATGGGAATAGCGGGTGTTATTTATTTTGTTATGATAATAGAACTTGGAGTAGTAAACGAAGCCGAGCTTAAGACTCTGCCTAAAGGGGAACTATTAGTTAGGGTGGCAAAGAAGGTACATCTACTGAAATAGCGGGATATAAATGGTATAGTATGTAAATGTTCCCCACTGGCTTATGTCGGTGGGGAATATTTAATATAAAATAATTGACACCAAATACGACACCAAATATAATAAAGGTAAGATGTATTTGAAATGTCAAAATGGGATAAACTATTAAAACGTATATGTTCATTATCTAAAGGCCTCCGTTTTGAAGAGTTACGCAAAGTTTTAGAGAGTTATGGATATGAAATGAATTCACCGAAAAGCGGTAGCAGTCATTACACATTCAGAAAATCGGGATGCCAGCCGATTACAATACCAAAGCATGAACCGATTAAAAAAGTTTATGTTGAGATGGTTAAGCAGATTGTGGAAAGTGAGGACGAAAATAATGAAGACGCTTGATGATTATTTGGAGATGTCATATAGGATGGAAATTGTGGAAGATAAGGATGAAGGTGGATTTGTGGTATCTTATCCAGACCTTCCGGGCTGCATTACTTGTGGTGAAACAGTAGAGGCTGCAGTTACAAATGCACTGGACGCGAAAAGAGCATGGCTTGAAGCTGCACTTGAGGAGGGCATTGAGATTCAGGAACCAGACAGTCTTGAAGATTATTCCGGCCAGTTTAAGTTGAGAATACCTCGTAGTCTGCATAAATTATTAGCTGAACATTCTAAACGGGAAGGTATCAGTATGAATCAGTATTGTGTATACTTACTTTCTCGTAATGATGCTGTTTATATGAAATAAAATGGAATAATGTAAGACATTGAACAAATAATGGTAGTTATTAATATTAAAGCTAAGCATATGAGGTATCATGTAATTCCAAATAGATAATAGTAAAATTTTAGGGAATTAAGTTGACATTTACGAGTATTGATATAATTAAGCAAGTCATGAAAAATAAATTAATCAATAATAGTTGTTATTGATGGAAGCATTCCAATACCCAGAGGGGGAGGGACATATATTACTAAGAAAGGCCCTATGCAGACGCCGGTACTTAGCGAGGTATTTTCGAGCTTAGTACCGTTGCGTCGGAGTCGGAGCGCAAGCGTGCCTTTCATAGTAATATATGTCCCTCCCCCTCGTCCGTTTGTAATATCTTATTTTTATAACGGTTGTTATTTTTTGAGTTTGTTTGAAATTCTTTGCATATTTCCCACATAATTCAGCCATAATATCTCTTGACCAAAAAATTAAATCAGGAGGTAACCAAATTGGCAAACTTATCAGAATTAGAATTACAGAACCTCCGCCACCTCATGGGCGGTTACGACGTAACACACTGCAAAATGAAAGAATACGCGGAAAATGCAACAGACAGCCAGGTAAAACAGTTCTTTGAAAAAGGCGCACAATCCGCAATGCAGAACAAACAACAGTTAATGCAATTCTTAAACTAAACGGAAATGGAGGGAATAATATGCAGTTGCAGGAAAAGACAATGGTAGCAGATACTTTAACGGGAATCAACGGAGAATTGATACGTTTTGGTGAAATGATACCTCAGACGGAAAATAAAGAATTAAAACAGACTTTAAAACAGTTCAGAAATGCCTGCGAGCAGTCACAGGAAGAGCTTTATCAGATAGCAAGGGATAAATCCTACTATGTTCCGGCACAGAAAGCCACACAGGAAGAAATTAATCATGTAAAGTCATTATTTACCGAAAAAACCCTATAATAAATATTAAATCTCCCGTTAACTTTTGGGTAAACCCAGTAATGACGGGAGATTTTACATATCTACCTATCAGATCTAAATACATAACACATGTTCTGTATTCATGATATTTGAATCTGTAATACTTGTTCTATATTTATGATATTTGAATCTATAACACCTGTTCTATATTAGATATATCTGAATCAATCACCATAGAATAATTTGTATAATACACAACAAATCCGGGTTTGGCTCCGTTAGGTTTTTTAACATCTTTTTTCTTCAGATAATCAATTTCCACCTTTTCCTGCTCCCGCCCCTTGGAGTAATAGGCGGCAAGTCTTGCGGCTTCCTCAAAAGTAGTGTCCGGAAGTTCTTTTCCTTCCGATTTGACAATTACATGCGAGCCCGGCTTTTTCTTTGCATGGAACCACCAGTCGTTACCGGTTGCAAACTTAAATGTGAGTTCGTCGTTCTGGTAGTTGTTTTTTCCGACATACATATGAAAGCCGTCGGAACTGATATAGTGGAAGGGTTTACTTGTGACCTTTGCCTTTTTGCCGCCGCCTTTTCTGCGGATGTAGCCGCTTTCTATAAGTTCCTCCTTAATCTGCACCAGATCTTCTTCCTGAAGTGCAATATCCAGGGCGGTTGAAATCGACTCAAGATGCTCAATTTCTTCTTTTACTTCAACGGTAAGCTCTGAAAGCGCTTCAAAAGTACGTTTCAGTTTTCCGTATTTATCGAAATATTTCTTGGCATTCTCTGAGGGCGTCAGTGTTTCGTCCAATGGTATGGTGATATTCTCGTTGGTATAGTAGTTCAGAGCCTCCATAGATTTGGCTCCCGGCTCAACGTTGTATCCGTAGGTATTGAGCAATTCCCCGTAAATCCGGTATTTATCACGCTTTTCGGTGTCGCGTATCTGTTTGAGCTGGAGGTCGTATTTTTTGACATTACGCTCCAATGCTGTCTGAACGATTTTGCGCAAATCAGCGGATTTTTGACGTATTCTTGTAACAGTATTCTTTTCCTCATAATAATGTTCCAATACCTCGCTTATTGAAGGAAAACAGGTGTTATCTTTATCGGCATAAATAGTGAGCGGAATTGAAGCAAACTCAATAGGAGTATTCTTATCATATATTATATTGGGTTCAAATGAACCGCTTTTTATTTTTTCAAGGACAGAGACTAGGTTTACATAAATCTGTCTAAGAGCGGACTCATCAAGAACATTGGCAGGCATATCGCCATCTATGCCGGCGCGAAAACATATCTCATTTGCAATTATGGGTGAGAGACCGGTATATGCGCTGTACAATGCTTTATAAGCAGGCATTGGCATAGAAGATAATTTTGTGATAAAATCATTTTCGGGTATCGTATGAAGTTCCAACGGATCTGCTTTGTCCTGTGTCTGCGGTATGAAGTATTCCCTGCCGGGAAGCACTTCGCGGACGGAGCTGACCATACCGGAAATATGTTTAATGCTGTCTATTATCATATTTTCTTCATTGCAGAAGATTATATTGCTGTGCTTACCCATTATTTCAATAACAAGTGTTTTTTGACATAGGTCACCCATTTCATTTAGGTGTTCCATACGGATTCTGATAATACGCTCCAGTCCCGGCTGGGTAATGTCCAGAATCCTTGCATTCTGGAGATGTTTTCTAAGCAGCATACAAAAGCCCGGAGCAGTCATTGGGCTTTGCTTATTTTTATCGGTCAGGTAAATAAGCGGGAGTGAGGCATCGGCGGATATTAAAAGCCTGTACTGAGATGCATTGTTTTTAATGGTAATAAGAAGCTCATCCGATTCCGGCTGTGCAATTTTATATATGCGCCCGCCTGTTAAATTGTCATTTAATTCTTTTGCAATGTTTGCAACCGTGATTCCATCGAAAGCCATTTCCCGGATACCGAACCTTTCTGTTTATTTGTTTTATATAATAACTAATGTTATTCTAATTTTTATTATTTATTGTACCGTGATATAGATTTTACAATAAATCACTCTATTTTTCAATCTTCGTATGCTTGACTAGACTCTTTGATTATTCTATAATAAAATAGATTACGTATGAAAAATACTGCATAAGAAGAAGGTATTACGATGATAAAGAGTATGACCGGGTTTGGCAGATGTGAAATCACCGAGGGGGACCGTAAAATTACGGTGGAGATGAAGTCTGTCAACCACAGATATATGGATGTAAATATTAAGATGCCCAAGAAGCTCAATTTTTTTGAGTCAGCTATAAGAAATGAGCTGAAAAATTATATTCAGAGGGGTAAGGTAGACATTTTCATAAGTTATGAAGACTTTACCGAATCAAATATCTGCGTAAAGTACAATAAGGAGCTTGCTTCCGAATATATGAAATATTTAGAGCAGATGGCCGAGGATTTTTCACTTGATAATGATATCAGGGTATCCAATCTGTCCAGATATCCGGAAGTTCTTAGCATGGAAGAGCAGACCATAGATGAAGAGGAATTGTGGGCGCTGCTCTCTAAAGCTTTAAAAGGTGCGGCGGAAGGCTTTGTGGAGACCAGGATAAAAGAGGGCGAGAATTTAAAAGATGACCTCATTGACAAACTTGACGGGATGCTCATAAATGTGGATTATATCACGGAACGTTCCCCGGAGATAATTGATGAATATAAGAAGAAGTTAAAAGATAAAGTGGCGGAACTGCTTGAAGATGCGCAGGTGGATGAGAACAGGCTGCTTATGGAAGTAACTATTTTTGCAGATAAAGTATGTGTGGATGAGGAACTGGTACGCTTAAGAAGTCATATTGAGACGACCAGAGAAAATCTCAGGCAGGGCGGAAGTATCGGACGTAAGCTGGACTTCATTGCACAGGAGATGAATCGGGAAGCCAATACGATTCTTTCAAAGACAACGGATCTGGAGATTTCCAATCGTGCCATAGAATTAAAAACCGAGATAGAAAAGGTTCGTGAGCAGATTCAGAACATAGAGTAAAATAACATATGTTATCTGTATATAGCTATAAGAGGAATGAATATTGGGAAAACTTATTAATATAGGCTTTGGTAATGTGGTCAATACAGGAAAAATCATAGCTATCGTCAATCCGGACTCCGCACCTATCAAACGTTTGGTGCAGAAGGCCAAAGAGACGGGAATGGCAATAGATGCCACACAGGGCAGAAAAACAAAAGCTGTTCTGGTTATGGAGGATAGTCAGATTGTGCTGTCGGCGCTATTGCCTGAAACTATTGCAGGCAGGGCAAAGGCAGAGGATGGAGATACAGATGAAAGATAAAGGTATTTTGATTGTGGTTTCCGGGTTTTCGGGAGCCGGCAAGGGTACTTTAATGAACAGGCTTATAGATGAATACGATAATTATGCACTGTCCATATCGGCGACGACCAGAGCGCCCAGGCCCGGTGAAGAAGACGGGCGGGAATACTTTTTCCTGAAAAAAGAGGAATTTGAGAAAAGGATTGAAGCCGGAGGCTTTATAGAATATGCTTGTTACTGCGATAATTATTACGGTACACCCAGAGATTACGTAGAGAAGCAGCTTAAGGCCGGTAAAAACGTGGTATTGGAAATCGAAATACAGGGCGCTATGAAAATCAGGAGGCAATTTCCGACGGCTTTATTGTTGTTTGTGATGCCGCCTGATGTAGCCGAACTGGAACGCAGGCTTACGGGAAGAGGTACCGAGTCGCCGGAAGTTGTGACAAAACGACTTAACCGGGCGGTTGAGGAAGCTAAGGGAATAGAGGAATATGATTATATTTTAATCAATGATGATTTGGAAACCTGTGTGAAAAATCTGCATGAGATTGTTGAAGCGGCACGCAGCGCACCATACAGGAATGAGGAGTTTATTGAAAATATCAGAGCAGAGCTTGAAGCTATTGCGAAAGGAGAGAAATAATGTTACATCCATCTTACACAGATTTAATGAAAGTAGTTAACAGTGAGGTAGAAGAAGGCAATGAGCCTGTAGTAAGCAGTCGATATTCAATAGTTATGGCTACATCTAAACGTGCAAGACAGCTTATTTCAGGTGACGAGGCTCTTATAGAGGGTTATGAGGGGAAAAAGCCTCTTTCGGTTGCGGTAGAGGAGCTTGATCAGGCTAAAATCAGGATTTTGAATGAAGATGAAGATTACCCTGAAGAACAGGAACTTGAAAATCAGGACTCCGAAGAACAGGATAATGAAGAACGGGACGATGAACAGTGATAAAATATTATTTGTTTCTTTAGGCTGCGACAAGAATCTGGTCGATTCCGAGATGATGCTTGGCCTTTTATCAGAAAAAGGCTATGAATTTACCGATGATGAGACCGAGGCGGATATTATAGTTATAAATACCTGTTGTTTTATAGGTGATGCCAAGCAGGAGAGTATAGACACCATTCTTGAAATGGCGGAGCTTAAAAAAAGCGGGAAACTGAAAACGCTCGTTGTTGCAGGCTGTCTTGCGCAGCGATACAAAGAAGAAATACAGGAAGAAATTCCGGAAGTGGATATTATTATCGGTACGGCGGCAATTGATGAAATTACCGCTGCACTTTCTGAATTTAAGAATCATTATAAAGAGCTTGATTCAGCTCCGCTTACGGATACTAAGCGCATTGTTACCACAGGCGGGCATTATGCTTATCTCAAGATTGCGGAAGGCTGTAATAAACACTGTACTTACTGCATCATACCTAAGGTGCGCGGCAACTACAGAAGCGTTCCGATGGACAGTCTGTTTGAGGAAGCGCGAAGACTTGCGGACGGCGGTGTAAAGGAATTGATTCTGGTGGCACAGGAGACCACAATCTACGGCATTGATTTATATGGTAAAAAGATGCTGTCTGAGCTGCTTCACAGGCTCTGTAGCATAGAAGGTCTTGTCTGGATCCGTATTTTATATTGTTACCCTGAAGAAATTGATGATGACCTGATAGATGTCATAAAGACAGAACCCAAAATCTGTCATTATCTGGATTTGCCCATACAACATGGCTGTGACAGCGTTCTTAAACGCATGGGTAGAAGGACCGACAGCCGTGAGCTTATAGAAATAATTGAAAAGTTAAGAAGGGAAATACCGGATATTTGTATAAGGACTACCCTTATCACAGGTTTTCCGGGAGAAACCGATGAAGAACATAAGGAACTCTTAAGTTTTGTAGACAGGATGGAATTTGACCGTCTGGGAGTTTTTACTTATTCTCAGGAGGAAGATACGCCTGCGGCACTGATGCCGGGGCAGATTCCCGATGAAGTCAAGGAAGAAAGACAGGCGCAGCTTATGGAACTGCAGCAGGAGATTGCATTTGATGAGGCACTTTCTATGGAAGGCAGACTTGTGGATGCAATAATAGAGGGTAAGGTTGCAGATGAGGATGCCTATATTGCAAGGACATATAAAGATGCTCCGAATGTAGACGGTTTTCTTTTTATAAACACAAACAGGGAACTTATGACCGGTGATTTTGTAAAAGTCAGGATTACCGGGGCTTATGAATATGATTTGATTGGAGAATTAGAAGATGAATCTGCCTAATAAGCTTACAATATTTCGTGTGATTCTTATTCCTTTTTTTGTAGTATTTATGTTGGTTGACATAACTAATGTTGACAAATGGATTTCACTTGCGATATTTATAATAGCAAGCCTTACGGATTTGCTGGACGGCAAGATTGCAAGGAAATATAATCTGGTAACCAATTTCGGTAAATTTATGGACCCGCTGGCAGATAAACTTCTGGTATGTTCGGCACTGGTGTGTCTGGTTGCAATGGCAAAGATACCTGCCTGGGTGGTTATCGTTATTATTGCAAGGGAATTCATTATCAGCGGTTTCAGATTGATTGCCTCCGATAACGGGGTGGTAATTGCAGCCAGCTATTTTGGTAAATTTAAGACTACTTTCCAGATGGTTATGATATGCCTGATGATTGCGGATATAGAAGCTATCAGCATATTGACCGAAGTAGTCATGTGGATAGCGGTTATACTTACGGTTATTTCACTTATTGATTACCTTGTTAAAAACAAAGACGTTATGAAAGAGACAAAATAGGAAGATAATAAAAGTATGATAGTAGAAATTATTTCAGTTGGAACAGAGATTCTTTTGGGAAATATAGTTAATACCAATGCGGCTTACCTAGCCGAGAAATGCGCTGCGCTGGGTCTGTCCTGCTATTATCAGGATGTAGTGGGTGATAATGAGGAACGGCTTATGAGCGTTATTAGGACGGCTCTCTCCAGAGCCGATATTCTGTTGCTTTCCGGAGGTCTCGGACCTACTCAGGACGATCTTACCAAGGAAGTGGCTGCAAGGGCGCTTGGAAGAAACCTTTATATGCATGAGCAAAGCAAAGAGATGATTGCTTCATTTTTCAGCAGCAGGGGCATTGAGATTACGGAAAATAACTGGAAACAGGCTATGATGCCTGAGGGTGCCATAGTAGTTGAAAACCCTAACGGTACGGCACCGGGAGTAATTATAGAGGATAACGGTAAGCATGTGGTGCTTATGCCGGGACCGCCCAATGAGCTTATTCCAATGTTTGAAAATGCGATTATGCCGTATTTAAATGAACTGGAGCCGGGTATTATTTACTCACAGACCGTGAAAATCTGCGGTGTTGGTGAAAGCAAAGCCGAATCAATGGTGGAAGACTTGATAAATGCCCAGAGCAATCCTACAATTGCAACCTATGCCAAGACCGGAGAGGTGCATCTTAGGGTAACTGCAAGGGCAGAGGATGAAAAAGAAGCAAAAAAACTTGTTAAGCCTATAGTCAAAGAGTTAAAAACACGTTTTGGAAACAATGTTTATACAACTCATGAAGATGTTACGCTGGAAAATGCCGTAGTAGACCTTTTGACGGCAAATCATCTTACGGTCAGCACAGTGGAATCCTGTACCGGAGGTATGTTGGCGGCAAGGCTCATAAATGTACCGGGAGTTTCCGAAGTATTTAAGACCGGATATATAACATATTCCAATAAGTCAAAACGCAAGATTCTTGGAATCAAGAAGCCTTTACTTGAGAAGTATGGGGCGGTGAGTTCGGAAGTGGCTAAGGAAATGGCCAAAGGAGCGGCACTTTATGCCAAGGCTGACGTAGCTGTAGGTATAACCGGTGTGGCAGGACCTGACGGCGGCTCAGATGAAAAACCGGTGGGACTGGTTTACATCGCCTGCAGCGTATGTGGACGTATTGATGTTAAAGAATATCATTTTTCGGGTAATAGAATGAAAGTTCGCGAGAGTAGTGTTTCAGCCGCTTTGTCCCTTATGCGGGAATCTATTCTGGCTTATTATAGTGAAGTGACTTTTGGAGCAAAATAATATCTCAGACCGGGAGAAAGGTGTGATTATTAAAATGAACGAACAGGAACAATTAAACGTATGTCCAAGATGTGGGGCATATCTTCAGGATGGAGAATGTCATATTTGCGGATATAAGGCTCCGGAGCAGACCGAACAGGTTGTACGGAATGAAAGTGATACGATTTATAATGCACCTGATGTGTACCAGACACAGGTAGGGCAGGACGTATATCAATCAGCGCCTGCAGAGACTGAGCAGAACGTATATCAGGCATCGGTTGAGGCTGAGCAGAACGTATATCAATCAGCACCGGTTGAGGCTGAACAGAACGTATATCAGTCGGCACCGGTTGAGACTGAGCAGAATGTATATCAGTCGGTACCGGTTGAGACTGGGCAGAACATATACCAAGCATCTCCTGCAGAGTCTGCACCCTATAACACGGGCGGTAGATTTTCCGGAATCCAACCCGTATCTGATGGTTATGACAATGTCCGGAATACCTATAATACATACTATTCCGATACATACCGTAATGAAGGCAGCGTTTATGGCGGCAATCAGTATCAAAGCGGAAACGATAATGTTTACGTAAATAATCAGTATCAGAGCACAAACGATAATGCTTATGTAAATAATCAGTATC
>JAFLTH010000005.1:0-4653 GCA_022510525.1 Lachnospiraceae bacterium | reverse complement strand
TAATCAGTATCAGAGCACAAACGATAATGCTTATGTAAATAATCAGTATCAGAGCGCAAACGGTAATGTTTACGGGAATAACCCGTACCAGAGCGTAAACGATAGTGTTTATGGAAGTAATCAGTACCAGAGCGGAAATAATTATTATGGCGGCAATAACTCCGGAAACGTTTACGGTAACGATTACGGCAAAAATCAATATCAAGGCAATACTAATCCGTATGGCAGCAATCAATATCAATATGGCGGTAATCAGTATCAATACGGCGGATATGCCGGTTCGGACTATGGATACAATAATCCTTACAGTCCATATGCCGTACCGCAGAAAAAGAAAAATACCGGATTGATAATAGGTGTTATTATTGGAATATTTGTACTTTTCCTTATAGCGCTTTTTGCTCTTTTTTATCATGCGTTTGATACTCTTAATGAAAGAGATAAACATAACGACCGTTATGATTACTATGATGATTATTATGACGACTACTTTGATGATTATTATGACGATTACTTTGATGACTACTTTTATAACTATGATGACGACTATTTTTATGATTATGATCCATATGACGATTACGGTTATGGATATGATTATGATTTCGGCGGCGGTTATGACGATGATTATAATTACGATGCTGATGAGTATTATACGTTTCATGATGATATCAAGAAAGATCTTTCCTATAAAATTGAAATGGAAGATTTTGAATACGATACCGATAATGAAGATGTGGTAATTCAAGTGGAATACCCGGTAATTGTAGGTGAAAATGTCGCTAATCTTGATAAACTTAATGAGACTATTGCAGATGAAATTTCAGTACTTACTGATTATTATGAAGAAAACTTTGCCGAATCCATATCTGATGATGATTATTTCTATGCAATCTCAAAGGGTTATGTAGCATATATGTCAGAAGATGTTTTGAGCATTGCATTTGAAGAAACCATAGTTACATCTGGGTATTATGGTAAGGTCAAATTAAATTGCATTAATATCGATATGAAAGACGGAGTTATTATGGATAATACCGGAATTATCGATGTGAATGATGACTTTTCCGTGGATTTCAGAAAACGAAGCGATACACAAAACGGTGCAATCAGTGCGCTGACGATGATGACCGACCAGCAGATTACCAAATACCTTAAATCTGAAGATAGTCTTATTATTTTCTATACACCACAGGGGTTAGAAGTCGGACTTAATTACGGTGACGGTGACGGCTGGGTGACGGTTACTTATAAGGATTATGAGGAGTTCCTGAAGATATTTTGAAGCTCATTCCAGGATTCTGAATCAAATTTGAGATTCTTGTGGTAATAAATTTTGTCATCATCCGTAATTTTACGTATGATTTTGCAAGGGTTTCCGACAGCAATCACATTATACGGTATATCTGAGGTAACAACGCTGCCCGCACCGATTACTGCGTTATTGCCTATGGTTATTCCCGGGAGAATTACTGAATTACCGCCAATCCACACATTATCTCCTATAGTTATGGGAAGTCCATATTCATAGCCGGAGTTGCGGCTGTCCGGGTGGATGGGGTGGGATGCCGTATAAATAGACACATTAGGGGCGATTTGAGCATTGGCCCCTATTGTAACCTTGCCTACATCAAGTATTGTAAGGTTATAATTTGCAAAAAAATTATCTCCGACTTCTATATTCCAGCCGTAATCACAGTGAAAAGGCGGTTCAATCCAGACATTTTCTCCGGTTTTTCCCAATAAGTCGTTCAAAAGCTCCGGAATTTTTATTCGATCTTCTGGCTTAAGAAGATTAAAATCATATATTTTTTTCTTGCAGAGCTCACGTTCCTCTTCAAGTCCGTCCAGCCATGCTTTATAAGGCAGTCCTGCAAGCATTCTTTCTTTTTGATTCATAATTTCTCTCCTTGATGCATTGTACAATATTCCTGTTAGGGCTAAATCATATCACTTTTTCACAAATCTTTCAACTAAAATACTTGCCTGTAAAAGTAATATGTGGTAAATTAAGCATATCAAAAAGGATATTCGCAGTTATTCTGATAAACTGATCCGGCATTTCGCCTTAAAATCAAAATATAAGTTATAAGATGTTTGCAAAAATGATGTATAATTAATTTGAAAAAATTATTATAAAAGAGATGTATAAAGTGACGTTTATTGGACTATGAAAATGATATTATAACAATAAGCAGGCAACATGCGGCAGTTTGAAAGACAAAGGGTATTCAAAAGTGGCCCAAAAGTAAATGTTGACAAAATCGAACATTTGTTTTATTATTAAATTCAGAACAAATGTTCTAACGCAAAAGGAGATTTGAATTATGGAAAGAGAAGAAAAATTAAAAGCATTGGATGCTGCCATTGGGCAGATAGAAAGACAGTTCGGTAAAGGTGCGGTTATGAAACTGGGGGATCCGTCGGTACAGATGAATGTTGAGACCATTCCCACAGGTTCAATCAGTCTGGATTTGGCGCTGGGTCTCGGCGGTATTCCCAAAGGAAGAATAGTTGAAATCTACGGTCCCGAATCAAGTGGTAAGACAACCGTTACACTACATATGATTGCGGAAGTACAGAAGCGTGGCGGAATTGCCGGCTTTATCGATGCAGAACACGCACTGGATCCTGTTTATGCCAAGAACATAGGTGTTGATGTAGATAATTTGTATATTTCACAGCCGGATAACGGGGAGCAGGCACTGGAAATAACAGAGACCATGGTACGTTCCGGAGCTATTGATATTGTTGTTGTAGACTCTGTTGCAGCTCTTGTACCTAAGGCTGAAATTGACGGAGATATGGGAGATTCCCATGTGGGTCTTCAGGCAAGGCTGATGTCACAGGCACTTCGTAAGCTTACCGCTGTGATCAGTAAATCCAATTGTACGGTTGTATTTATCAATCAGCTTCGTGAGAAGGTTGGTATTATGTTTGGTAATCCCGAGACTACTACCGGCGGTCGTGCACTTAAATTCTATTCTTCCGTAAGACTGGATGTCAGGAGGATAGAATCGCTTAAGCAGGGCGGTGAAGTAATAGGTAACAGAACAAGGGTAAAGGTTGTTAAAAATAAGATAGCCCCTCCGTTTAAGGAGGCAGAGTTTGATATTATGTTTGGTGAGGGGATTTCTGTTATCGGAGATATTCTGGATCTGGCAGCCGATAACGGAATCATTAACAAAAGCGGCGCCTGGTATGCATATGAGGGCAACAAGATAGGACAGGGCAGAGAGAATGCAAAGCAGTATCTGAAAGATAATCCGGCAGTCTGTGATGAAGTGGAAAAGAAAGTCAGGGAACTCTTTAATCTGGAAGTAGAGGATGCAGGAGCAGAAAGCAAAGATACTGCATCAGAAAAAAAGTCTGCCAAGGAGTAAGATATTTATAACAAAATGGTAACAGTATGATAGTATCAGATATTATAGCAATTACAAAATCACGATATAAAGTTGTTCTTGAAAATAATATTGAATTGGTATTATATAAGGGTGAACTTAACCGTTATCATATAAAACAGGGTGAAGAACTTCAGGAGACAGAATATCAGAGCATTATTAATGAAATTCTTCCAAAGAGAGCCAGACTGCGCTGTATGAATCTGTTAAAGGCCAGGGACTATACGCGAAAACAGCTTGAAGATAAATTGAGACAGGGCGGATATCCTTCAGAGATTATAGCACAGGCAATAGATTATGTGGAAGGCTATGGTTATATTGATGATGAACGTTATGCAAGGAATTTTATAGAATACAATATTAAGAAAAAGAGCAGAACCAGGATAACAAATGACCTTATGAGGAAGGGGATTGGTAAGGCCGATATAAGCAAGGCATTTAATGAACTGGAAGATGACGGAATAGAAGTTGATGAAGAGGAAATTATACATAAACTTTTATTGAAAAAAAATTATCATACAGATACCGCGACTATTGACGAAAAGCGTAAAATGTTTGCTTTCCTTTATAGAAAAGGCTTTCATTCCGACATAATACGCAGAGCACTTCTACTTGACATAACATGATTTTTGAGTTAGAATTAGTATGTTGTATTTTGCTAATTAGGGTGTTTTTGCATTCTATTATAGTATTATAGATATGTACAATGAAAATTAAATAAGGAGGTGCTCCTGTAAAATGCCTAGTATTGTGATCGCAATAGTCATCACTCTGGTAATTTCAATTCCTGTTACCGCACTTGTGGCAACCAGCTATCGTAAGAAAGTTGTTGAAGCCAAACTTGGAAATGCAGATGAGAAAGCCAGGGAGATTATTGATGAGGCTCTCAAAACAGCTGAGACGAAGAAGCGGGAAGCGTTACTTGAAGCAAAAGAAGAAACAATTCGTACTAAGAGCGAATTGGACAAGGAAATCAAGGAACGTCGTGCCGAAGCGCAGAGATATGAGCGCAGGGTTCAGCAGAAGGAAGAGAACATTGATAAGAAATCTGAGGCTATTGAGAAAAAAGAAGCTAGTCTTGCAGCTAAAGAAGAATCTCTTGCAAGGCAGCATGAAGAAATTGCAAAACTAAACGAGCAAAGATTACAGGAACTGGAACGAATCTCAGGTCTTACCTCCGAACAGGCAAAAGATTATTTATTGAAAATTGTTGAAGATGAAGTGAAACATGAAACTGCTGTCATGATCAAAGAGA
>JAFLTH010000049.1 GCA_022510525.1 Lachnospiraceae bacterium | reverse complement strand
GTGGGAGGATTGGTATCCCGGGAAGTAAATGCAGCAGAGCAGCTTTAGTTGAAGTGTTTATGTTGGTATGATGTCTCTTTTTTAGTTATGATACAAATAAAAGAACATGATAAAGTAAGTCGAGAAATATTTAATAGGGAAAAGGAGAAGATGCAATGATGGATGTAGAGTGCATTAAGAGGATTTACAATAGGTTGGAAGATGAAAAATCAAAGGAAATATTTGTAAATCGGCTATTATATAGTCTGACCGGTGACCGTAAGTATATGCTTGAAATTATAAATAAGATGGAAGAAGTGCAAAAGATATGGGAATTCTTAAAAACATCCAGAGAGATATATATATTCGGGGCAGGTTCATATGGGAGAGTCATCATTGATTTTTATAAAGAGTACATGACTATTAGAGGATTGATAGATAACGATATTAGCAAAGTAGGGAAATGTTTAGGGGGAGGGGTACCAGTAGTCTCCTTTTCTGACTTTTTAGAAAGGGGAGGTAAGAACGCCAAGGTAATCATTTCTTCCCGTTTATATTGTAAAGAAATGTTTAACCAACTTATTGAAGCCGGAATATTGCAAGAAAACATTCTAAATCTTGGAGAACTGATTAATAATTTAGTTAGTCGCCAATACTTTGATTTACCTGCTTTAAATAGCCGTGAGACAGACAGAGAAGTGTTTATAGATGGGGGGTGTTTTTCTGGTTTTTCATCATTGGGATTTATAAAATGGTGTAACGAAAAATTTGAAAAGATATATGCATTTGAGCCGGATTCTATTAACTTGTTGAAATGTAAAAAGGTATTGGCTGATTATGCAGATAAATGTGAAATCATACCAAAAGGCTTATGGGATTCCACCAAAGATTTGAGGTTCGCCAATCTGGGTGCTGGGGATTCCTGTATTTCGGATGATGGAAATATTATAATTCCAGTTACAAACTTGGATGAAGTTGTAAAGGAAAAGGTGACATTCTTAAAACTAGATATAGAGGGTGCGGAGTATAAAGCACTTTTGGGAGCCAGAAAAATCATAAAGCGGGATAGCCCCAGATTAGCGATTTGCGTATATCATAAACCTGAGGATATTTGGGAATTACCAGAGTTATTGTTAGATATAAATCCTAATTATAAGTTTTATTTTAGGCACTATTCTATTGCTACACACGAGACCATATTGTATGCCGTATAAATGCACACTGACTGTGGTGCATGCCAATATCATTATATATGTCTTGAGAAAATCTGTGTGAAGGAGGCCTGCCATGAACTTGATGCTGTCTTTACAATCAATGTGACTGCACATGAGCAGATGGTTATTGATGACTGTTCACTGTATGCTGGAGTGATGGAAGGTTCTTTCCTGCCAGACATTAGGATAGCCGTGTAGTATGGAAAAAACCTTCAGGCACTGGTAATGGATTTTTATACAATTGGGGCAGTCAGCATTAACCGCACGCAATGAAATACACAGCAGTGTCTTTAACATCCCGCCGGTAACCGGGACAATCAATTTACAGAATTATAAAATAAATGTTTGCGTGAAAAATAACAAGGAAAGTGCAAAGAGGGAATACATGGAAGCATTCACGTCCTGAGTAAAATAGGAAATGCGTTGTTAGATTATGATTTCTATAGTAGAAATTATGATTATTCAGATAGAGATGTAGAAAAAGTATTTAGATATATTATTAATATGTAGGGATATTTTCACTATGTATTTAAAGGGGGGGGGGAGATGATGATACCACAAAATATATTAGGGATGTTTTCTCGGCATTAACCATAACTTGGGAATATGTGCCTGAAGAAAGACATGTTGAAATTTATAAACATTTCTTTGAAAAGTCGTATTCACAAAATATGTATAATATATTTGTTACATCACTTGGATTGAACAGGAGGACAATAAGCAAAAGAGTGACGGATAGTAGTGGCATTATCGTAGATTTGTACAATATGCTAAATACAGTTAGGAATAAAAATACATATATATGGATGTGGAAAGTATGAAAAAATTATGTATGAGTTTTTGAATAAAGTGGGTATAGCAGCTGAAGGTTTTATTGTATCAAACAGTCAGAATCTAGATCAAAATGCACCACTGGAAGTAAATCATGTTGCGGATGTGGTTGACAAAGAGGCTATGGTTATTGTTGCATTATCGGCACTTCATACCGCGGATGTTAAAATTGAATTAGAAAAGCACGATATAAATAATGTAATCTTTGTCGATAGGGAAGTAATTAAATTGATTAGCACTGGCAATTTCTGAACTGTGAAAGATGGGTGGAAACTAAAATGACATATCTGGAATTAGAAAAATTACGTACTGAATACGAAAAAGAAGTGTGCTTGTTTGGAGGAGGCGTTTACGGAAAAACCAGAGGGTATGATGATGTTACTGCACTTGGATTTAGGGTAGACTTTTATTGTGACAATAATATTGCTCCCGGTACAATCATTCGGGATGGTAAAGAAGTTAGGGATATTCAATATCTATATGAAAACAAAGAACATATCCGAGTTTTTTTGACTGTTGGGAAACGTTATCAGCATCAGGTTATAGATCAGTTAAAAGAGCATGGGATAGATAACATTTTTATTATAGATTTTTTGTTTATATCACAACTGCTTGACAGTATAGAAACTTCTGATGATGAGATTATCAAGAAAAGATATCATGCATTCTATGATGATGCAGAATATTTGAAAAGGTTATTTGCTTATAATATGGGATATCAGTTAAATATTGACAATCCAAAGACCTTTAATGAAAAACTACAATGGTTAAAACTATATAATCGCAAGCCTGAATATACGCGGATGGTAGACAAGTATGAAGTGAAACAGTTTGTGGAGGAAAGAATAGGCAGAGGGTATACAATTCCTACGTTAGGTGTATGGGATTTTTTTGATGAGATTGATTTTGATAAGCTTCCGGAACGGTTTGTTCTAAAATGTACACATGATTCCGGAAGTATAGTAATCGTAGATGATAAAAAGAATTTTGATAAAGAAAAGGCAGAGAGAACTTTAAATAGAGCGCTGGATATGAATTTTTTCTGGATAGGTAGAGAATGGCCATATAAGAATGTGAAAAGAAAGATTATAGCAGAACCGTATTTATGTGATTCTTTTGGAAGAGAGTTAATGGATTACAAATTATTTTGTTTTCAGGGCAAAGTTAAGATGATAGAGGTAGATTTTGACCGATTTACCAATCATAAAAGAAATCTCTATAACAGAGATTGGGAATATATGCCCTTTCGGATGATGTATCCGACAGTACCCGAACAAATAATAGAAAAACCAAATAGGTTGAGCGAAATGATTGCGATTGCAGAGAAATTATCGTCGGCTATTCCGCATGTAAGAATTGATTTTTATATAATTGATGATAAGCCGATTGTAGGAGAAATGACCTTTTTTCCTGATTGCGGAATAGGGGCATTTGAGCCTGCAGAATGGGATGAAAAATTGGGCGATTGGATTATCTTGCCGACAACAAATAAGGAGAAATAACAATGCATATAGTTTTCGTTACAACTGAACTCGCAACTGATAATAATTCTTCCGGAGGATTGGCCACTTTTACGGCTAATATGGCAAGAATTTTTGTTTCCCATGGACACAAGGTAAGAATACTATTAGCGACAATCAAAGAACAGAATCTAGAATTTGATGATAATATTGTGTTAGAAACGGTGTATGTCAGCAAAGCAGTGTGGGATTTGTGTGATAGAATTGCCAAAGCCTGTATATGGAGTAAAGATTCTAAAGCATTAAGACGTGTTTTTATACAAATATACCACAGTGAGCAGATCAAAAGAAAAATTAAAAAAATAGATGATAAAGAGAAAATAGATATTGTTCATTATTGTAATTTGGACTCAGTAGCATTTAGAGTGAATAAAAGTATCCCATATCTTATCAGAATATCGGGACTAGGTTATACACACAGAGCTGCCAATATGTATGATTGTAACATAGAATATGAGGATAATGAACTAACTGCCAATGAAAAATTGTTGATTAACACTATGAAAAAAAGTAGATTTGTTATATCTCCATCATATAAATTTGCTGATATTGTAAATCGAAAATTCAATATAAAACCTATGATAATAGAAAGCCCTTTTGTTTTAAAGAAACAAGATTGGAATAATGTTTTTTTTGATCAATTTATGTTGGGAAGCAAGAAATATGTTATACATTACGCAGCGGTTCTCAGGTATTATAAGGGGACACATGTTGTGGCGGAGTTGGCCAAAGAATTATTAGGAAACCATCCTGATCTGTATTTGGTTTTAGCCGGAGGTTGTAGCCAAATGCAGGATAAGTCCGGGAATATCATGATGGCTCATGAGTTGGTAAAACAAAATGCAGGAGAATATGCGGATCGCATAATATATGTAGGAAAGGTAGTGCGAGAACAATTATATCCATTGATACAAAATGCAGAGTTATGCATACTGCCTTCAAGATTGGAAAATCTTCCGAATGCCTGCATTGAGGCGATGGCAATGGGGAAAATTGTAGTGGCGACAAATGAAGCAGGATTTGAGCAGCTTATTGATAACGGATCAAACGGTTTCTTATGCGAAAAGGATAATTCGGAATCTTTTCTGCGGGGAATCGAGTCGGCATTATCAATGAGTGAAGAAGAAAAAAAACTCATGGAAAGCAGGGCGGTGGAAACAATAAAGCGGCTTAGCCCGGATAGTATATATAAACAATATCTGGACTTCTATGAGAAAGTCATTAGGGAATGGTAAGAATTGACCCGATAAATATATAAATACTTCAAGGGAGAAGACAATAAAATGACATATTATGAATTGGAAAGCATGGTAAACAGCAAGGAAGTGTGTTTGTTTGGAGGAGGAGTTTACGGAAAAACACATGGATATGATTATGTTACTGCGCTTGGATTTAAGGTGGATTTTTATTGTGATAATAGTATTGCTCCCGGCACAATCATTCGGGATGGTATAGAAGTCAGGGATATTCAATATTTATATGAGAACAAAGAGCATATCCAAGTTTTTTTGACAATTAGTTATAAATATCGGGCACAAATTATAGATCAGCTGCATGAACATGATATATATAACATAATACTTGTAGACTGGCTATTAGTATCTCAGGTGCTTGACAGTATAGATGCTACTGATGATGAACTTATCAAGCAAAGATGCCATGCAATCTATAATGATGCAGAATATTTAGAGAGACGCTTCAAATGGAAAATGGGATATGAATTAGACATTAATCATCCTAAAACTTTTAATGAAAAACTTCAATGGCTAAAACTGTATGATCGCAAGTCGGAATACACGCGGATGGTGGACAAGTACGAAATGAAACAGTATATAGAGGAGAAAATAGGCAGCGGATATACGGTACCTACGTTAGGTGTATGGGATTCATTTGATGAGATTGATTTTAGCAAGCTTCCGGATCAGTTTGTCCTGAAATGTACACATGATTCCGGAAGTATAGTAATCGTAGATGATAAAAAGAATTTTGACAAAGAAGAGGCACGGAGAATCTTAAACAGATCATTAGGCATAAATTCTTACTGGATAAGTAGAGAGTGGCCGTATAAAAATGTTCATTCACGTATTATTGCTGAGAAATACATGGTGGATGAATCAGGTTTTGAATTAAAAGACTATAAGATTTTTTGCTTTAACGGTGGGCCGGAGTATATTGAAGTCGATTTTAACCGATTTATTGAGCATAAACTTAATCCTTATGATTTTGAGTGGAATCCCCTTAATTTTTGTGACAAATCCAAGAATGATTATAGTGCGGATATAAAGAGACCCAAGAGGCTTACGGATATGTACAACATTGCCGCTGAACTCTCAAAGGATATGAAGTTTCTGAGAGTAGATTTTTACAGTATCGAGAATGAAATATATGTAGGAGAATTAACTTTATATCCGGGAGGTGGCTTTATTCAGTTTGATCCTAGCAGTGTAGATTTAAAATATGGACAATTACTGGATTTGGGGGATTAAAAAATGAAAATATCTGATAGAGCATTGAGTATAGTTCCATCTTTAACAAGAGCCTTGTTTAATAAAGCTAAATTGTATGATGATTGTATTGATCTTACATTGGGTGATCCTGATTTTAATACACCTCAACAGATAAAGGAAGCCGGAATTAACGCAATAATAAACAATTGCACACATTATTCGGCAAACGCAGGCATCGCGGGAGCAAGAGAGGCAACAGCTGAGAGAATTAAGAATATTTGGAAGGTTGCCTGCAATCCTGACAAAAATGTTATTATTACTGTCGGTGGGATGGAGGCAATTTATTTATCATTGTTAACATTGGTTGATCCGGGCGATGAAGTGATAATATTTGCCCCATACTATGTGAATTATGTTCAAATGGTGATAATGTGTGGTGGGGAACCTATAATAATTGACAGTTATGACAGTAACTCCGGCATAAAAATAGATGAAAATGTATTAGAAAGCAAGATTACAGATAAAACAGTTGCTATTATATTAAATTCACCTAATAATCCTACAGGAGGCATTATTCCGAAGGAATCACTGGCGGTTGTAACAGAATTAGCAGAGAAATATGATCTGACTATTATTTCTGACGAAGTTTACAGAACACTTACATATGATAATATCGAACATCAGAGTGTTCTGCAGTTTGAAAATGCCAAAGAAAGAACGATTTTGATAGACAGTCTTTCAAAGGAATTTAGCATGACGGGATGGCGAGTAGGATATGCTTTTGCACCCGAAAATATTATTGAGAATATGATTAAGCTTCAGGAAAATGTTGCAGCCTGTACAACAGTTCCCTCACAGTGGGCGTTGATTGAAGCATATAATAATAATATTGATGTGGGGTATATGTTATCCGAATTTCAAAAGAGGCGTGATTGTGTTTGTGAAAGTCTTGCATCCATTCCTTTATTACGTTTTTACAAGCCCCAAGGGACATTTTATTTATTTATTGATATAAGTGAGCTTGGCATAGATTCGGTAGAATTTGCATACAGACTGCTGGATAGCAAACATATTGCTGTTGTTCCCGGAAAAGCTTATGGTGACAATTTTGATAATTATATAAGAATCGCATTTGTAAAAGATGTTGAGATTTTAACAATTGCAATGAAAAAGATGGCTGATTTTATAACAGAATTATCTGGTTAATTTCAATGGGAAGATAGGAAATGTGCGGAAAGGGGTAAATGACATGCCGAAGGTATCAGTGATTGTGCCTGTTTATAACGTGGAGAAATATTTAGCTGCATGCATGGACAGCATACTTGCGCAGACGCTTCAGGATATCGAAGTGATATGCGTTGATGACGGCTCTACCGATCTCTGTCCTGCAATTCTTGATGCCTATGCTGCGCAGGACAATCGTGTCAATGTCATTCACCGTCAGAATACCGGATATGGTGCGGCAATGAATGCCGGAATTGATGCGGCTACGGGTGAGTATATTGGGATTGTGGAGAGTGATGATTGTATACTTCCTGAGATGTATGAAACTTTATACCGTCATGCCTCGGCGTATGATCTTGACATTGTAAAATCAGATGCATTTTACTGGCTGTCGGTTTGTGATTATATGTTCCGTATTCATAAAACAAATCTCGACAATTATTATGACAGGGTTCTTGGTGAAAAAGATCGCAAGTTATTTCACGGTTTTTATATGAACACGTGGACAGGCATATATCGGAGAGGATTTTTAGAGGAATTTCAAATCAGACATAATGAAACGCCGGGTGCGTCTTTTCAGGATAACGGTTTCTGGATACAGACGATTTCCTTCTGTAGGAATGCCATGTGGCTGAATCAGGCATTTTATCTGTACCGGCAGGACAACCCGATGGCGTCCATAAAGAGCAGGATCAATATTTATGCTATGTCTGACGAGTATGATTATCTGGAAAAGACGCTTAAAGAAAAGAGTGCGGCGAAAGAAAGTATAGATTTATGCAATTACTATCGTCTTCTGCGCCATAGAGGTACATTTAAGCGTATTGCGGATGAGTATAAAAGAGAGTTCTGTAATAAGGCGATTGAGGATTATGAGAGGTATTCCGAATTGCTTTGGAATAATGAAGGCCTGAAAAAGTGGTTTATGGATGTAATGGCTGATCCTGACGGCTATTGTCACCGGTTTATAATCGGGAAAGAACATCTTGATGAGAAACTGAAGAATTCTGATAGTATTGTGATTTATGGGTATGGTAATTTTGGACAGATAGTGTTTCGCTATCTTGGCAGTCATGGATTTTACGATAGAATATCATGCTTTGTGTCATCAGAAAAAGCGGCTGTGCCGGAAATAGCCGGAATACCAATCAGAACTTTGTCGGAGGAAGCAGAGATTTGCAAAAAGCTTATCATTCTTTCCGTGTCGGAAAAGTCGGATGCTTATCGGGAGATTTCAGCACTTCTGAACAAAGTAGGCGTGACGGAATGGATTAATGCCGGTGACATTATTCAGTATTGTTATCTGGTATGACACATAGAATTTCTGTGCCACATCTGTTTTTGGTTGATAATAATATTAGAATACCTTGGGAGAATCGTATATGACACCTAAAGTATCGGTTATTCTACCTGTATATAATGAAGAAAAATATATTCATCAATGTCTGGACAGTCTGCGCAATCAAACATTATCTGAAATAGAGATCATATGCGTGGATGACGGATCGACGGATGAGTCTCTGACCATCCTTCGCAACTATGAGAAATCGGATGATCGTATCATGGTAATCACCCAGAAGAATCAATATGCAGGGGTGGCAAGGAATAACGGAATGAAGCATGCATCAGGGAAATACTTGCTTTTTCTGGATTCGGACGATTTCTTCGAGCCTGATATGCTGGAGAAGCTGTTTTTGCGTGCGGAGCAGGACCGGCTTGATATCACTCTGTGCCATTCGTATCGAATGGATGACAGAATCGGTGAGGGATTTGGAGTTGATTCATCCCAAAGGGATGCGTTCTTTCCAAAACACGTAAGTGTTTTTTCAGGGACCGATATGAAGTGTGGGGGAATTTTTCAGGCAATGGTGGGCTGGGCTTGGGATAAGCTTTTTCGTACGGATTTTGTGCGGGCAATGGGTTATGAATTTCCGGATTTCAGGACGTCGGAAGATGGGTTCTTTGTGTTTATGCTTGTGGCGCTGGCTGAAAGGATTGGTGTGCTTGATGAGTGCTTAGTCTGGCATAGGATATACAATGGCAATTCTCTGTCGAACACCAGAGGGAAGAACTGGGAAAATGTTTTCAGGATGCTGGAGATGATTCACATAGAATTAATAAGCCGAGGAATATATGATATATATGAACAGAGTTTTATAAGCTGGGCAGTAGAAATGCAAGTTTGGCATCTGACGAGTTTATATGATAAGGAAGCTTTTTTCGAGACCTATAAATATATACAGGAACATACAGAGCCGGAATTTAAAATCTTACAGTATCATGGAGAATTTTTGTGTGGGGATGATTTTGTCAAGTATTATGAGGCAATTATCAAGCTGGAGCCTGAGCAGTTTCTATTGTCTCTTTTGAAAGAACGGGATGATACGATTAGTAAATCCTATACTGTAACTCGAAAAAAAGGCTGGGTGTTTCCGTACGATAAAATACCTAAAGGCGCTAAACTCATCATCTATGCCGCGGGAGTGGTGGGACACAGTTATTATGAGCAGTTAAAAGCAACAGGATATTGCAGAGAAGTTCATATTGTGGATCAAAACTATCAGAAGTATCGTACGGCAGATTATCCTGTCGATGACGTTGAGAAGATAAGGATTATTGAATTTGATTATATTTTGATAGCCATTCAGGACGATTTAATATGTCATACAGTTCGTGATAGCTTAATAAATGACTATAATGTTCCTGCAGGCAAGATTGTTTGGGGATGGGTTCAATGATTCTCTGTATCTTAAGTATCGAAATCTGTTTGTGAGAATATTAGTTAGGAGCGGGAGTGCATGGGTATGAGAGATCGCGTTGTCTTATATGGTGCCGGTCGGCGTTGTGAACGAATGTGCGCCATACTGGAAAAATCTGATATAACAATCCTTGCCATTGTAGACAACAATTTGGATAAGCAGGGAACAGAGATGGCCGGGCATATCGTTGAATCTCCCGAAAGACTTGTTGAGTATTCAAATGAATATCTATGCATATGTATTGCCGATTCAGACACTGTTACAGAGGTCAGCAATATGTTAGAAGAGATTTATCATTATCCGGCAAATAATATTATAAGGTACTTTATATTTCGAAAATATGTATATGCGTCTGTTTATTCCCATAGTGAAAGAACCCGGAGAATGACAGCGCAAATTGAAGAAAATCCCTTCAAAAGCATTGTTTTTGATTGTTATTATGGTCTTGAATTGGGTGGAATCGAAGCATGGACAATGGATTTGTGTACTGGTCTTCTTCAGAATAATCGGAAGCATATACGCATCATGACGGATGATTGTGATTATGAGGTTCCTTCGATCATAGCCGATATTGTGGATAAGGTTTCATTGGATAAGCAGCAATCACTGGAAGAAGAGAGTTTTTACAGCGTGTTTCGGTACTTATTATCTAAAGTGCCATGTGTCATCGTAACTGGTAAACCCAATGTCACACTATTGGCGGCCTGTGTGCTGAAGAGAATACTACCTGAAAAAGTAAGCATCATTTCTGCGATACATATGGGCAATCAAAAAACCTATGGAGATTATATACTGTATAAAGATGACATCGATCTTTATATCGGAGTCAGTCAGGATATCCAAAGTGGAATGTGGCGAAATGGTGCAGATCCCGGCAAAGTTCTTGCCATGAGCTGTCCCTTCGAGTGTGAGAAAGAGTTGTTAAGAACGTACACATCCGACGAGACCTTGCCTGTCAAGATAGGCTATGCAGGGCGTATGGACGGAATGGAAGAATCACAGAAGAGAATGGACTTGCTCTTACATCTTATTGAGTTGTTGGATAGGGAGCAAGTGAACTTTCAATTTGAATTGGCGGGCGACGGTGTTGCAAAACCTGCAATGGAAGAATTTATCCATGGTCATCAGCTTGGTCAAAGGGTTACTTTTTTAGGACAAATAGAGCGCAGCCAAATCAAGCATTTTTGGCAGAGACAGGATATTTGTGTGAATGTTGCGGATTATGAAGGGCGCAGTATTTCGATTATAGAGGCTATGGGCAACGGAGCAATTCCCGTCGTGACTCATGTGTCGGGAGTCAGTGAAGATATCGTGGATAATGAAAACGGTTTTATTGTACCGTTAGGAGACATAGAGACGATGGCAGAGCGGATAAAGTATCTGTCCGTTCACAGGGAACGGTTGGGACAGATGGGAATGTTGGCTCATGACATGATATATCCGAAGAGCCTGAGAGAACCGCATATAGAATTCTGGGAGAGGATTCTTGCGGGTTACGGATGTTGACGGGTAAGACGATTCATAGGAATAACCATGGGAGATGCGAAATGAAAAGCGTATATTCTGAGAGTATTATCAAAGAAATTGCTAATGGGATAAATGAATTGATTGATAAGGCGATTATAACGCATGATACCAAAATAGTATTGTATGGACTGGATACATACTCATTCGGAATGCGGACAATATTATCAAATTTGGGATATCAGGTCGATAGTTATATATCGAACGATCATGTGAGTTTGCTTCAAGTGAGGAGAAGGATCAAAGCATTTTCTGCCCGGTATCTTAATTCCGTCCGGGACTTAATGGGGATATACACTGTTGAGGAACGACTGATTCCATATGATGAAGAGGTTGTAATTCTGGTGGCTTCTAAGAACTATGAGGAAGTGAAGAATCAATTAGAAGCCATGGATTATAAAGAGGGTACGAACTTCTATTGCATGTTTGACTGGCGAAATGATCCTTTTATGGATAAGATGCAAGGGAAGCGAGTGGTAACCCTACAGGAAATGCATGAAAAAGAAAAAGGAATGCTGGCATGTTTGGATAGTTTCTGTAACGAGAAAGGGCTTAGATATTGGGTATGCGGCGGAACGCTTTTGGGGACGATCAGGCATCAGGGATTTATTCCCTGGGATGATGATGTGGATGTATTTATGCCTTGGGAAGATTATCAAAGATTTGTTAACGAGTTTGTGGATGATACGGGATATAGTTTGGTTGGACCGGATATAACCGACCGGGAAGATTTTATATTGCTTTTTAGTAAGATTATTGATAATGAGACTATTGTGAGGGAAGATGTGAAAACATACAGATATGTACGCCCTATCTCGATTGATATCTTTCCGTTGATCGGACTGCCTGATGATGCCGGGGACCGCAAAACCTACTTTACGGATTACGCTGAATTGGAAAAGAAAATTTGGGAAGACTTCTATGCCTTGAACGGTGATTTGAAAGTGTTTAACAAGTGGTATCCACAGCAAAAAGAGTTTTTAAAAAAATATGATTTTGATGTTCAACAATATGTCGGCGTGTTAGCCACCTCATATGGGGAGAAGGACTGCACGACAAGAAGGGTATACGACAAAACACTCAGAATGCCCTTTGAAGACATAGAGGTAAATGTCCCTGCAGGCTACAAAGAATATTTGGACAACCTATATGGTAAAGGCTGGATGGAACTGCCTGATGAGAGTAAGAGAAAAGTTAACCATGGTGCGGTTACGTATTGGTTGTAAAGGAGTAAAATCATGCCAAAAGTATCGGTGATCGTTCCGGTCTATAATGTGGAAAAGTATTTGACTGCCTGCATAGACAGTATCTTGCGGCAAACGCTTCGGGATATTGAGGTGATCTGTGTGGACGACGGTTCGACAGACAACAGCGGCAGTATACTGGATACATATGCGTTGTGGGATTCCCGTGTCAAAGTGCTGCACAGGGACAATGCCGGCTATGGCGCTGCCATGAATGCGGGGCTTGATGCTGCCTCCGGTGAATATATCGGAATTGTGGAGAGTGATGACGTCATTTTGCCGGAAATGTATGAGACTTTATATATGCATGCATCTGACAAACATCTGGATGTGATTAAATCGGATGCCTTCTATTGGATGGAGACGGTAGGATATTGCGAGAAGATGCACAACAAAGGATTGGATGGTTATTATGATCGGGTCCTGGAGGAGACGGATCACAGGAAATATTATGCTTTTTTGATGAATATATGGACGGGGATCTATCATCGGGAATTTCTGTTGGAAAACGACATACGCTTTCATGAAACGCCGGGGGCATCTTATCAGGATAACGGTTTTTGGATGCAGACAATGACCTTTTGCAGGAGAGTTATGTGGCTGAGCCAGGCTTTTTACCTGTATCGCCAGGACAATCCGATGTCATCTGTCAAGAGTCAAAGCAAAATGCTGGCGATGACTAAAGAATATGAGTATATAGCACGCATTATGGAGCACAAACAGAATGCTCAGGGGCTGAAGTACTGCAATTTTTATCGCATGGTTCGTCACTATGGTACTTTTCTGCGGATTGCGGATGAGAGTAAACGTGCGTTTTGCGATCTGATCATAAAGGATTGTGATGTTTATCACAATAGTATAGCCGGATATTCTTTTCTGGAAGGTTGGTGTCAACAGATTTGCAGTAATCCGGATCAAGCATGTGCTAAGGTGATTGATGCTAAAAGGCAAGTCAGAGAAAAGTTGGACAAGGCATCGGGATTGATTATATACGGCACAGGCAAAAGAGGGCATATTGTATTCAGGGGCATATATAACGAGGGATTTTATGATAAGATTCGCTGTTTTGCTGTTTCAGACAATCCCGAAAAAAGGCAGATTGGCAATCGCGAAATTCTTCTTATCAATGAGGCTGTTGCGGCATATCCTGGGGCGCTAGTCATTATTGCAGTTGTTCGTGGGACGGGTATGTACCGACAGATGCTGGTAACACTTGAAGGACTTGGTATTACCGAACATTTAGACGGAACCGATATAGAAAAAAACTTTTATATTCTGTAGCAAAAGGAAGTGTTAGAAATGAATGTTGCAATGATCCTTGCGGGCGGCAAGGGCGTCCGGACAAATCAGGACATACCAAAACAATTTTTAAATATTAATGACAAACCGATTATCGTCTATACAATGCAGGCATTCCAGAATCATCCGGAGATTGACGGGATATTGGCGGTCTGTATTGACGGATGGCAGGAAATATTGAAGGCTTATGCAAGCCAGTTTAACATCACCAAATTAAAGTGGGTGACAGCAGGAGGAGCGAACGGCCAGGAGTCGATTCATAATGGTTTGCTGGAATTGGAAAAACATTGTGAAGCTTCGGATTTGGTATTGATTCATGATGGAATCAGGCCTAATGTGTCTCAGGAGATTATCTCCAATTGTATTGCAGAATGTCGACTACACGGTTCCGCTGTCACGGTAATCCCCTGCGCGGAAGCCATGTTGCTGCGCAATGAGAGCGGCGGCAGTTCTTCTACATTGATTGACAGGGATTCTCTGGCAAGGACACAAACTCCTCAGGCGTTCCCTCTACAGAAATTACTGTGGGCACATGAGGAAGCACAAAAGCGAGGAATAGACAATTCCACTGCTACCTGTACATTGATGGTAGAATTAGGAATGGAAGTTTTCTTTTGTCCGGGCTCTGAAAAGAATATCAAGATTACAACTACAGAAGACTTGGAGATTTTCAAGGCGCTTCTGATGGCAAAAAAGGATGATTGGTTGAAATAGCATATATAAATTATATAGAACGGGGGGGGGTATAAAATGGAACAACATATGAGAGATACAATGATGTCATGGTGGGGAGATGAGGAGTCAAAGTTTATCTTTGAAAATAGACTTGCATATAGTGAAAGCAATGATTTTGTTTATATTCAGAATATTGTAGATCGATGCGTTCCTAAATTAAAAGGCGGAGCGAAGCATCCGGACAAGAAAAATGAATTGATTAATCTGCTAAATAATAAAAGGCACATATGGATTTGGGGAGGAGGAACGTGCTGTACTAAATTCATCAGAGAAATTGTTTGGAAAGAGAATATCACAGTAGAGGGAATTATTGACAGAGACCCTAAAATAAAAGAAATATTGAATATTCCTGTATATACTTATGATGCAGTGGATTTTCAAATTGTAGATTGTCTTGTCATCTCGATGATCGATAGAAGTGCTGTTAATAATTGTACCAATCTGGCGATCTCATTGGGAATGAATAGGGAAAACATCATTGTGTATCGTGATTACTATAATTATGGCGTAATAGGATTAACTGACAAGCAATATTTTGAAGATTTTATTCAATATGTTGAAGGGGAAACCTTTGTGGATGCAGGGGTTTTAAATTTAGATACAAGCATTAGATTTGCAGCAGAATGTGTCAGAAGAAATATTACCGATTATAAGATATATGCATTTGAACCGGATGAAGAGTCATATAAAAAATGCATTAAAGTAAAAAAACAGCATCCTGAAATAGATATTGTGTTATATAATAAAGGACTATGGAGTTCTGATACAACTGTTTATTTTGAAACGACAGGAACAGCCGCCAGCAGTATTACAGATAAAGAAGATGCTGACCGCATAGAGGTAGTAAGTTTGGACTCCTGCGTAAAAGAAAAAGTAACTTTTATAAAAATGGATATTGAGGGTGCCGAATTAGAAGCATTAAAGGGATGTCAAAATATGATTAAGCACCACCGACCGAAACTCGCTGTCAGTGTATATCACAAAAAAGAAGACATTGTTGAGATTCCCGCATACATAAAGAGTCTGGTTCCGGATTATCATTTATATTTGCGGCACTATACGAATACTTTCACGGATACGGTATTATATGCATTGCCATAATGTAATGTTTCATTATAAAGTATGTGAGGAGAGAAAGTAATATGCATAAGAGTTCAATGGCAAGAATGGAATGGTTTGTAAATAATTATTTCACTGATAAGAAGCATGTCAAAGTGCTCGATATTGGAAGCTTTGCGGTAAACGGTTCATACAGAGAACTTTTTGATGGAAAGAATGTTGATTATGTCGGCTTGGATGTGGTAGAAGGACCTAATGTTGATTTGGTCGCCGATGATCCGTATTCATGGGAATTTATTGAGGATGAGTCGTTTGATTATATTATATCAGGGCAGGCTTTTGAACATATTGAATATCCATGGCTTACCATGGAGCAAATATATAAAAAGCTGAAAATGGGAGGAATCATCTGTATTATAGCACCGAACTCGGGTAATGAGCACAAGGCTCCGCTGGATTGTTACAGATATTTTGCAGATGGTTTTGCCGCGTTGGCTCAATGGGCCGGATTGAAAGTAATAGATGTTACGGTGGCAGGCATTCCGGAAAGAAATGCATCATCGGATTATGATGATTATTGGAATGATGTATGTTTGATTGCGATTAAGAGTGAAGAGGAAATTAATGCAGATGAGTATCCCAGACTAAAATATGAGAGACGTTATTATTTGGGTAATAATAAATTGTTAGAGGTCAAATTTTTAACTGCTTGGATTAGAGGGGGCAGTAAAATACATAAAGCTATAGAGAATTTTATTAATCAAAAGAAGATTGAGGAAATTGTCATATATGGATATGGAGATGTAGGCCGGCTTATTTTAGAAGAACTTCAAGGTATATCTGACATTAAGTTTACTGTTATTGATAAGCGGGAATGTTCCGTTTCGGAAAAGGTTAGGTTCATCAAATGTGGAGAAGATTCACTGAAAATGCAGAGTTCGTTTATGTTTATCACCGTTCTTGACAGCAGCAGAGAACTAAAGCTATATCTTGATACGGTTTATGAAAATTTGCCTAAGATGTATATTGACGAATTTATTACAGCTAACGGTGCAGGGTGATCGGGATTATGAAGGTATAGACAATTAAGTGCAAGATTTGGTCGGTAAGTATAAATGATGAAAGGGAACGTGGCTAAAGTGATGCAGTTGATGCGTGGCCGGATGATTGGTTGAAGTAGTATGTATATTAAAAATGAGATTTATCGTGAAGATTTGATGACTGCATTACACAGTACTGTAAATTATCGAAAATTATTTCACAAGAGTATTTTAGTAACCGGGGCCGCCGGGCTGATTGGTTCTTTTCTGGTTGACTTGTTTATGTATGCCAATAGGCAGGAGAATGCAGGGATTCAAGTATATGCGCTTGCCCGTAATGAAGAGACTTTATGCACCAGGTTTGTTTCGGTTCGGGAGATGCCGGAACTGCATTTTGTGGTGCAGGACGTCACAGAGCCGCTGCATATGAAGGAGCGCGTAGACTATATCGTTCATGCAGCCGGAGATGGGTTTCCTTCTGCATTTCGGGAGCATCCGGTAGAGACGATGACACCGGCAGTGTTGGGAACCTGTCAGTTGCTACAGTATGCAAAAGAAGCGGGAATTGAAAGGTTTTTATATTTATCCAGCGGTGAAGTATATGGGAAGTCAGTCGAAGAGATGCATGGTTTTACGGAAACTGAGACAGGGCATATAGACAGTATGGATGTGCGTTCCTGCTATCCTATTGCGAAGTGTTGCGCAGAGACTTTATGTGTGTCGTTTACGGAGCAGTACCGGGTTTCAACAGTTATAGCCAGATTGAGTCATACTTATGGGGCAAATGTGTCGTTGCGTGACAATCGGGCGACGGTTCAATTCATGAAAAATGCTTTGGCAGGGCAGGATATTGTACTGCACAGTCCAGGAAAGCAGCTGCGCAGCTACACTTATGTGGCGGATTGTGCTTCCGGCTTATTGACGGTGCTGCTAAATGGGACAAGCGGTGAGGCTTATAATATAGCGAATGCCGCTTCCAGAGTTACCATTGCTGAATTTGCGGCAATTGTTGCTGAGAAGTCCGGCAGACAGTGCGTTTTTGAGCAGCCTTCGGACTCGGAAAAGAGGGAACTTACTCCCATTGAGTATGCAGTGCTGGCTTCCGATAAGCTGGAAGGTCTGGGGTGGGGCGGTAAGTATGATATTTCTGTCGGTGTTTCACGAATGTTGGAGATTGCTGAAAAAATAAGTTCCGATAATACGGAGGGCTTTTGATATGAATGCAGACGAAATCATCAGGGATTTACCCAAGGCCCTAATCAGGTGGTATGATTTTCAGGCCGAAGCAAAAGTGCTTTTCATTTCAGATGGTATACCGGAATGCGAAGTGCTTTTTGATATGCTGGAAGAAAAGGGAATAAATACAGTAAAAGTTGCTGCAGAGGATTTAGACAAAATCTGCGATACATTTGATTATATTGTGGCGGCAGGTATTCTGGAAAGAAGCAGGCAGCCGGAGAATCTGCTTATAAGTCTGAAGACGATGCTTACAAATTCCGGGAAGCTTTTGATCGGTGCGGAAAACCGCCTTGCCATCCGTTATTTCTGCGGTGACAAGGATGCATTTTCAGGGCATGTCCTTGATGGAATAGACGGCTATTCCAAGTTGAGTGCGCAGCGAAAAGAAGTTATTGGCGGACGTGCCTATTCTATGGCAGAATATAAGAGAATGCTTCTCCATGCGGGAATAAAGAAATATAGATTTTATTCGGTCATGCCGGACCTTGTACGGCCGCAGGTCCTGCTGGCGGAGAATTATATACCAAATGAATGTCTTGATGTAAGGATATTTCCGCAATACAAAAGTCCCGAAACCATATTCCTTGAGGAAGAAAAATTATATGCAGATCTGGTGGAGAACCACATGCTTCATCAAATGGCAAATGGGTTTCTGATAGAATGCACGATTGACGGGAAACTTTCAGAGTTTGATCAGATAACGGTGCAGGGGGATCGGGATCATGAGGAAGCCTTGGCGACGATGATTACCTATCCAAAGCGGGTATTGAAAAAAGCCCTGCATCCTGAGGGCATAGACAAAATAGAATCCATGGCGAAGAATGCCGAATATTTGAATCGGCATGGCGTCCCTGTGGCAGAGGGACATGTGGAAAATGACACATATGTAATGCCGTTTATAGATGGACAGATTGCCACGGAATATTTCAGGGAAACCCTGCGAAGCGACAGGCGGGTCTTTATATGGGAACTGGAAACATTTAGGCAGATTATCCTGTCATCTTCGGAACATGTACCTTATGAGGAGGTGGACTGGACAAAGTTTGAACCCTGGTGGGAAAAACGGAAAAAAGACGATCCCAATGTCGATCAGTGGCAGAAGCGTGCATTCGGAACCATGGAAGAAAAGCGGAATATAGGAGTCATTTTAAAGCGGGGATATATCGACTTAGTTTCGCTGAACTGCTTCTACACACAGAAGGGATTTGTTTTTTTTGATCAGGAATTTTATATTGAAGATTTTCCGGCAAATGCTATTTTCATCAGAACCATAGACTTCATATACAGGGACAGCCCCGATCTTGAAAAGATTTACCCAAGGGAAGAAGTCTTGAAATATTTCAATCTTTATGAATATCAGGGTACTTGGAGGGCGAAAGGCAATAAATTTCTGGAAAAATTAAGAAACGACAAGGAGCTGTCAGGATACCACAGGCAGCATAGGAGGGACGGTCGGCTGGTACTTTCCAACAGGCATAGGATGGATTACAGCCAGGAAGAATATGAGAAGTTGTTTACAAATATTTTCAAAGGAATTGGCAGCAAGCGGATTTATCTTTTTGGTTCGGGGAAATATTCGGAACAGTTTATTGAGCAGTTTGGGCAGTATTATGATATTGCCGGAATAGTTGATAACAATGAAAGCAGATGGGGAGAAAACCTCTCCGGAATAGAAATATTTTCTCCCGAAATATTAAAGGAGATTGATGTCCCGTTCAAAGTTTTTATATGTATTAAGTTTTTTGAAGATGTTCTTATACAATTAAGGACTATGGATATCAAGGATATTTCTGTATATAATCCGCGACTTGATTATGACAGGCCATTAAAGCAGGTATATCATCAGGAAGAAGCCACACCGAAGAAATACCATATCGGTTATGTTGCCGGGGTTTTTGATCTGTTTCATATCGGTCACTTGAACATTTTCAGGCGTGCGAAGGAACAGTGTGACTATCTGATAGTTGGCGTGTCATCGGACGAGCAGGTCATCAAAAGCAAGAAAACGCGCCCATATATCCCTTTTGAGGAACGTCTTGAAATTGTGCAGTCCTGCAGATATGTGGACGAGGCAGTTATGATTCCCCCGGACAGACCGAACACGGAGGACGCTTATTACATGTATCATTTTGATGTCCAGTTCTCAGGCAGTGATTATGCGGATGACCCCGACTGGCTTGCGCGGAAAGTATTCCTGCAGCAGCACGGGGCGGATATGGTGTTCTTTCCGTATACACAATCCACGAGCTCAACTGAAATTAAAGATCAGATTAGTTCAGTGAGGATAGGGAGCGGAAGGTAAGCAGGCGGCAATACATGAATGTAACCTGCCAAAACATTATGATGAAGGGTTCCGTTTGTATATGGACCGTCTTACGAATTGATTGATTCCACCCCAAATAGATATATCCAAGATAATTAATTTCCTGATATTGTGGTTAAAGATAATATCAAGCCTTGGAGCAATGGGCCACTTAATGAGGTTATGAAATAATGCATTGACGTTTATCATAGGATGGATTAATGTTAAGGCAGTATTAATGTATTGATTTTGCAATGAGTAAAACATAATAATCACTGTGGATGGAAATAATGATCTCCATCATTTGATGATAAAATGATGGAGATTAATTGTTAGTGAAGGAGATTGCCATGAGGGATTTTGATTATATTAAAACGCCTGAAAGCCTTCCCACACTTGAGATTGTTCAGATGGTCGCAGGCATCCATGAACATAAAGGAAATTTTATGGATGATAGAGATTTTTCAGTTTGGAGTGGCTTAAAATAGGCGCTAAGCATGAGCGGCTATAGTCAACAGGAGGTAACATATGAATGTGATCTGCCACAATATAATGATAAATACAGAAAGACCCGTTCAAGGAATCAGAGATTTGCAAAAGGCCGGGTTTGACAGTGTGGCGCCAGATATAAGCGTTCCGGTTCCGGATTTTTATGGAAGATATAAGAGAAAACCGCCTAAACCGAAGAAAATAGATTTGCTGTCCGTATCTGAACGCTATTCTCCGCTATTTGACTCGTGCCGGGAGAATGGAGTGCAGATTCCCTTTGTGTATGGTTCATCTTATGACCTGATTGATCCTTTACAGGACAGGAAGATTAAAGATAATTTCCTGAAAGAAGACGATTCACCCGACATGGAGGCAATAGAGGATGCAGAGGCGAAGCTTGAGGCATTCACCGGAAAAGCAGCGGAGGAATGTATCGAATTTTGTGGCAGTAATGGGGTTAAGTACATGCTCATATCACCGATTACAGGTGACAGAACCCGTGGAAGGGAATGGGAGCTAAACCATGATTTCTATATGAGCCTCGCAGTAAAAGCGCAAGAATCCGGCGTATGTATTCTTCTGCAGAATATGTGTCGCGATGTAGGTGGGCATCCGGTGCGTGGTGTCTGTGCGGAAGCGGCGGATGCAGCGGATTGGGTAGATAGACTGAACGAGGAAGCCGGAGCAGAGGTGTTTGGATTCTGTGTGGATATAGGGATTTGCAGCCTTTGCGGAATAAATGTGCATGAATATGTCACCACATTAGGGAACAGGATCAAGGCCGTGATCTTGCGAGACTGTGACGGACATAATGATGCGGCGCTGATGCCGTTTTCCAGTGCACAGAATGGGAAATCGCAGACGGACTGGATGGGACTGCTCAGGGGACTGAGGGATATTGATTTCGACGGCGAACTGATCGTGAATTGTACTGACACAGCAAGGGCATTTTCACCACTCTTGCGGCCCACGGTTTATCAGCTTGCCGGGGAAGTGGGGGACTATATCCGATGGCAGGTTCAACTGGAGCAGAATCTGAAGAAGTACAAATCCATTGTCCTCTTTGGGGCAGGCAATATGTGCCGGAACTACATGAAGTGCTACGGCAAGCAGTATCCGCCGCTTTTTACATGTGATAACAATCAGAAATTGTGGGATACGGAGTTTGAAGGACTTACAATCAAGAATCCGGAGGAACTCAAGAATCTGCCGGAGGACTGCGGTGTCTATATCTGCAATATTTATTACCGCGAGATTGAGGCGCAGCTTAAGGAGATGGGAATCAAGAATATTGAATATTTCAACGATGAATATATGCCGAACTTCTACTTTGACAGGCTGGAAAGGGACGATCAGTGAAAATCGGAGTACAAACCAAGAATGCTATAACGGACAGGAATCTTCAGGAAGGTTTTACAATGCTGAGAGATGCGGGCTTTTCCTGCTGTGATTTCAGTCTGGATACCTATCTGAGAAATTATGATTTATATCAGGGTAAAATAAACAGTTTCTTTGACCGTTCTGTGGAGGAACTGCGGGAGTATTTCAAACCGCATAAAGAGGCGGTGCAGGCAGCAGGCATTGAGGTCAGTCAGATGCACATGCCATATCCGAACTATGTGCCGGGAGAGTCGGATGAACTGAACGATTATCTTAAGAATGTGGTAGCGCCGAAGAGTATGGAGGTGTGTGCATTCTTGGAATGTCCTTATATTGTTGTACATGGCTTTAAGCTTTCCCATTATCTTGGTTCAGAGGCGGCGGAGTGGGAGAAGACTTCGGATTTTCTGGAGTTCCTTGCGCCCATGGCCAAGGAATACGGTGTTATCATATGTATAGAGAATCTTTATACAAGTCTGGGTGGGCATATCGTTGAGGGTCCGTGCTGTGATGCAAAGAAGGCGGCAGAACGCATTGACCGGATGAATGACAAGTTTTGTACTGAGGTATTGGGTTTTTGTTTTGATACGGGGCATGCCAATCTGGTGGGGATTGATTTTGAGGACTTTATTGTTACACTGGGACATCGCCTAAAGGTGCTGCATATCCACGACAATGACGGAATCATGGATCTGCACCAGATCCCTTTTACTTTTACCCGAAGCAGAGAGAATACCTCTTCCACGGATTGGGAAGGGTTTGTCAGCGGTTTGAGTAAAATTCATTATCAAGGGAACCTGTGCTTTGAGACAGGGCCTGTTCTTTCCTCATTTCCAGATATAATGAAATCGGACGTGTTGGAAATTATAGCTAAAATCGGGAAATATTTTTCCGGAGAGATTTACCATGAAACAAGCAAAAACATATAAGATTATGGAATCCCGGCATCTGTGGGTTGGTCGATTGTTGCTATAACGGATCTGTTATGTTATCATATGTATAATAAGTCTTGATAATGCGGTCATAGGTTGATTATTGTTTGTTATATAAATTATTATGGAGGACATGAGCGATGAAATTAAGACGTTGTCAGATAATTCGATATACAGCGAT